>JAIFKX010000216.1 GCA_020049335.1 Paludibacter sp. | reverse complement strand
TGTTCTCTTGTAATTATTTGTAAACTACAAAATTTTTCACTTCCCAAGTTCCAGCTTTGGTTGTTGTTGAAAGATATTTAAACGCTACCTTAATTTTTCCGCCAATATAACTTGAAAGATTAATTTCCCCTGAACTCACAAAAGTCCAAGTGTTACCAGCCGGATAAGTTGGAATAGTAAGAGGCGCCCAACTTACACCATTATCGGTTGAAATATGCAATGTCATTTCATTTTTAATATTGGCTATTGTAACAAAATTAATAGCGTGATCAAACCTCATTTTAGCTGTTGCCTGAGTTGTTAAATCAATCTCTGGTGAAATTAACCAAGCTTCGGTTGCATAATTGGTTGGGGATTTAAACCCAGTTGCAATCATACCATAAGAAGCAGAAGTTAGCCATATTGAAGGAATTGCAGTAGGTGCTACAACGTTATTTATTGTAAAATTACCTTGACTGTTCGAAGCAAAAGTTTCAGAATAAATTGGTTCTACTGGCCTTGTACCACCTGCGGTACCATCGGGCAACACATAATAAGAAGTATTTTTTATACCCGGAAAACCAAAATAAGCTTCTAACGAACCATAAAGTGATATTAACTTTCCAAGATTTAACTTATTTGTAACTAAACTCAATCCATCGCGAACAGCTCCAGTAGGTAACTGAACAGCCATACATTTAGAGGGCTCTTTTATGTGAGCCGAATCAGCAATCAGAATATTTGTAGCTTGTGTACAAGAGTCGGCACTAAAAGTATAAATTGTACCGCTTGCCCCAGCCCAAGCGTAACCTACAACATACCCTTTAACCCAAGCAGATGTGTTTTGATATAATTTTCCACCAGCTACAGTATACGGATTTGCTTCTGTTCCTTTACCTACTTCAATCACTTTTGCTTCACCCTCTTGGATACTAATATTTTTCAGCTCCCAAGTACCGGCATTAATCGTATTTGAAACATACTTAAATGCAATTGTAACTGTTTTTCCAGCATAAGGAGTTAAACTTATTTCGCCAGCCGAAGGAAGCACTTTTGGCCAACTACCTGGATCTACAAAAGGTAAGGTTGGCAATTTAGTCCAAACTGCTGTTTCGGGCAAACCTTCTTCATAGTTTTCAGATATCCAAACTGTTGCATCTGTATTATTTTTAAAATAACGAGCTACATGGTCAAAAGTTAGTTTAGCTGTCGAAACTTTAGTCAAATCAATTTGTGGCGATATTAACCAATCTTCGTTAACGAGGTTTGCCGAGCCAACATGACCGGTCATTTTTAAATATTTACCAAACGAATCAAACGACCACGATTCTGCACCTGAAACACTTATCGATGTAAATTTGCCCTTATTCACTGTAAATGACTCCAAATAAGGGATAGATACTGGCTTTCTATCTTTAATAATAAAATTCTTAATTTGCCATGTTCCAGCAGTAGTATTTGATGATTTATACTGAAAAGCAATATTTATTTTTTTCCCTTTGAAGGCTTTAAGTGAAATAGAACCAGCATTTGTCATATTCCAATTCGCAGCATTTACCATAGGTTCAACCAACGAAAGTTTTGTCCAAGTTGCTTTTGTTGGTATAGAGTCTTTATTGTAATCTTCCGATACCCAAACCGTAGCATCGTTAGTTAAATCTCCAAACTCACGTACAACATAATCAAAAGTCAGAACTGACGTATTATTTGCAGGTATATTAATTGATGGTGAGATAAGCCAATCGACATTTGCATACGAAACATTATCTACTTTGCCCGCCATCATCACATTGCTATTATTTGTAACAGCCCACGACTGCTTACCCGAATCACTGTAAACAGTAAAAGCGCCTAAGCTATTTCGAAAACTTTCGCTGAAAGTATATGTTTCGTTGTCTATTTTTTCGGTTGGTGCAGGCGGTGCATCAAGCAAGTTTTCGCAAGCCGTTAAAACCATTAATAATGACCCGAAAATAAAATATATTAATTTTTGTGCTTTCATATCAAACTTCATTTTTAAAACAGATTATTTAACTTCTTGATGATACCGTTCAAAACCTTTACCTAAGTCGCTTATTGAGCGTAATGTAAGTTGGTGATAAATTTTAGCAACATCCAATGTCAGGTCTTTATCATTGTACCAACCCACTATGGCTGTTATATTACCCACATACGATGCTGCTGGTAATTTATAATTCGCAAATTTTGAATATTCACTGGTTGCCACAAATATTGAACCTGTACCATCTTTAATTTCTCTCGATTGAGGAAAACCAACGCCATCTGTTGATGGTGCAAATATCTTTAATGCTTCGTTGGTAATAACAGCTGGTTCGCCAAAATTCGCCCCTTTACCTGTAAAATAGGCATTTTTAATACATACAAGTTTACTATGCATATCCACTCCACCACTTAATATTTGTGCAATTGTTACAGTATCCACCAACTCCGAAATTGGGTATATAGGTGAAGCTTTATTAATTTGCACGCGCTCTAAAAATAATGGATAGGGTATTCGACCAATTTCGTATCCAACTTTTCCTGATTCTGTTTTATAATAGGCTACACCCAACTGTAACATATCGGCATATTTACCTATTGCCAACCCTTTACAATTAATACTTATAGCTCTACCTGTTGGAAAAACAGCACTTAAATTTCCGGCATCGACCGATATTTTCAGGGCTCGGTTCGATACAAAATCATGAATAACAATATTTTTATAAATATTGCCATCGTTATCATTCGAAATAACTATTCCATTAATTATAATGTTTTTATTGGCCGGAATGGTATCAACCGAAAACAATCGGGTAATTCGGGTTGGCAAATCGCCCACCTCCGAAGCATTCTCATCTAAAAAAGCCCCAATTGTATGTGTGGTAACCCATTGATCTTCCGATTCAAGAGAATCAAAATCGCTGTAGCAACTACTAAAAAACAATGTGCTGGCAACAAATAATATTGCTATTTTATTATACAATTTCATGTTGTTCTGATTTTTTTATTTAAAATTTGTAAGATATAGTTGCAAAAAAGTTTGCTCCTAAAGCATAATAATATTTGGATGGAAACTTATATACGTTTCCGGTAGCTGACTTAATATCAGCATCGTAAGGAATTCGTGCTTGTTGGAAACCCGAAGTTATCAACTTACTATTCAGCAAATTGTTTGCACTAAGGTTAAAGTTTATCGAATTACGATTTTTCATATAAATCACTTTTCCTAACGAAAAATCGAGCATAAACCCTCCATCAAATTTTTCCTGACCGCCCAAAATTTCTTTCTGTATATCCGATTGATAAAATGAGAGGTAATTTTTTGTAAAACGCATAGGTGCTATATCAACATAATTATTATCAAAATAATTAAGTGTTACTCCCACAAACCACATTTTAGGATGAAAATAATCCAAGGCAATGCTTCCAGCCATTTGAGGTCCGGTAGCTAACTTTTTATCTTTTAGCATAACCCAGTCTTTAACATCATCAAACGCTCCGTTTTCGGGACTTAATACACCATATACACTATCGGTGTAATGATAATCGGCTACTGTTCCGGCAAACGATAAGGTAAAGCTATTATTTAATTTTACGGCAACACCCACTTCAATACCCTGATAAATTTTATTAATACCCATTAGTGAATGGTTTACAAAAGTACGATTTTCGTCATCGTAATACGAATTAAGTTCAACACCATCTGTTATTTGCGTTTGAAAACCGGTAATACGTCCTTTAACTGCTTTGTAAGAGAAATTATACGACAAATCGTATGATAATACTTTTTCGGGTGAAAGTCCTTTTACAAAAGTATCTTTAATACGTGGTGAAACATAAGCATTGTTTGGTATTGGCGACCTCAATTCATAATAACCACTGAATGTTAATTTGTTCTGATTATTAATCAAATACGAGCCTCCCAATTTGACTGACGGAGTAAATTTTGACCAAGTTTGACCTCTTCCGTAAGATTGAACATCCGATTCAGTAGCACGTCCATTCTCCATTTTACCAAAGCGACTAAATTCGGTGTATGTTAACTTTGCGGCATAATATGCCTCAAACTGTGAAAGCTTCCATTCGTTCTGAACAAATGCACTGGCTACGTAAATATCTAAATTATAATTATAACCAAAAATATCGCCATTTTTTATTACCCTGTTCGGATTTCTCAAATCATTTTGAACAATACTAGGATCTTTTCCTAAAAGTGTTCCAGTTAAGTCTCTATCGGCAAACTGGTCAATATCAATCCATTGATTTGCACCCAACAAATCGTCCATTGTTTTGTAATGTATACCTTTCGAGTATTTAGCTTCAATACCGGCAGTAAGCTTTAACTCGTCAAGCAATTGGTTGGTATAAGTTGAATTTAATGCCGTTTCCATTAAATTATTATGACGTCTTTCAACCGAATACTTAGCATTCCCTGTCGGATTAATTTCGTTGTTAAGACTATTTGCACGATACAAAGAAGCCCAATTAATTTGAGTAACATTTGGGTTTCTGTTTTTCCAAAAATCCTTTTGTTCATTCATTACATTCTCGTTCGGATTACCATTTATAGTTCCATCCACATCAACTTGTCCATCGTACTGATAGCTTGGAAGGTTACGATAATAATCAGGACGAGGATCTGGGGCATTAAAAAATGTAAGTGCAGAATTACTATAGAGGCTATAATGAAATGCAGCGCCGGTACGTAAGCGTTGCTTTTCGTTCATCTTAAAGTCGTGCGACAAAATTACTGTTGGATCAAAACTTTTCACAACACGCGAATTTCGTTTTTTTCCATCCTGATAGCCCCAATATGAGTTATAATAAATTGAATTTGCCAAATAATAAGTTTCCTGAGTTGAAGGAGAACTTTGTCCACGCTTTGTAGGTGATCCAAAAGTTACAAGCGATAAATTGTGTTTATCATTTAGTTTCTTTTCGGCCGATAAGAAATAAGCTGCTGAGTTATAAAAAGTACCTTCTGTTATACCCTCGTTAGCATAACGTATTACACCCGATGCTGCAAATGCCCAACCATTATTCATTAAGCCTGTTGAATGCATAAAAGAAGCTCTATATTTGTACGAACGGTTTGAAAAAGCCAAGCCCGCTTTATTTCCCATTGGAATTGCCGAAGCTTGTGTATTAATATTCGTGCTACCTCCAATATTCCCAAAAGTATATGAATTGGGTTGAACTCCGTCGAATTCATCTTTAACTCGTGTAGCATCATTCAAACCACCCAACATTGAATAATTAAAACCACCACGCTCAAGTCCATTAAAGTTTATACCATTAATATAGGTAGATTCATAAACCTGCTCATAGCCACGTACATTAAAACGCATCGGGCTAAACGAATAACTAACTTTATTCGTATATACATCTTTAGATGTTAACATAGACGATGATCCTCTTCCCGACCCATTTTCATTGTCATCTAATTCATTCTCATTTATTTGTATCGAAACATCTGTTTTTGCTTCCACCAATAAATCAGCCACCAAAAATACCACCCCCATATCCGTTGTAGCATCTTTTTTGATATTCACCAGTTTTATCTGGGTAAAATAACCCTGCAACGAAAAACTCACTTCTTCGTCGCCTGCTTCGAGGTAACTAAGTGTAAACTCGCCGGCAGCATTGGTTTGCGAGGAGAGATTTTGTTGCATTAGAGTTACTTTTACTCCTTGCAAAGGAGTTTCGGTACCAGCAATCCGTACTACTCCTTTTAGTTTAGTTTGTGCATTAACAGCTACCACAGCTATTATTATCACGGTTATTAACGTTAAAAATTTTCTCATACTTTGTTTTATTTTTTTTGAAAAATTTATATCCCCTTTTAGGGCAAAAAGGGCGATAAAGGTACAATAATTTTCGACATTCTGTATAAAAATAGAAAAAAAATATATGTCATTGCTATGAAATATTTTTTATGGTTTTTAAAATGTTGATGCTGTAGGATTAAGCACATTTTTTTGTACTTTTGCATTCTCAAAAAAATTAAGATATTATAAAACAAACTATATGTTCGAATCATTAAGTGAACGGCTCGAAAGGTCGTTTAAAATTCTAAAAGGTGAAGGTCAAATCACCGAAATAAACGTTGCAGAAACGCTAAAAGACGTTCGTAAAGCACTTTTGGATGCCGACGTTAACTATAAAATTGCCAAAACATTTACCGATACTGTTAAAGAAAAAGCGCTGGGTCAGAATGTATTAACATCGCTGAAACCAAGCCAGTTGATGGTGAAAATTGTACACGACGAATTAGCCGAACTCATGGGCGGACAGAGCGTGGACATCAACATGAAAGGCAATCCTACCATTATATTAATGTCGGGGTTGCAAGGTTCGGGTAAAACGACCTTTTCGGGTAAATTGGCCAACTTACTGAAAAACAAACGCGGCAAACACCCGCTACTTGTTGCTTGCGACGTGTATCGCCCTGCGGCTATCGAACAGCTCAAAGTACTTGGAGCACAAATAGATGTTCCTGTTTATTCCGATTTGGAAAGCAAAAATCCAGTTGCTATTGCCGAAGCCGCTATTAAATATGCCAAACTGCACAACAACGATGTAGTTATTGTGGATACAGCTGGTCGCTTAGCCGTGGACGAAGTGATGATGAACGAAATTGCGGCCATCAAAAAAGCATTGCAACCGCAGGAAATTCTGTTCGTGGTCGATTCCATGACCGGACAAGATGCTGTAAATACGGCTAAAGAATTTAACGACCGTCTTAATTTCGATGGGGTTATCCTTACGAAACTCGATGGTGATACACGTGGTGGAGCTGC
>JAIFKX010000155.1 GCA_020049335.1 Paludibacter sp. | reverse complement strand
GCTATCTAATGATAATTGCCTTTAGTGCGTTTGCACAATCGGAGCGTTTTCACTTGCCTGCACTACCCTTTATTCTGATTTTTGCAGCGTACGGCGTGAGCATTTTCGATATAAGAAAACACGGTAAATATTTCAATTGGTGGGAGATGTTTATTTTTGTAGTTATTGTAGCTTGGAGTTGGTTTAAATTAGCAGGTAGAGGGTTGGCGTAGAAGAAAGTGGACAGTAAGCAGTATGTAGTGATTAATGGTTAATGATAAAAGGTAAATGAAAATATTAATTGTTTGCAGTAAAAATTCCGGTAAAATTGCTCCATTTATTAGCGATCAGGTTGATGCTCTTATAAAATCAGGTGTTATATGCGAGTATTTTACGATTGAAAGTAAAGGAATAATAGGTTATTTGCGACATAGAAAATTGTTACTTACAAAAATTCGTAAATTTCAACCTGACTTAATTCATGCACATTATGGACTTTCGGGTTTATTGGCCAATACCCAGCGCAAGATACCCGTAGTAACTACCTATCATGGTAGCGATATTAATTTACCGAAAGTTTATATATTGTCGCGTATGAGCATGGCTTTGTCGGCGTATAATATTTTTGTTTCGAAAAAAAATCTGCAAAAAGCAAACTTAAAGGCAGGTTTTGCGTTGATACCATGTGGAGTAGATACAGAATTGTTTTATCCAATAAACAAAGCTGATGCACGTTTAAAATTAGGATTTGACAAGACAGAAAAATTAGTGCTTTTTGCCGGAGCATTTACAAATATGGTTAAAAATTCGGAGTTGGCACAGGCGGCAGTAGCATTGCTGCCCAATGTAAAACTTTTAGAACTTAAAGGGTACAGCCGAAGCGAAGTAGCATTGATAATGAATGCTGTGGATGCTTGCTTAATGACCAGTAACACCGAAGGTTCGCCACAATTTATTAAAGAAGCATTAGCTTGTAATTGCCCCGTAGTTTCGGTTGATGTGGGCGATGTAAAAGAAGTTATCGACAATGTAAATGGTTGTTATATAGTAGAAAGAGAGACAAAAGCAATAGCTGAAGTATTAGCTAAAGTATTTTACTCAAATGCAAAAATTGAAGGAAAAAAGGTTATTGATACTAAAGGATTTGAACAAACACAAGTTATTAAAAAGTTAATAGAAGTGTATAGTATTTGTTTAGCAAAAACTCACAAAGGCAACACATAGTTTTACAAAATAATAATTAGCAACAGTGCGACTTTGACACGCTCTCATAATTAAGAGTAAATGAAATTACTAAAAGGCAACGAAATAGACACTTTAAAGTGGCAGCAATTGGTGGATGAATCGCCAAATGCTTCCTTTTTTCAGACTAAAGCTTGCTACGATTTTTATAGAAGTTTGTCGTTTCTTGAACCATTTTTAATCGGAGTTGAAGAGGGAGAGCATTTACAGGCTTTGGCATGTGGCTATTTAATAGCCTCGAAGAATTTTCCTGCCTCTTATTTTAGTTGTCGAGCTATTATTCTAGGTGGAGTGTTAATTCGTAGTAATTGTGCTCCCGAAGCAATTAACCTTTTACTTTCTCAGCTTAAAAGTCAACTTCAAAAAAAAGCCATTTACATCGAAATTCGCAATTTCAACGATTATGGAGCGTGGAAATCTAATTTCGAACAATTGGGTTTCTGCTACCATACACACTACAATGTTCAAAATAATTTAGTTGCCGAAAATGAAGAAAGTATTTTTAGGCATTTTGGCGAAGAAAAACAAAGGCAAATAAAAAAAAGTCAGACACATGGTATAATTTGCGAAGTAGCTCAGAATGTTGAAGAATTAGCTGTGTTTTATAATTTGCTTTCCGAATTTTACCGCAAAGAAATTCGATTACCCCTTTTCCCATTCAATTTTTTTGTAAATTTGCAACGACAAAAAAATTCTGATATACTTTTGGTTAAAAATAATACTGAAATTATTGGCGGAATAGTATTGGTACATGATCAAAACACCTCTTACGAATGGTTTGTTTGTGGAGATAAAAACAGTAATTATTCACCATCAGTTGTAGTAACAGCAGCAGGAATATTACATGCTCAAAAAATTGGCATGAAAAAGTTTGATTTTATGGGTGCTGGAAACGATACCGAAAAAGTGGGCATTCGTAATTTCAAACTCCGTTTTGGAGGCGAATTACTCGAACAAGGAAGATTTTTGTATATTTGTAAACCATTATTGTACAAAGCGGGTAAAAAAGCAATCCAAATCATTACAAAAAAATAATATATGTCTTTCAATTTAA
The DNA here is from genome assembly GCA_020049335.1 of Paludibacter sp. Taxonomy (GTDB): domain Bacteria; phylum Bacteroidota; class Bacteroidia; order Bacteroidales; family Paludibacteraceae; genus Paludibacter. The sequence goes on along the minus strand of JAIFKX010000155.1, from coordinate 4,504 downwards.
ACAATATACCTACTGAACAAGCAATACCTTATTACGAAGATACGCAAAAAAGAACAATGCTTCAAAAACTTCGCAAAATAAAAAACACTTTGCTTATGTTGTTAGCCTATGCATGTCCGTCCAATGGTTTGCGTATACGTATGCATCGCCTTAGAGGTGTTTCAATTGGCAAAAATGTATATTTGGGTATGTTTTGTTTCCTCGATAATTTGTATCCGCAATACATATTTATAGGCGACAATGTAAGCATAAATGCAGGTACAATGATATTGACACATTTCAATCCAATGAAACAGTATGCTCCCATTTTCAAAGCTCGAGTCTCCCCTGTAATTATAAATGACAAAGCTATTATTGCTGTAAGAAGTATAATACTACCAGGAGTTACAATTGGTTATAGTGCAATTATTTCTGCTGCATCAGTAGTCGAAAAAAATGTAGATCCTTTTACATTGGTTAGAGGTAATCCTGCAAAAAGAGTGTTGGATTTTGAATTGTTGATTAAGTAGATAGTAAATTATGAATTATAAATAAATTGAGATACAGATTGATATGGAAATGAATGAATTTATTAAAAATTTCGCTAATCAGTTCGACGATACTGATGCAAACGAATTTATACCAGAAACACTATTTCGTGAATTAGAAGAGTGGTCGTCGCTTAACGCATTGGCTGTAATGAATATGATAGCAAAAAAATATGCAACTAAACTTACTCCTGAGGAGATGAAAACGGCACAAACTATTCAAGAATTATTCGACTTGGTAGCATCAAAAAAATAAAATGTTGTAATGTCAGTTTTTAGCTTAAAAAACAAAACCATACTTATAACCGGAGCAAGTTCAGGGATAGGCAAAGCTATGGCCATTGCTTGTGCTCAAGCTGGTGCCACTCTCATTATTAGTGGACGAAACAAAGAACGTTTAGAACACACTTTTACTATGCTTGAGGGTAGTAATCATCTCGCTTTTGCAACCGACCTAAGCACAACACAGGGTGTAAAGTTATTGGTCGACTTTGTTCCCAAAATTGATGGTTTTGTAAGCAATGCAGGTATTGTTGAGCCTTTGCTTTTACAATTTATCGAAACTTCGGACATAGAAAAAACGCTTCATATCAATGCCATATCGGTAATTGAGCTTACACGTTTACTTTTACAAGAGAAAAAAATTAAAAAAGGAGCTTCGTTGGTTTTCACATCTTCGATTAATGGCAATAAATGCGCTTATATAGGGAGTAGTTTGTATGCTGCATCGAAAGCCATGCTTACAGGTTTTATGAAAGCTATTGCTCTTGAGTTAGCACCTAAGGGCATAAGGGCTAATACCATAGAACCAGGAATGATTGAAACTGAATTGCTAAAAAATTCGGATATATCATTGGAAGATTTGGAGAATGACAAACAAAATTATCCACTCAAACGATACGGTAAACCCGAAGAAGTAGCTTATGCTGCAATTTTTCTACTCTCAGATGCCTCATCATGGACAACAGGTACAAACATGCTACTTGATGGGGGCTATACATTACATTAAAAAACAACTATAATGAAAGCATATATAAAAGCAATTTCGTACTATCTGCCCGAAAAAGTTTTAACAAACGAAATGCTTGTAAAAGAATTTCCAGAATGGACAGTGGAAAAAGTAGCTGCAAAAGTAGGTGTTTTGCAGCGCCATATTGCTGCTGATAACGAAACTGCTGCTGATATGGGCGTAGCAGCTTCAGAAAAACTTTTCATGGAACATGACATTGATAAAAATGATATTGACTTCGTGTTGTTTTGTACTCAAAGTCCCGATTATTATTTGCCTACATCAGCTTGTTTAATACAGGAAAAACTTGGCCTTAGAACAAATATTGGAGCTTTGGATTTCAATCTTGGCTGTTCGGGTTTTGTATATGGCTTGTCCGTAGCTAAAGGCTTAATTGCGGGTAAAATTGCTAAAAATGTATTGCTAATTACCTCCGAAACCTATAGCAAACATATACACCCCCGCGACAAAGGCAATCGTACAATTTTTGGTGATGCATCTTCGGCAACTCTTATTTCAACTGATGGCTATGCCGAAATTGGTGTATTCTCGTTAGGCACAGATGGGCGTGGAGCTGAAAACCTAATTGTAAAAAAAGGTGGTATTCGTCAACCCGAAGCGCTTAACGACCTCGTTTTTGATGAGGGTGGAAATCCAAAATCATCGGATCATTTATTTATGAATGGTGGAGAAATATTTAATTTCACTTCAGACGCTGTACCTATTTTAGTCAATGATGTTTTGGATAAAAATAATTTATCAGACAATGATATTAAGCTTTATATTTTTCACCAAGCTAACAAATACATGATGAATTATTTACGAAAATTAATTGATATTGATAGCGACAAATTCTACATTCATATTGAAAATGTAGGGAATACAGTTTCATCGACTATCCCTATTGCCATATACGAAGCAAAAAAAGAAGAGAAATTACACGGGAATATTTTAATTGCTGGTTTTGGTGTAGGTTATTCGTGGGCTGGGGTTGTATTAAAACTAAAATAACTTAAATGAAAATATTGATTCAATTGGGGCATCCCGCCCACTTTCATCTTTATAAAAATACAATTAAGTGCCTTGAGGCTAAGAATCACAAGGTTTTTGTTTTAATTAAAAAGAAGGATATTTTAGAGGATTTATTGATAAATGCGAATATAAAATACCTAAATATTTTACCTAAAGGTAGAAAAGACTCTTTATTCGGTATTGTTAGTGGAATAATAAAACGTTTTTTTAGTATATTAAAATTTACTGTTTCGAATAAAATTGACATACTTACAGGGTCGTCCACTGAAGTTGCTCAAGTAGGTAAATTCACAGGCAAACGATCTATTATAACCGGCGAAGATGATGCCGATGTTGTTCCAAATTTCATTAAATTGGCTGCCCCATTTGTAGATGGTTACCTCTCTCCTATTGTTTGTAACAATGGTAAACTCGACGCAATCACCATTAAATATCACAGTTACCACGAACTTGCTTATCTTCATCCCAATCATTTTTCGCCAGACAAAAAAGTGCTGGAGCAATATTTGGATGCCGAAAAGCCCTATGTCATTATTCGCTTTGCAAAACTTAATGCGCATCACGACAAAGGTATACAAGGTATAAATACCGAAATTGCTCAAAAATTAATTGATATTTTATCGCTGAATACCGATATTTATATTACTTCAGAACGAGAATTAGAACCGCAGTTTGAAAAATATCGTATAAAAATAAATCCTCTTCACATGCATCATGTAATGGCTTTTGCAGAGCTTTATATTGGCGACAGTCAAACTATGGCCGCCGAGGCGGGTGTATTAGGAGTGCCTTTTGTGCGCTTCAACGATTTTGTGGGTCGTATAGGTTATCTACGTGAACTAGAGGATATTTATCAACTTGGCTATGGCATTAAAACAAATGAGTTGGAAAAATTATACAGCGTAGTTGAAGGTTTAATCAATATGCCAAACAGAAAAGAAATTTATGCACAACGTCGTGCTAAAATGCTCTCCGAAAAAATTGATTATGCTCAATTTCTCACTTGGTTTATCGAAAACTACCCTGAAAGCGCCAACATAATGCGTGAAAATCCTGATTACCAATATAAATTCAAATAAATACGAATTGTAACCGCTGTTACAGTAACCGTTGTTACAATTCATAATTCAAAACTAAATATGAAACTCATTCTCGTTGCCGGAGCACGGCCAAATTTTATGAAAATTGCGCCTTTGATGCATGCATTAAAAGGGCATAAAACCATTCAAGCTGTGTTGGTACATACTGGACAGCATTACGATGTAAAAATGTCGGGTCAGTTTTTCGAAGAGTTGAATATTCCAACTCCTGATATAAACTTGGAAGTTGGTTCGGCCAGTCATGCAGTGCAAACGGCACGTATTATGGAAGGGTTTGAGAAAGTGTGTATCGACGAAAAGCCCGATGCCGTGCTTGTGGTGGGCGATGTAAATAGCACTGCTGCTTGTACTTTGGTGGCTTCCAAAATGGGTATCAAAACCATTCACTACGAGGCAGGATTGCGCAGTAACGACCGCACCATGCCCGAAGAAATCAATCGCTTGGTGACGGATGCCATCAGCGATGTATTTATTACCACCAGCGTGGATGCCGACGAAAATTTACTGAAAGAGAATATTCCTGCCGAAAAAATTCACATGTTGGGCAACCTCATGATTGATTCGTTGGTGGCCAACTTAACTAAAGCGCAAAGCACCGAACTGAAATTCAAGCTTTTAAACAAAGAAAAAACTATAGAATTTGGCAATGACTTTCTACCTCAGAAATACGGCGTAATGACTTTTCATCGTCCGGGAAATGTAGATGACAAAGAAAGTTTGACAAAATTGGTACAGCTTTGGGGAGAAATTTCCGAAAAAGTTCCCTTAGTATTTCCGGTACATCCGCGCACATATAAAAACATTCAAAACTTTGGCTTGCAGGAATTAATCGACCG
>JAIFKX010000163.1 GCA_020049335.1 Paludibacter sp. | reverse complement strand
TTATCTTTGGTTTCAGGACGGGTACTTTTTAGCTCTACTTTGAGTGGAAAGCATGTAACAATGCATCCGAATCAGAAAGCAGTTTTGGATCAAAACACCGGTTTTATTCAACTCTTTGACGAGAACACTGAGAATATGGGGGGGTGGACAAAAAATGAGTTGATATTCCGAAATGCACCACTTTCGGCTGTTGTTAAGGGCTTAGAGGATGTTTATAATGTTACTTTCGAAATAAAAAGCAAAAATAGAAATTCTGAATTGTTTACAGGAACTTTATCAACGAATGACCTTAATGGGGTGCTGGAAGTACTCGAACGTTCGTTTAATTTCGACATGGTAATGTATGGGAGAAAAGTAACCGTGAAAGATTCAAAATAGATTTTAACACCATCTATATATAATTAAATGACAAGTACTTAGCTTGCGGTTAGTATCTGTTCGATAAAAATGACAGGACTTAGGAATTTTTACCTAAATCCTGTTTTTTTATCTATACAATTCATATACGACGATATTCATATTTGGAAAAACTATTATTTTAGCAGCACACTAGTTTAAATATGTTTTATAACATAAAGAAACGATCGGTACTTCGTATTTAAAATCACTGTCTTTACTTAAGTGTTTTATGATTAAAAAATAGATTTTTTTAGTAGATTTTTTACACAAAGAAACTACAACGTAGGGAAGAATAAACTTTAATAACGCTAAAAGCAGCTTTTGATGCTTTCTACAGCGAGGCAATTACTGGGGCTATAAACTTTGCAATTGCTTCTAATTTGACTGAAACAGAAACACCCGTTTTTGAGCGGCAGTGTAAATTATAATTACGTATAAATTCTTCCTAAAACAAACGGATTTACAATCAGTAGTTATTTAACAACAGATATTATTAATCTCAATGGTGAGGATAATGTAACTATTTATGGTGCTGATTGAGGTACTGGTAATGCCCAAAGCTTAAACATTCAAAATTTAAGTATGACATCAAGCTCTGAAAATTCAAAATGAATCATACATATATGAAAGAAATAGTTCTATTTACAACGATTATATTGTTTACTGCCTTTTTATCAATCAGTGCTCAACATAAAAAAGCAATTTATCTCGACAACACTCAACCCATTGAACTTCGTGTAAAAGATGCACTTTCGCAGATGACGCTCGAAGAGAAAGTAAAACTATGTACCGCACAGTCAAAATTTAGTAGTCACGGTGTACCGCGTTTAGGTATCCCCGAAATTTGGATGAGCGACGGGCCTCATGGGGTACGTATGGAAATACTCTGGGATAAATGGGATCATGCAGGATGGACTAACGACTCCTGTACCGCTTTTCCGGCACTTACCTGTCTGGCAGCAAGCTGGAATCCTGAAATGTCGGCTATTTATGGAAATGCTATTGGTGAAGAAGCTCGTTACCGCCGGAAAGATGTATTACTTGGTCCGGGTGTGAATATCTATCGTACACCACTTAATGGTCGCAACTTTGAGTATATGGGCGAAGACCCTTATCTGGCATCGAAAATGGTTGTTCCTTACATTCAAGGTGTTCAACAAAATGGGGTAGCAGCCTGTGTAAAACATTATGCGCTCAACAATCAAGAAAAGTGGCGTGAACATATCAACGTAGAACTCAGCGACCGTGCCTTGTACGAAATTTACCTCCCTGCATTTAAAGCTGCTGTTGTTGAAGGAAAAGTATGGACCATTATGGGCGCTTACAACCAAATAAGGGGCGAATTTGCCTGTCACAATAATCTGACATTGAATAAAATACTAAAAGGAGAATGGAAGTTTGATGGAACTGTAATTACCGACTGGGGAGGGGCACACGATACCAAACAGGCGGCATATAATGGTCTGGATATTGAAATGGGAACATGGACAAATGGTTTTACGTCGAACAAAGCATTTGCATACGACAATTATTTCTTGGCAAATCCATATCTTAAAATGCTTAAATCAGGTGAAATACCCGTTTCGAATGTCGACGAAAAAGCATCGCGTATTTTGCGTTTGATTTTCCGCACCGCAATGAACGTAAATAAACCTTATGGCTCATTAGTCACTGAAGAGCATCACAATGTGGTTCGTAAAGTGGGTGAAGAAGGCATTGTATTATTAAAAAACTCGGCAGGACTTCTGCCTATAGATGCTTCGAAATACAAAACAATAGCTGTAATTGGCGAAAATGCTACCCGGAAACTCACCGAAGGCGGTGGTTCGAGTGAATTAAAAGTGAAACGCGAAGTATCGCCACTGCAAGGACTGAAAGAAAAGCTGGGTGTCGCAAAAATCAGGTACGCCATGGGATACGCCTCGGGAGCTTCTGCTTATGCCCGAGTATTGGAATCGAAACTGAACGCCGACTCACTGCGAGCTGCTGCTGTAAAATTAGCATCTGAATCGGACATTGTTATTTTTGTTGGAGGATTAAATAAAAACACACAGCAGGACTCGGAAGGCGACGACAGGCGTTCGTACGCCTTGCCTTTCGGCCAAAACGAGCTTATAGCCGAACTACAAAAAGTGAATAAAAATGTGGTGTTGATTATGCTCAGTGGCAATGCTTACGAAATGCCATGGATAAAACAATCAACAACCCTTGTACAAGCATGGTACATAGGTTCTGAAGCTGGTACAGCAATTGCCAATATTCTTTCGGGCGAAGTAAATCCTAGTGGAAAACTGCCATTCACTTTTCCTGTAAAACTTACCGACAATAGTGCACATTCGTTTGGTGCTATTTCCTATCCAGGCGACAGTATCAACCAAGTGTACAAAGATGATATTTTGGTGGGTTACCGCTGGCACGATACAAAAAAAATTACACCACAATTTCCGTTTGGTTACGGATTGAGCTACACTACTTTTTTGTATGGAAAAGCAACAGTAAACAATAAAAAAATGACTGCTGATGGAAAAATAACCGTTTCAGTACCTATAAAAAACACGGGCACTGTTAAGGGTAAAGAAATAGTACAATTATACATCAACGACCAAAAATCGACTGAGATGCGACCTGAAAAAGAGTTGAAAGCATTTGATAAAATTGAGCTTAACCCAGGCGAAGAAAAAATTGTATGTTTTACAATTGACAAAACAGCTCTTCAGTTTTACAGCGATGTGAAAAAAGACTGGGTAACCGAAGCTGGTAAATTTACTATATTGATTGGCTCATCTTCGCGAGATATAAAAAGAAAAGTAGATTTTGAATATGTTTTATAACATAATAATTTAATGGTACTTCTTGCTTAATTATACAGTCTTTTTTGAATGTTCACCAATAGATAATTCAACTTATCTACGAATAGTTCTCTAAGTTAAATTTGTAAAAGCAACTACTTTAATTAATTAAGGCTCATATGAAAAAAATAATAGTTATCTTTTTTCTGTTGAATTCGTGTTTTATTTTAAGTGCGCAATATCAAATTGACAAACAATTTGCAAGATCTGGGTATTTTATGAATCCTATTTTCTCGGGTGATTATCCGGATCCAAGCATTTTGGTAGATGGAGATGATTATTACATAGTGCACTCATCTTTTTTATACTATCCTGGTTTGTTGGTATGGCATTCAAAAAATTTAATTAATTGGGCACCAGTAGGAAATGCTTTACATAAATACGTTGGTTCTGTATGGGCTCCCGACTTTGTAAAATATAAGGACAAGTATTATATTTATTTTGCAGCTAATGGTACTAACTATGTTGTATGGTCAAATTCAATTAAAGGCAAATGGAGTGACCCGATAAACTTAAAGGTAGGTGATATTGATCCCGGACATATCGTTGACGAGAACAACAAAAGGTTTTTATTTTTAAGCAATGGTGGATATTTTCCATTATCAGACGATGGGCTGTCGATAAATGGTGAACTTAGAAGCTCATTTACACCTTGGCCAATACCAAAGGAGTGGCCTGTCGAAGGTATTTGCTTAGAAGGTATTAAGATTATAAAAAGAGGTCGTTTTTATTATTTAACTGCAGCTCAAGGCGGGACAGCAGGACCTGTAACTGGACACATGGTAATATCAGCACGCTCTATGTCATTATCAGGACCATGGGAATACTCACCATTTAATCCGATACTACGAACGACTAATGCTGCCGAAAAGTGGTGGTCGATAGGACATGCAACTGTGTTTGATGATATAAAAGGTCAGTGGTGGATGGTATTACACGGATATGAAAATGGGCATCGTAACTTGGGTCGTCAAACCTTACTTATGCCTGTTGTTTGGACTAAAGATGGCTGGTTCAAAGTACCTTCAAAACTCAAAGCTGAGAATCCAATAAAGATACCCGATATAAAAACATCAAAAAATAATTACTCGTTAAACGATGATTTTAGAAATAACTCGTTAAAGCTACAGTGGCGTTTCTTTGCAGAATACGATACTTCCCGTTTCAGGTCGACTCATGATGGTTTAATATTAAAAGGCAAGGGGGATGCAATCAAAAATACTTCTCCTTTACTCTGCAATCCGCCTCATCATTCATATATGGCTGAATTAGAAGTGTTTATAACTGGTAATGCTACGGCAGGTTTAATTTTATTTTACAACAACAGGGCTTCTGCTGGCATTTTAGCGAACAAAAAGGATTTGATTGTTAATACAGGTGCTTATCAGTTTCCTACACTAAAAAATTGTATAAAAGACGACCATGTATTTTTACGGTTGAGAAATATAAATAACACCGTGGATATATTTTACAGTAACGACGGAAATACATGGAATAAAATAGAACAATCATTAGAGATGTCGGGATATCACCACAACGTTTTAGGTAATTTTTTGAGTTTGAAAATTGGGTTGTGTGCAATTGGAGATGGGGATGTACGTTTTAAAAACTTTAAATTGAATTTGATACCTTAGAATTGAATACTCAAAAAATTTAAAATTTACTCTATATATTTTTCTATGAAGTATTTTCATTAAATTTATAAATAGTGCTTTTTGCATTATTTCTATGTTTTATAACATGAAAATTAATTGGTACTTCTGAATCATAAGCGCTGTCTTTACAATTGTGGTTTTTGATTAAGACTCTACTCGGGCTTTTGTCAATAGACTTTTATTACTTGAATTCAGCTTTTATATATTTGGATGAAGCAGAGAAACCCTGTAATGTGGAAATTGCTGATTTAACAAGAAAAGCGTTGCTCAAATTTGCAGACTACTCAGACAGAAAAATCAATATCGATGTTTTGAAAACAGGGTCGTATATTGTAAAAGTGTTTAACAGTAAATCAAGTAAATCGGGAATACTTTTGAAAAAATAAATAGTTGAATTAAATTTCGCATATTTATTACTTGCAGCAAACTCTCCACCTTTCCTTTGGGAGAGGGGTTAGGTAATAATAATTCACTGAATTAAATAAAATACAATTGAAAAATGTCAATACACAGAACTTCTAATTTTCTTGCTTTCGGTTTATTGTTAACGTCGGCTTCAGGATTTGCCGCTTCGCAAGCAAAAAGCACAAGAAAACCAAACATTTTATTTATAGCCGTCGATGATTTAAAACCAATTATGGCGGCTTATGGCGATAAAATTGCCATTACTCCGGCAATGGATAAATTAGCCCGCGAAGGAGCTACCTTTCAGAATTGCTATGTGCAACAGGCTATTAGCGCTGCATCGCGAGCCAGCATGCTTACCGGAATGCGACCTGATAAAACCAAGGTATGGGATTTGGAAACCGTTTTCAGAGAGGTAAATCCAAACGCAGTAAGTATGCCTGAATATTTCAGGAAAAACGGTTACGAAACGGCTGCAACTGGAAAGATATTCCATATCAAAAGTGCCGGGCAGGGACATGATGCGCCATCGTGGTCATTACCATATTCGAATGTAAATGCCACAGAATATGCGAACTTTCAGCCCGAAAAAGGGAAAAAAGGTCCCGCAACTGAATGTGCCGATGTGCCTGATAATACTTATTTTGATGGTGTGTGCGCCGAAGAAGGTATAAAACTAATGCAACAATTGAAAGAGAAAGGAAAACCATTTTTCTTAGCTGTCGGATTTATAAGACCGCATTTGCCCTTTGTAGCACCCAAAAAATACTGGAATTTATACAAGAGAAATCAATTCGAAATTGCTCCTTTTCAGAAAAAAGCAGAAGGAAGTCCGAACATTGCATACACTGGTTCGAGCGAGTTGAAACAGTATACCGACATACCTCAGTTTGACAGTTATTCGGAAGAAGAACTTAAACATTTGCCTGTTGACAAACAAAAAGAACTGATACATGGCTATTATGCTGCTGCTTCGTATATGGATGCTCAGCTCCAAAAAGTACTTAATGAACTGGACCGCTTAGGTTTGGCCGAAAACACAATTGTGGTGCTATGGGGCGATCATGGCTGGCATTTGGGCGACCATGGTTTATGGAACAAACATACCAACTTTGAACAAGCAACGCATGTGCCTCTTATTATAAAAGCCAACGGACTTTCAAAAAACACAAAACCAACTACGCAATGCGAATTTGTGGATGTATTTCCTACATTGTGCGATTTATTGGGTGTTCCTGCACCCAAATATTTAGACGGAATAAGTTTAAAACCGGCTATGAAAAAACCGGCAACTGAATTGCGTCAATATGCATTTAGTCAGTTTCCTCGTTCCAACGGTACCATTATGGGCTATTCCATTCGAACCAAACAATTTCGATATACAGTTTGGATAGGTGATAAATATACCACCGAAAAGCCTTTCAGCAGTGCAAAAATCAAAGCTGTTGAAATGTACGATTACGTGAAAGATCCACTCGAAACAAA
>JAIFKX010000028.1 GCA_020049335.1 Paludibacter sp. | reverse complement strand
TTGCGGGCAAATTGGCCACATAAACCCATCTTTTAAGTTCGAATTGCAGACCTGTTCTTTTGATAGTTACCAAATTAAAACTAGTTCGTCCGGCTACAGAAACCGGAGTACTAAAAATGCCATCGGTGCCACCAATGTTAGCAACTTCATAACTATTTTCTTGTACAGCATCCACCACATCGCCCTGAAACCTGCCATTTCGCAAAGCTATACCACCTGCTATTGACGTGAGAATAAAACTTAAGTCGGACGCATTTTCGCTGCATAAATAAGAAAGGCAAAGCGAGTCGCCATCGGCTATGGTCAAATTCAGGAGGCGAGTCATGTTAATAGCCGTTGCACCCAGTTTACCACCGGCCACATTCAATGCTTCGAACGTTAATCCTGTGGCATTCACAGCTGGGGTTTTGCTCCAGTTACCACCCCATACAAATCCACTGTTTACCGAACCAATAAAACCTTCGTAGGCATACAATCCGATAACAATATGCATGGCGGCACTTGCGGCCGATTTATTTCCTGCCGAGTCTTTGGCAATGACCGTTATGGCGTTATCGACGGAAGGCGCTGCTTGTACCGAATAGGTTGTATCTCTGGTTGAACCAAGTAATTCTCCTTCTTTATAAACCTCATAACCCGTAACGCCAATATTATCGGTGGATGGTTTCCAATAAATACTAACCGTATTTCCATTCGGGGCTTTCTGACCCAAACCAATTGGCGATGAAGGACTTATTGTATCGGCAGTGGTAGATAACAAAAACGGTACGCTTGTTTCCGACTTATTCCCACTTATATCTTTGGCAATAAGAGTGATAGAATACTGCGTAGCAGGATAAAGCGAAGCAATTGAGAATGAATTTGATGTTGTAAAACCAACAAAAATATTATTGCAATACACTTCATACCCTTCCACCTTATCATTATCGATAGCAATTGTCCAACTAAATGTAATATTGGTATTTGTGGCTGTAGTTGAAATACAATTTATAGGCGATGATGGAAGTGTTTTGTCTGATGAAACAAAAATACCCTGACTTAAATTTTTGTAAGAACCGCTGTTGGAAACTTCCAACCTAAGTGCCCTAACCATATAGTAATTTATTCCAATGTCAGGCAAATTATCTGTATAAGTAGTTGTATTGTTGGATGTTGTGGCAATGCGTTCATAAACTCCCGTACTATTATTTTTACGGTAAATGCAGTAACCCAGCAGGTTTTCGGGGCTGGCATTCCAACTTAAGGTAGCACCTGAAAGTACCAAATTAGAAGCCGGTGCCACTGGATGAATGCGCAAAGTGGGGTCGCCCATTAAAGCCAAACTGGCAAAAATATCTGTCGGACCGCTATTGTTTTGATAGCAACTCCGGCTCATGGTCATTAAGGCCGAATAGCCCAAGTTTTCGCCCAAGGCTGTGTGGTGATAGTACCACCGTTGACGCGCTCCCCAACTGGCAGAAAGTCCCCAGCCGTTGGATGCAAGTGGCGCGCGTAGGAAATTGTTCTGACTGTCCCAATCGCCAAAATAACTGCCGAATAAAATATTAAAAACCGCTTTGGATTCGTAAGCTGCAAAATTGGAAGTAGTGCCCACACCTTGGGCGGAAGCATAAGTTCCTCCACCATCGCCGTAAGCCCACAGGTAACTGCCAGCTCGGGTAGCAGTAAAATAATCGTCGCGTGTAATGGCAGTCGGTGGAAACATGGCCGCAAAACTGAGCCAAGCCGTAAGCGCGTAACGTGCATCATCACCGGCAAGCGGGTCGAGATTAAAATTATTATCTATCACCGCCCGTGGTTCAGTTGCAATAAGTTTGTGCTTGAAATTATGGTCTTTAGTTAAATACCGACGCAGCAAAGCCTCTTCCGAAAGTTTAAAAGCTGGCATATCTTCCAAATCCACTCGTCCGATTTGCAAAGTAGGCAATGCCGGAAAATAGCTCTGGTCAAATTTTCCATCGCCTATCAAATTTCTGTTTTCTAGTCGGCTGGCTTGGATAGTAGAAACCGCATTGTCAGTCCAACTGCCCATCATATCAGCATAATATCCATCGGCTGGCCAAGCCCCATTGTGGTCGGCATGTCCATCCCAAGCATTTGAGCCCGAATAAGGAACAGGAACATGTCCGAAAAGAAATACAGCTTTCACATTAGCGGGGTCGGCATCGTAAACAGCTTTTATCAAAGATTTTACACTGGGAACCGTGGCGGTACGTTCAACATTGAGGCGAATAACCTGCCAACCATCGCCGGTCATATCTGCCACTAATTGGTTTAGCTCGGTGTATAATGAAGTTGAAAAACTATTGTCCACGACCAAAATGAGTTTACCCCTATAATCAACTTGCGCTACTTCTACACCAGCATATAAGTAAGTGTATGGATTTGAATTATTGGCATATCCTCTTATGAAATACTCATAGCCCTGACCCAAGACAACCGAATTGTCGGTGTAGGTGGTGGCTGTACCCGGCAAAGTAACCAAAGGCGCATTCAAATTCCAATACAAATCAGTTTTGGCTTTGCGAAATACCGAAACAGCAGAACCTTGAACCAATGGCACCCAATTGAAAGTAATAGCGGGCGGACTGGTTTGTACCGTGGTAGTTACTTGAAGTGACCAATCGCGCGGAATGTATTGGGCGTAGTTATTTTGTATTGAAAAAACGCTCAAAAGAATACAAAATATGGCGAATGAATGACTTTTAGTCATAATAAAAAAAAAAGCTTTTTTCAAGTAATTATTGGTAATCGAAGTTGAGAAACAAAAAATCCCCAATTGCTCAGGGATTTTATTGTTAGTTTTAACCCATATTACATTTAAACGGATTGTCTTTTAAATATGTGGGCGACAAAGATGTTTCGCCCGGACCACCCGGAGGATTATCTGATTGCAATTGGAGTGAAATGTCGCTATCGAGTGGTATCCATTCGATACGTGGTGCGATATATTTTTTAGCCCCCCGACCCCCAAAAGGGGGAGTTAAGAGTTGGGCGGTATCCTTTGTTGTTTGTTTCATAATATTTTAATTTATTTGTTTTCGTGTTTCGCAATAATCATCACATCATCACATCAACACATCATCACATTATTTTATTATTACTCTTTTGGTTAACTCTTTTCCATTTTCCGATAAACTTACCACATAAACTCCAGTTTGTAGTTTGCAGTTTGCAGTATATAGTTTCGCAGTTGTTCGTCCATTATCCACCAACATTCCTACTGCATTGTAAATACTATAGCTTGATTTTTCGGGAGCTACAATCGTAATCTGATTGGCAGCATTTATATATACTTGTGCCTGAAGTTTGTTCGCATTTTCCAATCCTGTGCTTGCGCCAGGTGCACGGAAAAGTAGGCTAAGGCGTGTTTCGTTGCCCGATGTTACTGCTGTATTGAACACATATTCGGTAGCAGGTGTAAGCTCAGTTTCGGTATTTCCATCGAGCAAATAAATACGGGTATTATTATCAAAGTTCGACATTTCGTTTACTTTCAATGTTAAATTGCCAGCTGTGCCTGTTTTGAATCCCAATGGCAAAACCATATTGTCGGTTACAGCGTTCAGACCGTTGATAACTAATTTTTCGGTATCAACTTTGGTGTATATATCGGGTATCACAGTGCTATTATTAGCCATTTTGGGCGAATCGTAGTTGTCAAAACTGTTTGCAGCATTAGCATCGAAATAAATCAATGCTTCGTCGGTGGCTGTACCATTTGCCAATTGCAAACGCAAGCGTTGACGCTCATTGGCACGCGGTGCTTTGAATTTGTTGTTGTCGCCTACACCATGCAAACGCATATTGTTTTTAAAGTTAATTACCACATGGTGTGTTGATACAGCCGTGTTTTGATTTACACGTATCCAGAATGCCTGCATTGGCGGTATGTATTCGTTAAGAAGCGTATTGGCAGTGGTTCCACCAACTACTTCATTGCTTGAGCCGTTGTAGGTTGAGAAAATATAAGCTCCACCCGTATTTTTGGTGCGATACCAAAAGCTAGTGCTGATACTATCGTTGGTAGCATCGGTTATAAAGCCATTTAAACCACTCCATTTCAAATACGACGGATAAGGATTACCAACGAGGTTAAAACCACGACTCAAGCCCGATTCGGTGCGAGTTACGGTAACCGGGATAGTACCCGAATTGGTGGTTCCAGTAACGCTAACTGTGCCGGTAGTTCCTGTTGGCGCAGGAGTACTGGTAGCAACTTGCACATATCCCTTACCTTTCACCAACGTTCCAGAAGTTACTGGAACCCATGCCTTGGTACTCTCGTTCCACTCCTGAACACTTGTACCTCTATTCAACCAACTGTAATCGGCTGCAGTTACAGGCGAACTCATATACCAGTTACGACCTAAGGTTACATGTTGTTCTACGATAGCAGTTTTTGTTGGCACCGCGTAATCATCCACCAAAGTGGCAGTGCCGTCAGCAGTGCTTTGCAACGTTAACGTACCGCCTAATGTTACGCCACTGCTCAAAGTAAGTTTGCCTTGAGGAGCCACCGTAATGCTATTGACCGTTTTAGATGCATCTATCGTTAATGTGCCATTATTTGCAACTGTTATACTGCTTGATGCTGTTAAACCTGCGATATCTGAGATATTCGTTGCTGTTGACACACTTGCTGAAGAGATTGGCATTACATCACTTTCTTTCAATCCCAAACGGAACTCATCTGCAATTAATTTGCTATTTCCCGATCTGCAACCCACACTTTGGATATTCCCAGCAAGTGCTACAGTAAATTGTTGTGTTGGAGTACCAAGTGCTGCACCCAAAGTTGGGTTAAACCATACCTTAACGGTAGTTGAACTTGCACTCGTAAATTCGAAACTTCCCACTATTAATTCCGTTTGATTGGCAACAGCTGTACCAAGTACGCCTTTGGATGTACCACCTAGAAATAATTCCCAGTTTGAGCCAGTAGTGTTTTGTTGAAATAAAACGCCACCACTATTACCACTGTTACCATCCAAGGCTGTCCTGATTTGAAATTGTTTGGCAGTTGTGCCACCTACGTTGGCAAGATCATTTACATTTAGCAAAACGCTAAAATACATGGTAGTTGCAAAACTATTGTTCCATCCAAAAACTTGATCGGAAGCTGATGATCTGAAACTTGTATAAGGGTCGGTAGTCATAAAACGATACACAGCTGGATATGATCCAAAATTTGTTCCCGTGTGCATCAAAGCATTACCAGTAGTAGTAAGCGTTCGGCCTGCATTGGTATAAGTAAGTCCATTCACAACTTGAATATCGGCTCCCCAAGCATTACGCAATCCAGTACTTGTGCCTGCAGGATTTGCAAGCACGGTAGTTGTAGCCGGAAGACCGTTACCTGCATTATTTGCACTTGGCAATGGGTTGGTTGCATTCAAGTTATAGCCCGTGTATGCTGCTCCTGTTCCAGTTGCTACTGTATTGTCGGCAGGCTCATAAATAAGAAGTTCAGAAACACCTGGATTGGTAGTACGTGCATTCGCAGCTGTGCTGGCAGCAGAATAGACTGCATCTTTCAGTGCTTTTACGGTGAATGCATACACTGTTCCGGCTGTTAATCCTGTTACATTGTAGGTAGTTACTCCTGTTCCTACTGAACCAATAGAAGTGCCATTTTTAAAAATTTCGTACGTAACACCTGAGGTGGCAGAAGCTGTCCAATTCAAAGTAAGTGAATTATTTGTAACAGCCGAAGTGACCAAAGCAGTTGGGGCTGATGGTGCAGGAACAACAGGCATTACATCGGCCGCTGTAAGTCCAAAACGGATTTCGTCAACAGTTAATTTGCTATTTCCATGTCTAAATGTTAATGTTGCAATGCCACCTGCAGATGCTTTAGAAATTGATTTAGTAGCAGTGCCCAACGAAGCTCCTAATGTAGGATTTAACCACACATCAATTGTATATGATCCCGAAGCAAACGTAAATTTTGCAACTACATAAACCGTTGTATTATTCACTGCCGCACCTAAGTTTTGTCCATCGAAGCGCCATTGACTGCCTGAAACATCAAACGCAAGATTTGCAGCACCACCTAATACCAAAGTTGTGTTCACTGTAATGTCAGAGGTATTTAGCAATGCACTAAAATACACTACGTTTGAACCAGCAGCATTATAACCCAACCTTCCACTATTATCTGTGGTTGATAATCTGGAATTAGTAAATGGGTCAGTTGCCATTTTACGATAAATTGTAGCACCACCCCAACTCCAACCACTATTAACTGAACTTAATTGTGTACTGTTTAGCGCATTACCAGTTGTAGAAAGCGTACCACCACTGTTGGCGTATGTAAGCCCTGTAACTACTTTTACGTCTGAGCCCCAAGAATTATATAGACCTGTACTGGTACCAGTCGGAGTACCACTTGTATTGGTTGCAGGAAGCCCATTGTTACTATTCAAACCTCCATCAGGATCTGGATTAAATAAATCTAGTGTGTAAGTTGATGTGGTTAAGTTAGTTCCCTTAGCCTGTGCATCAGATGCTGGCTCATAGATAATTAACTGTGCGTTGGCATTGATGCCAAAGAGCAATAGGCAGGCTATTGCAAGAGAAAGTAAGTACTTTTTGATTTTCATAAAATATTAAATTTAAAAGTGATTGTAAGATGTTTTTCTATCCGTTATTAATAAACATACAATTCAGAAAAATATAACTAGGATACGATTAAATATTTTTAACTATTTACAGGTTCAATGTGGTAGTAATATTTAATTTTATCTCTAAAAAATGGATTCGAATACAAGTATCCGAATCCATTTTAACTAAACCACAACACATTACCTATTTAAAAA
>JAIFKX010000156.1 GCA_020049335.1 Paludibacter sp. | reverse complement strand
CGGAACAATTTTTTCGATAGGATTAAAATAAAATTCGTTCGAAAGTTCCGATTTTAATGAAATACCACCTACATTATTAAGTTGGAGACTTGTATCGGTAAGATTGGCAAAACCCCATCCAAAACCAGCCCAATGTGGTTCCATTTTGTAACTTTTTTTGTGGGGTTTATTGAGGAAAGGTATGTTTATTCCCCATTCTTCCATAACGGTCCATTTTTCGTAACTTTTTTCGTCGCTAAAAACGCCCTCGTACACAGTTTTGTACTCATTATTTTCGTTATCCAAAATTTTCACTTTAATCTTTCCTACACTATCTTCAATTTGAACTCTTTTGTTTTGATAACTAAATGTAGTATCGGTAAGTACCTCATTTGTAGCACTTGCATGTAGCAATCCAAATAGGAATGCAATTGTGGAAATAATTATTTTTTTCATATTCATTTTTTGTTATTTGCCCTTTGGGCGTTATTATACTTCGTGTTATTTGCTCTTCGAGCGTTATTTATTGTTATTTGCTTTGCGTTATTTGGGCTTCGCCGTTATTTTTGTACTTCGTACGTTATTAGGCACTTCGTGCGTTATTTGGCTTCGCCGTTATTTGTTATTAAATTATTATATCATCACATTTTCACATCACCACATCACCACATCATTTCTTCTTCAAAACCAACTTAAGCACATCATCGGCATTTTCGTCCGATTCAATATAAATAAGTGTGATTTTTGGCGGGTTTCCACTGCTTTCGTTGAAAAGAATCAGTCGGTTCGATTCGTTTTTGGGTGCCAATTGCAAGATAATGGATGTTGCTTTGCCACTCGAAACCACTTGTTTTACTTTTTTTGCTCCGGCTTCGTCTTTTGTCAGGCATTTTCGGATAAAATCTCCGGCTTCGGGCTGATTGCTAATGACTATACTTTTGAATGCTGTAAAATCGTAGTCGTCAAGCATTTTGCCTTTTAGCTCTACCATGACAACTCCTTTTTGACTGCCATATTCTTCAAAAACCTTGCGGATTTCTAAATCCGACTGCCCCATTATTGTTGTACTACTCCAAATTGTGAGCAATACAAGTAGGCTGTATTTTTTTAATGTTTTCATTTTTGTTGTTTTATTTTAAATCGTCCATACTGTTAAACACTTCGAGTTGTTGTTCAACAATTTTCGTGTTATTAATAGCATTAAGGCCTTCTTCTACTTCGTTGTTCGTCGACGAAATTTCGCGAAGTGAGTTCATGGCTATAGTTTCAATTTCGACTTTATTTGTTATTTTTTTACCATTAACAATGGCATAAGCTATATTCTGACCCACTACTAACGTTTGAATAGTAAAAGCACTTGTAAGAATAAGCGCAACCACTGCAATTCGCTGTAAATAAACTGGAAACAAGAATTTTGTTTGCTTTTTGCTGGCTTTTAAATACCCAAACAGAGCTTGCTCGGCTCGGTACTTGTCGGGTAAATTCGGTTGCATCAAAAACTTATGTAGCTTTTGTTCTTCTTCTACGGTAGTTAGTCCATCGTAGTACCTTTCAATTAGCCTATCGGCTTCCGAAAAGTTTGTTCTTTTTGTTATATAGAATCTCATATTGTTGTCCATTTTAAATACTCATCGCGCACTTTTTTTCGGGCTCTCGACAAATTCACCCTTACCGCTTCTACTTTTGTTCCTGTTATTTGAGCAATTTCTTCTATTTCGTATTCTTCCATATCTTTCATTCGAATAATAGCTTGTTGCAAATCAGGCAGCTTCTCAATTATCTTCCGAACAAGTTCCTCTGAATTTTTTCGTTCGAGCTGCAAATACGGATTGTCGGTTCCGGCTCGTATGTTGTACGAATCGTCAAGCGGTTCGGTTCGGTTTTTGGTTTTCAATCTGTCCAGACAATGATTTTTTGTAACCGTTGTTGCAAAAGCTGCTACATTGTCGTAATTACCAAGCGATTCCCGCGTATGCCAAAGCTTCAGAAGCACCTCCTGTACGGCGTCTTCGGCATCCTGCTCCTCCTCCAGATATTTTTGCGCAAGGTGGAAAAGCTTTTCGCGTATGGGCAGAACCTCTGCCTTAAATCGTTCTTGGCTCATGTATTAGTATGACGATTGAAGATGCATAAGTATAACATCATTGGATAAAAAAAATGAAAGAAAAATTTTAACTCACTGTTTTTCGGTCAAATATTTCCAATATCGCTGGGGTAAATGTTGGCGATGGAGTTTGGGATTGATACGTTCTTTAATGGTCATAGCCTTAAAATAGCCACGCCACAAGTCCTGAAATAATTTTTCATCTTCCGCCATTAGTTTCTCATCCAATTTTCCTTCGGGAAATAAATTGGTGCTATCCAGAGTCATTTCGGTTACGTTTTTCAGGTCGTAATAATAACCGTAATTCCGCTTTGTGTCGTAAATTATCCACTTTTGGTCTCTAAAACGGTCTTTAAAATGATTGATTGTAAGTGCTAAACAATTGTGGTCGGGCGACACAGGAGCAAAAAAAACATCATCGGCAGCTTTCTGAAAACGAACTAATTCAATCAAACGATGTCTTTCGTGGTTTACTTTTTGAGCAATTTTTTTCATTTGTAAAACATCCGCATCTGCAAAATTCATTTCAATGGAATGCTTACTATCAAAAGTTTTTCGGGCATATCTGAAAATAAGTTCATCGCTGCCAGGCAATTCCGATAACCAAACACAGGTTAGCATATTCAGTGTATTCGCATGCAGCTTTTGTTCCAACCCTTTCCATACACGTGCCGAATTAAGATTATCTGTTATCACACTATGACTTTCGGTTACAAACAAAGGTTCTTGCTCGTCGAATGCCAACAATTTATCCGGAAAAGTTTTCCGATTGTAAGCGTCGTACAAAGCAGTCATTAAGCCCTCCAATGTTTTATCGTAGTGAAATATTATCATATTGAATTAGTCAAATAGCAGCGTTAACTGATGTTGGTTGTCTTTGCCTTTTGGTGTTTTTTTGCCCGTGAGCAATTTGCGAATATATTCCGGCGAAGTGTCGCTTACAGTGCTACTTGTCAACTCATTGCAAGTAATAAAGTATTGTGCTTTTTTCATTACAATGCCCATCTTTTTCAAATCGTAGGATGTAAGTCGCGTAAAACGACGCGAAGCAACAATCAATTTGGCTGATTTTACACCAATTCCGGGAATACGTAAAATCATGTTGTAGTCGGCTTTATTAATGTCGATGGGGAATTGCTCGGGATGGCGTAGTGCCCATGCCAATTTTGGGTCAATCTCCAAATCCAAATCAGGATATCTATCGTCCACAATTTCATCCACATTAAATTCGTAAAACCGCAGCAACCAATCGGCTTGATAAAGTCGGTTTTCGCGTACAAGCGGTGCTTGTTTCAATGCAGGCAATCTATTATCGTAAGCATTTACCGGAATATATCCAGAATAATAAACGCGCTTCATACTTGGGCGGTTGTACAATGCCACCGAAGTGTTGAGTATTTGTTTATCCGATTCGTTGGTGGCTCCAATTATCATTTGTGTGCTTTGTCCGGCAGGAGCAAAACGTGGAGCTGAACGAAATTTCTGACGGTCTTCTGCATTTTGTAATACACCTTGTTGGATGTAAAGCATTGGTTTATAAACACTGTCGTGGTCTTTTTCGGGAGCCAGCATTTTCAGGTTTTGTTCGTTAGCAATTTCGATGTTCACACTTAGTCGGTCGGAGTAAAGACCCGCTTCGTGAACCAATTGCTGACTGGCACCGGGTATGCTTTTCATGTGGATGTAGCCATTGAAACGATGAATTGTTCGCAGGTCTTTTACTACACGTACCATGCGCTCCATGGTGTAGTCGGGATTATTGACCACGCCCGAACTCAAAAAGAGTCCTTCGATATAATTTCGTCGATAAAACTCGATGGTTAATTCCACCAATTCGCTCACCGAAAAAGTAGCTCGTTTCAAATCATTGCTCCGTCGATTAATACAGTAAGCGCAATCGTAAATACAATAATTGGTAAGCATTATTTTAAGCAGCGAAACACAACGACCATCCTCGGTAAAACTATGGCAAATACCCCAACCCGACGTGCTACCAATGCCACCGGGTGTGCTTTTACGCGTTGTGCCACTCGAAGCGCACGAAACGTCGTATTTTGCCGATTCGGCAAGTACCTGAAGTTTCTCGAGAATTTCTGCCTTCATAACGGGACAAAGTTAAGTGATTTTGTCCGAATTGATAGCGGTGTAAAGTATTAAAAATTGGAACATATTTAATAAAATCATATAAACACTTGCGCTTGACGTATAAATATATTATATTTGCACGTAATAAAAAATTCGCAATATGGAAACAAAACTAACACTGAGATTAAACGATAATGTAATTGAAAGAGCTAAGGTTTATGCACACAATAACAAAATTAGTCTTTCGAAAATAATAGAGACTTATCTCGACGGAATAACCCGACAAACAGAAACCGGAATAAAGACATCAACAACACCACTTGTTGAGAGTTTAAGTGGGGTGATTGGCTTGCCAACCGATTTTGATTTCAAAAAAGATTATGCAGGTTATTTAGAAAAAAAATACAAATAATGAAAATATTCGTCGATACAAATATTGTAATTGATTTATTGGCACGTAGAGAACCTTTTTATAACGAGGCGGCTACATTGTTTTCTTTAGCAAACAAAAATAAAATAGAATTAGCAGTATCGTCACTTACAATAGCAAACACAAATTATGTGCTTTTGCGACAATTGGAATCTTCAAAAGCAAAAGCCATTTTAAGAAAACTTAGTCTACTAGTCAAAATTCTACCTTTAAATGATAGAATTATTGGTTTGGCATTAAACGACGAGTATTTTACCAATTTTGACGATGGTCTGCAGTATTATTCAGCGATTGAAAATGAACAGGAAATTATTATTACTCGAAATATTAAAGATTTTAAATCCTCAAAGATTCCTAGTATGACAGCTAAACAGTTTTTACAAACATTTATAAAATAAGCAGTCACAACCTTAACAATAAAAGATTGGGACTATTAAATATTTTTATTTTCTCCAAACATCAATATTCCACTCTTGTAATTTTTTCGGAAACCTCCCATAGTTGTCGGATATGTTCTTTGTTGAGCGCATGATTGTTTGGACGTACTATAACGGGATAACCTTTCATTTCGTTTCTACCGTCAGGTCCAAAATACTCCCCTCCCACTACGGTTTCGTCAACCGAAGCACGCAATTGAGGTAATGCTCCCATCGAAGCCGGCTGAATAAATAATTTAAAAAGAGGTTTGAGTATTGTTTGTAAAAAACTACCACCAATGCTGCTAAAAAGATTGGTATCAGATACGCCAGGGTGTGCCACAACGGCTTTTATATCCAATTTGTTTGTCGTAAAAAACGCTTGTAATCCGTAGGTAAATAATAAGTTTTCGAGCTTCGAACGCCCATAAGCTGCCATAGGAGAATAGCCTTTACCATTCACGTAAAGCAAATTATTGAAATCCATTTTGCCTTGTTTGTGCGCAATACTACTTACATTTACCACACGCGAAGCAGGTGTAGCTTTCAACTTATCGAGCAATAAGCCCGTAAGTGCAAAATGACCGAAATGGTTAGTGCCTTGCTGACTTTCGATACCATCTTTGGTAAGTTGGTAAGGGGGCATCATAATTCCGGCGTTATTAAGCAAAATATCTAAGCGTTTAAATTCGCGATTGAAACGGTCGGCGAAAGTGTGCACGGAGGATAAATCGGCCAAATCGAGCGTCATAACTACTATTTGTGCCGCAGGAACCGATTTCAGAATTTCGTTTTTGGCTGCATCGCCTTTATCGTAGTTTCGGCAAGCCAAAACTACAGTTGCGCCCTTTTCGGCGTAAGCTTTTACCGATTGTAATCCGAGACCGCTATTTCCGCCAGTTACAATTATTGTTTTGCCGGCAAGCGAAGGAATGTTATTTATTGTCCAGTTCATGTTGTTTTTATTTTTTAAATCCCCCAACCCCTAAAGGGGAGTAAGAATATTAGTCTTGATTAAAAAACAATTCAATTATCAAAAACTAACTTCAATTCCCCTTTAGGGGTTAGGGGTCTATTTTTTTTATTCAAACAACATTCCACTCATAAAAGTTTCGACTTTAAGGCTGATATTCCGATTTATTTAAAATCATTGCTGATCTAATGGCATTCACCCCCAGAAATAAATCCTCAACACTGCATAAGCACCACCAAACTCCGACTAAAACAAATCGTTTTCCTTTCACTGTCCAACTCGTAAACTATCCAACGTAACAAGCTCTTTTTGCCTATAAATGTTCGCATTTCATCCATTTCGTAAGTTTTACCTTTTACTATAGGCGGTTGTTCTATGTTTTTTGCAATACTGATAATACGTTTCAATAGTATCGTTACCGATATTTTTAATACTCTTGCCGTACTGCGTATTCCCAAACCTTCTTTGGTGAAAAGTATAAAATCCAACCGTCTAATAATTTATTCATATAAGTGTGTATTAACTGAACCATAACTTTCATCCAATTTATCCCTCGCTCGCCGTAGTCTGTAGCTCGTACGCTGGCCGTATGCCTCCAGGCTATGGCCGGTGAAAATTAAAGATCCGCTTTAAATATCTTATTTTTAATATGCAGCCAGAGGCCGGCTTCCCACCGGACGAAGTCAAAGAGACTTCGTCCAGCGATAAAGCATTGCTCAACACACTACGCCGAGAGATTTAATCCATTATGAAGACTAAACAAAAAGAAAAATCATTTGATGCAGTAAAAATGATGCGAGATGCTCGAAATAAAATAACTGCTGAGACTCAAAACATGAAGTTTGATGAATTAAAAAAATACATTGACAATCAATTAAAAAACAGTGGATTAAAACCCATTGGTCTTTAATCTTTATTACTCTTTGAATTTCCCTCGCCCGCTGTAGCGACAGCGGGAATAAGAAATAGTCACGCCACTGCAATCCCTCACGCTCCCTGCAACATTGCACCCGCACCTCGCAATTCGAAGCAAGTGAGAGTGCGACTCTAAGTCGCGCCCTCACTAACTTGTTGTTTATAACTTCCAGTAAAATATTTTGCAAACACCTGCCAAAACTTTTAAAATAATTAACTACATTTGGAGCGGTGAAATAAATCCCTCTTAATTTACTAATTTTCAACCCAAAACAACATGGACAAACTACGAATTACGCAATTAAAATCTGTTTTTGACACAATCGTACACAACTTAAATAACGAAGACAATAGCCAGCAAGTAGAAATATGGTTTGCGCGCGAACTGCAAGAAGTGCTTGGATATGCACGTTGGGAGAATTTTATAGTGGCTATAAATCGTACAATCGATTCGTGTAAAACACAGAATATCAACATAAATGACCATTTTCGTGAGGTACAAAAATGGTCTTTCTAGGAAGCGGTTCAAAACGCTAAATCAACGATTTTATGCTTACACGATATGCTTGTTAAGCGGGGCATTAAACCCGAAGAACTACCAGTAGCTGAAGATATTAAAAAAATTGAACGACCTGTAGCTGGCGATGAAAAGAAAATTGAAAAGGATACAAACAAATTGCCAAAAACAAAAGAATAATTGACTGCAATTGGGATTAACAAAATTATTTTGGGTTTATTTTTTGTTGGAGTTATTCATTTCTAATTGGTTAATGAGCCGAAAATAATGTTTATATTTGCGGGGCAAAAAAACATACTACTTCACATATCGGTAAATATAGCGGGTATGGGCAATAAAACGGATAAACTAATGAAGATGTATGGGCAATATAATAAATATTTCGGTGTTATGTGTAGTTGTAAAAAAAAGACAAAAATGCGAATACCATTGATAATAATCATATTATTTTTATCATTCCAGTCAAACGGACAGAACAATGATAGTATTAAACGAATTGTTGATTGTGAATTATTGACAACAAATAAATTAAATCAAATTACAGAGATACTATCAAAAGAACAATTTGAAATTTCGGATGTAATCATTGATGAATTGATAAAGCAATGTGGGGTCTCTGAATTTATTCAAAGACTAATTATTCTTAGAAATATTATAGAGAAAAAATCAACTAATGCATCTATTCTAAAATATTTTGAAAATGATATG
>JAIFKX010000143.1 GCA_020049335.1 Paludibacter sp. | reverse complement strand
TAAAATCGCGCAATGATAGAGTGGAGTTTTGACAATTTATTACTACGATCAACAAAGAACAAAGGGTAGTCTTTTAAACAAACCTTTGAGAATTATTTCATTGATTTTTGTTTTGCTAAAATCTCATTGATAATGTTTTTGTCATTACCTTCTTCTATTTTCACGCTGGCCAAGGTAGGCATCACGTATTTAATCATGACTATATAACTCCTTACTTTCTCTAATGGAGTCAGATCTTCCCAGCATTTTACAAATTCATGGAATTTTTCTTCCATAAATACATGAATTACTTGCCTTGTCGCATACGTTACTTTATTTGGAACACATTTCTGTCTTCCACCAAGCCGCCCCTTACCATCATTCGTTAACCGTCCCATATTTTTACTAGTTTATACTACTTTAGTAAAATTGTTATTTAAATTAAGCATTTTACTTTAAGTCGAAAGTTTAATTTAATGAAGAATTATCTTGTGTTTTTTGTACTATGAAATTCCCTCCAGTTGCTTCGTTGATTATTGCAGTTGCCATCTCAATGAATTCTTCAGGGGTAAAAAACATTACAAGCTCTTTTTCTGTTGAGTTTGGAGTTTCAATAAACACTAATAGTTGTTCTTCTCCACCGTCAACAGGTTCGACAATGCAGAAACTCATGGTTTCACCACTTTTTGATTTAAAAAATTTTACTTCATTCATAATGTTTTACTTTAAATTGTTTTATATATTTTGCTTTAATTCTTCTAAATTATGTGCCACAAATGCTATTGCTCCATGCGCTTCTAATTCTTTAATTCTATATGTCTGGAGTACTCTGGGTATACATTTAGCTCGTTTCACTTCAATAAATACTAACCTTCCATTTTTAATAGCCATAAGGTCTGGTATGCCGTTTTTATTAGTCTGTATGAGTTTTACCACATACCAACCGGAGCTTTCCAAATAATTGGCAATTTCACGCTGAATAACTGCTTCTGATTTTCCCATAATCACGGTTAAAATAGCTTGTCGTATAACTTTCTTTGTTGCGGACTACTTTCAGTATCTTTTGTTCAATACCACCTTCGGCAAATATCCAATATAGTATAGCTTCCTTGGTTCGTTCCTTGCTTATGATTCTGTTTTTACTTTGTTCGTAGCTTAGATAGCTAAAATCAATTCCATAAAACAGAATGGCATCAGCAGTATCCAACCGGATACCTTCGCGGCTCGAAACGAATTGACCTAAATACACTTTGTCTGTCGATTGTTGAAACTCTTCGGGGCTGGTCGTGTAATTGGGTAATATCTTTGAGAGTATATCAAATTCGGCTTTAAACTTATAGTAAATGGCTATCTTTTGTTTTTTGAAGTTGTCGCGGATAAATCTTGCTTTTGTGCCATCTATTAAAATTGCTTCACCTTGTTCGTCAATCACACTTCCGCCACAAAGTTGCTGTATTTTATTCATCTCCTTTACGGCTGTATCGGCTAATATCTCGCGACCATCTATCGTTAAAATTTTGTCTATATGTAAGGTTTTTATCATCGGCATAATTTTAGGCATTGGAACATACAACACCTTTTCTGTAATCGCAACATCAAAGCCAGCTTCCTCTTGCGTAAAGCTTATGAATAAATGTTTAGTGAAAAGCTGAATCAATTCTAAACGTGCCTCGCTGTAATCGTTCAATTGTCGGTTGAAAACAAATTTGGTTTTCTTAATCACAAAATCCTTAGCCCATGAGTAAAAATTCTTGTAATCACGGAATGGTGAAAAGCTACTTACATATAATTGATGGTATAGTTGGCTAAAACTTTCGGGGCTGGGTGTACCTGATAGAAAAATAATCGGTATGCCGGTTGCAATTCTTTTTAATTCAGTGGTTCGCTTGCTTGGCTTAGGAAATGCTCCCAACGTGTGCGCTTCGTCAGCCACGATTATATCAAACTTACCCGAAACCTTATGGAGGCTTTCGTAGTTTACCACCACAACTTCCAAAGTAGGGAAGTGAATACTATCAGCTTCAATTGATTGTATTGCTTTTTTCTTGGTAATGAATAGTATTCGAGAGGCTCCATACTTCCGGGCTGTTTCCATAGCTGAAATGGTTTTGCCGGTTCGAACTTCAAGGGCAAGATATACAAGTCCGTATTGTTTTAAAATATCAGTTGCTTGGTTGGAAATTGTATGTTGGTAATCTCTAAGTTTCATCTTTGTATTTTATTATGTTGCTTATAATCAATCAGATAAGTAGTATCATTTTATGAATGATACCAATTAGTATCGCTTTTGGTATCATTGGTATCGTTTGATATTTTAATTTATAGTTAAAAATCTCATATACAGACATATAACGGTATCGTTTTTTAGTATCAGTAGTATCGCTTAGTATTAGTATCAAGTATCATTCACGTATATATAAGATACGTGATAATGATACTATACATATACACTTTTAAAATGGTCTATCTTCTGCAATTTCGTTCGCTGCTTCCGGTAATCGATATAATCCATCTACTTCGCTTTTTACAATTATGCGCAACGAAACTGCTTTCGCCAAATGCTTTTTAGTTGTACTTTCTGCTTTGCCTGAATACTCCGAATAGAGCGTTACAATTGATTTATAATCTTTTGCCTTGTCAGGTTTTAGAATTTCCATAAATGTGTTGCGTATTTGAGCATTTGTTACTTCGCTTTTATCAGAAGCATCAATGGTTCCGCAATATAATGGTAACCCGTTTTCAACTTTAAAACACCATTCATCAAATGCGTTATTTCGGGTTTCGTTTGGTCGAACAATACTAACATCTCCATCCTTTACTACCTCAAAAACAGTCTCTGACTTCCTCTGAGAGTAACTCCCCAAGAATCCCAACATTTGACCACCGTTTGACTTCCCTGCATGCAACACCGAAATTACGTGTAAATTATACTGACTACTCAATGTCATAAGAGTTTGGATAAACTCTCGGCTTTCAACATTGTCATTGCTATCATTCACAAAATCGAGGAGGCCGTCCAAAATAACCAATGATGGTTTGTAAAACTCAATAGCCTGTTTCATAATTTCAATACGATCTTCAAGTTCCATTTCTCTTAATGGAATAAATTTAATCCTATCATTATCACTTAGCCAGCGCATAAGATTATATACACGCTTAAACGATTTATAAGAGTGCGCCTTTGACTGCTCACTATCAATGATTAGTACTTTACCATTTTCATCACCACTTGTTAGTCCAAAGTCTGAAAGTCCTAAAAACGAACTTACAAGCGTATTTACAAAGAATGTTTTTCTTGACTTGGCAACTCCCTTAATGGTGCTGATATTCCCTCTACTCATTAGAAGTGTATCACCCTGCATTAGGATTGGCTCAGGTTCAGGTACCTCAGCTCCAAATACTAACCGCAACGATTCTAAGTCGTATTTTTTTGCTTCCGATTCTTTCGTTGAAAAGTCATATACAGTTGCCTTGTTCATGATATGAAAGGATTAAGATTGATGCATTGAACTTCTACTCCCTTGTACGTATCGAGAAATACCTCTATCCGATTAGGATTATCGTGATGCAGGTTTGCTTTGCTATTTACAACCCCAAATGTTGGCTGTTCTTGATACGTTTCAATTAATGGCTGGTAAATTATCAGACCATTCATCTTATGTGTAATTGCAGCATCCATAGCCTTAACACAATATTTGACAAATTCCGAATGAATGATGTTGGTATTATTCAATACTATCGGCAAAATATGATTTTCGAGCAACAATATTTCTTTTTGCAGAAGTTGGTATTGATACTCTATTGTAATGGTGGCTAGATATTTTTTCTTTGAATCAATCAGCCTTCTTAAGGCTATTGCTTCTGGGCTATCAAAGTATTTCATAAAAACCACTCACCTAAATTGTTTTTTAACCGGTATGCTTTAGGATTGCTTCCAGAAAGTTCTTCAATGAAATCATAGCTTAAAAATTCCGCAATTATTTCAGAAGCATTTCTGATGTGGAATCCGTCATTAATCTGCTCCACTGTTAATGTTCTGCTTAATAGTAATTCACCGATTATCTTAATTCTAAGGTTTTCCGACTTGCTGATTTTTAGAGTGCAAGTAGTTTTTTCAGTTTGCTTTTTCATGATGAAATCCTCCTAAGTTTAGTGTTTGCACTTTGAGCTACAATCATTGAAATGTCGATGGTTTTTTGTTTTTTAGATTCGACCCATTTAGATAATTGATCTGCATTGAAAAGTAATTTGCGGCCAAATTTAGATACAGGTATCTCGTTTTTTGCAGATGCTTTGTACAATTGCGAAAGACTACACTTGTAACCAATTTCAGCCAAATAATCAATGGCATCGTTCGGGTCAAGGTTTGTTTTTCGAATGGGCTTCGGTACATTCACTCTCATTACATTTTCAAATTTTTTGTCAATCATTTGTTGAATGTCTGATTCTGTTAATAATGTTACTGTTACTTTTTTTTCAGAGTCCATGATATTTGTATTTTACCTTCTAAGCTTTTCCCCAAATACGGCTAAACATTTGGTTCTTTAGCTCTACAATAATTCTTAGCCGTGAACTAATTGTGATACAAAGATAATATTTATTTCAATTACAAATATCATTAAGTATCAGTATATCAAATATATATACCGAATATAGATGTTCGGCATATTCGGTATAGACATGAAAAAAGCCCCATATTTCAGGGGCTTAGTTTATTGTGTTTGGTTCGGTATTCTTACTTGTTAAATCTTTTTATTTTGCTTTCAATATCTGTGCAAACTTTTGAATTTTTGTAGTCTGTATGAGCATTTGGCAATTTCTCAATTTCAAATGCTTTTAGGAATTGTTTTTTAGCTGTAGCTGCTACACAAATTTGGTGTAATACATTTACAAGTAATTGACGTGTACCTTTCCAATTCATCGGCTTAGGGTTCTCAGGTTCGGAACGCCCAAACCAAAATAGAAATGTAATTTCGTCTGTTTTTAAGCCTTTATCTAATTTCGTCAAGTATTGATATATTTCTTTCAAACATGGTGTTGATAATTTCGATTCCAAAACAGCTACATTAAGTAACTGATTTTCCTTTTCCATTTTAGTAACAATATGTTTATCGATATGCAATGACCGTCTATTTGGAAAAGCACTAAGTTTGTCATTAATATCATCTCTTAGAGTTTCTAAATCTACACTTTCGTTTTTAACAATATCTCTAATACAATACTCATTTAGTTTTCTTCTCTTTAAGATTTCAGTATCATTTTTATAATCCTCTAAAAAATCAAGTATTATGCTATTGTTAGTCCATATTTTTTTTGAATCTCCTTTATAATTGGGAAAGTAGTTTACCATAAACCAAACATACAACCCATGTTTAAATCCATTTTCTGGATCTTCTCTCAATTTTTTAATAATACCAGCTCTCCAAAAGTCAAGTAGTTTTTCCTTATCACCTGTGTAAGAATCAATTAAATATTTTAATTCAACAACGTAAGGGATTTCGCCAAATTCGGCTAGGTCTTTTTCAAATTCAATATCTGTCATTTCCATAATAATAGTGAGTTATATTCAATCCGTTCTTTTTTATTGTATTTCCCTATATATCCTTTCGTTACAGTACTGGGAGCATGTCCGGTAGCTTGGTCAATATAGCTTTCGGGTACGCGTAATTTGGCAAGAATAGTGGTGTAAGAATGACGGCAATTATAGGTGCTAATATCCGGCAATTTTAAATCACTCGTAACCTTCTTAATGTTTTTATTAGTCAATCTTATTACATTGTGTATTTGTTTCTTATACTCAATTTCTGTATTGCAGTCATTCAGAAATGGAAATATATAAGCTTTTGCCGTTGGAGCGTTTCCCCACTTGTCAATTATGCTTTGCATTTCGGGCAATATAGGAGCTACAATTTCAATTTTCTTTTTGGTAGTATCTTTGGTTTTTTTGCGGTAAAAGTAAATTTCACCATCCTTTATATCCGAGAATTTAAAACGCAGAATATCTCCGAAATTTGCACCGTTACATAAATAGGAAAAAATCCATAAGTCACGACACATCTCAATGGTTTTACTTGGACAATCGTATTCGGCAATTTTTTTAATATCATTTATTTCCATTGCAAGTTCTCGGCCTTCACCTATGGGGATTTGAAACTTACCTTCACCAAAAGGATACAAAGCTGAGCTAATTACATCATTGTTTTTGGCATCGTTCATAATAGCTCGTATTGTGCGAAGATACATTCCTATTGTAGAATATCTTAACCCTTTTTGCTCCATGTATCTCTGGTATTTTTCGAGCCATTTTGGAGTTATCTCCGAAAACAAAATGTCCTTGGCATTAAACATCTCAATCGAACGCAATGTACATTGATATACAACCGAATTTCCAATTTTATCATTGCTAACAAGGCTCTGGATTTTTAAGCGGAATGATTGTTTCAAATCAGTCCCAACCGACTTGGTTAATTTTGTACTTAGTGCATCAAAAGTAAATGTGCCTTTTTCGGCAAGGTCTTTTACCTTTGGCTTAATAACTGCATCAAAATTGTTTTGAAGTGATTTTGCAATTTCAATAATTGCCTTCGCAGTACTTCCATCCAAGTAACGATCCCAATCGGTCTTATTTAATGATACGCCGGTTGTGTAGTAGATGCGATTGTTTTCTTTTCTAGCTTTCTTATGGTAGATACACCATTTCAAAGGACATGCATCGTCATAATTTTTTGCATGTTTTGTAACTCGCGTAATATTTACTGTAACATCAAATTCGCTGTAAAATAATTTACTTGCTTTTTCCTTTTCCTTTTTCATATTTTCATTCCTTATTTTGGGACACACAAATGGACACACGGACACACATTCGGACACACAAAAATAGCACAAATAATTGAATAATGAAAATTAATGAAAATAAATTGTATATTTGTATCTTGATAATAAGATTACAAGCAGAGGGTCGGGGGTTCGAATCCCTCAACGCCCACAATTGAAAATCAAGCACTTACAAGTAATTTTGTAGGTGCTTTTTTTATGAAAATTAAATTGTAATTATATTCGTTTAGCTCATCTGGTTCAGATCATTCCGTCTTAAAACGGAAGGGTCGGAGGTTCGAATCCCTCAACGCCCACAATTGAAAATCAAGCACTTACAAGTAATTTTGTAGGTGCTTTTTTTATGCTCGTACACACAATTGGACACACAAATTTTTTCAACTACACTTTTACGCTTTTATCTAAGCCAAAAAAAACATTCGAAAATTTATTCTAATGGTTTTTTATTTTTGAAGTAGTATGTAAATAGAAATAGTTTTATGGGGAAATGTAATTGGGTTTGTGCCATGATAACTTTTAACCGATTAGAAATCTTCATTTGTATAAATACAGACTAAATCTTCGTTCTGAAAATTGAATAATTTGATTCTTATTCCTGAAAATGCTACTTTCAAAGAATTGCTTTTTACTTTTTGGTTTTTAAAAAGTACAGACCAAATCATAACTATGAATTGGCCTGCTTGTGATAAACAAAAAACAGATAAAGGTTATATTCTTTGCGTTTTATATTTCCAACGGTAAATAAATCCATATTGGCATCACTACTATATGCGATGTTTTATGAATGAATTATTAGTTAGATAATGAATGCACAAAGTAACGGCAAGAGTTTGACAACTTATGACAATGCTATTTTATTTTGAATTTTTTTTATAAGTTCTTGAATGTAGGAGAGAAATTCGGGTGAGTCAATAATTTCAATATCGTCTAATAAGCCCATTACAAAGCGACCTACGCCATCGTAAGAGCAGACCTCGGTATCGAGTAGCCATTCGTTGTCGGGTAGTTTTTTGAGGTGTTTCATGGAGAGTGGAAACTCTTCCATTAATAAATTGGCGGAGCGTAGCCCCAGTTTTAGTTTGACAGGCTTCATATCGCAACTATTCATACGGAAAATGTCAATGCATCCGGATTGGTGATTTGCTTCGTGTTGCCATTTATCGTCTAATATTTCCACCGAACCAATACGTGACACTTTGAAGAGTTTGTTTGTGTTTTCTTCGGGGCAGTAACACCAAACTTGTACATAGTTGGTAGTGAATGTGTATGCTTCGACAAAGCGGTCGCGAATGTCGTTGCCGTGAGCGGAAGAATAATTGCGAAGAATAACTGAGCGTTTATTCTCAATTGCTTCTACTAACTGTCGTACATTCTTTCCGTTTTTGCCACTTACAATGGTCTCAGCTAATATATTGTAGTTGTAAACTGTATAGAGTTTCTTTTTAAGGTTTTGTTTGAGCAGGTTGTTTTCGTCGATATTCTCAATCGCAGATTTGAGAATAAAGGCTTCCTCTTCGGAGAAGTGGATTAATTCACTGATATCTTTGAAATAAGGCGAAGATTTATCGAGCTTTATGAAATTGTCAGTTTTTTTGATAACAAAACCAGCCGCGCGAAAGGTATCGATATAACGATACACAGAACGCTGCGAAATGGCAAGCTTTGCTGCTATTTCGTCAACGGTTAATGAATTGTTTACTGTAAGCATTTTCATTACACGAAGTAAGCGTTCGAGTTTTGGTTGGTCCATGTTTATTGTAATTTTTCAACCATTGCAAAATAAGGTTCATGGATAATAATTTCACTATCTCTTAGTAATGAATTATTTAGAATGAATGAATGCAAATATAATTTGTTTGCTATTTGGCTTTGAATGATTAGTTTTTCTTTTGATTGATATAAACCCGGCTTAAGTCTATTAAAAAAATCTGCTTCTAAAAACATTGGTATTACACTGTATAATCCATTTACAGTTGAACGATTACTGCCGTATTTATTTTTTATTTCCTTTTGAATTAGCTCCGTATTGATAAATTCTTGAACTTGAAAGTATTTGGCAAAAACAGAATATGTGTCGAATGAGAAAGGATAGTAACTGTTTAGTAAGGAGATCAGTATAACAGAACGGTCACTTTTCGATTTTAATGCCATTAGAATTTCGTTACTATTTTCCTTTAGTAATACTGACAAAGGTGATTTGAGAATTATCTTATTGACAATGCTTAATGCTTTATTTATTCTATTTGCTCCAGAATACTCAAAAGAAAGTTGTTCTTTAAGGTAATCGGGATTGTATTTATCTTGCAAAAAGTCTTTCAATGCAATTTCGAGTATTGAAAGTGGAATTCTTTGATTTATATCTATTTTACTCATTTGTTGTTTTTCTTTAATGTGATAAATGGAATTAGCACCTCTAAAATATGACTACCTCCATGTGTAATGAATTTAGCATCGGACGTAAAGGCAGAATCGTTTTTAATATAGATTGTATTTTCTGTTTCACCTAAAAAAGGTTTCCAATCTGGATTGTCGCATAGAAATTTATCTTTCAACCAACTTTCCGAGTATTCTAAATGTCGGAGACTTCTGCTGCCGGATTTATTTGTACCTAATGTTTGTTTGTGCGTAAGTGAATTCAAACCATTTGCCTGAATGTTACCGTGATCTGTGGTGATAAAAATAGTAAAATCTTCGGATATTAAGCGCTCAATGTTCAGAATGATTTCAGAGTTTTCTATCCAATTTTGTGTCAAATCAAAAAGGTCGTTATAATCGCTACAAGCGTGCATTTTGTCATCGAGTGAAACATCTACATAAGCTAAACGTTTGATATTTGATAGATTATCAGATTTCAAACCGTTGTAATGATAAGTAATTTGAGCATCCAATAATCCATTTTTCTTCCAAAAACTCTTCCATAAATTTGCTTCGTTGGTAGGATTTTGGACATAACTACTTAGCGGATTGTCACCTTTGAAAATGGCTTGCCGTGATAGTTGGGTAATTGAAGGAATCCATGAATATATGACTTCATTTGTTGTTTCAATGGTATCATTGAAATGGGCTGATAACATAAGATATTGCCAATATGCCATGCCATCGATTACAATTAAAGCCACTTTATCACTTTGGTTGAAATTAAATTGCAGGTAAGGTAACACCTTACTTACTATGCTTGGTTTTTTGACATAAGAAGCTGGAATAATATGTGCTTTGTATTTTAGTTCAATGTGTTGTTGGAAAAGGTCATTTATAACTTCAATGTCAGATTTTACATCTTCCCACAATTCGTTTTCAATAGCAGACAAAACATAGTTAGATAATTCAGGAAATGATTTTTCCCAGTTTATGCTGACGGGTGAAACACAAAACTGTTTGAAGTATGATTTAGTTTGTTCTAATATCTTAGTTTTATTCGATTCCTCTTTGACTTTGCACTTTGTTAGGTATTCAGCAGTTTCTTCGGCTGTAAGAGTTTTCTGTGGCTTATTATTGAATAGTGTACACAATTCAATAAATGAGCAATTTAATATTTTATCAGGATAAAATTCAGGAAAATATGTTGTTATATGAAAATCGTGAAAAACACTCACTTTGAGTATATCTTCCAATACATCTTCTTTGTTTTCAATTAGATAACAAAATTTTTGCTGTGAGTTTGCTTTGAAAATTAATTCAAAGTGAACACGAAGTTCCAACGCTGAACCGTTTACAAGTTCAATACCTATATTGCTCAGTTCTGCTTTTACTTCCGGCTTATAAAAAAAACGGTCGCTGTTTTTGATTATAGTCAGTTGATTTGTTTGCAGTCCTAAATCTATTATCAGCTCCTTCAGAAAGTTATCCATTTATATTTATTGTAATTAACCGTTTTACATCGGGGACAATGCGTGTATCTTTTTCAAAGCGTTGCACCCATTTTTCGTATTCCTGATTTAAGCGTTTTAGTTTGGCTGCTCTGATATTGTCAATTCCAATTCGTTCAATCCCTTTCTTTTGAAAATTGTACAAATTCTGTCTTTTCTCAAACCGTTTTGCCAACACAATGCGTATGGCTGCCTCTAAGTTAGCGAAAGTATTTTGCAAGGTATCTTCCAACTTTTTATATTCTTCGACTATTATTTTGTCAGTCATTTGCGTTGGAATTGTTGAGGCATAGCTGAAGTTTTTGCTATTTGTTACCAATTGATTCCAAATATCATTGGCATAAGCAGGGTAAACTTTCCCATTTTCCGCAACAAACTGTGCAACATAGGTAGATTTTGCTTCCAAAGAGTTTATTGCTGAAACTTCCCATAAACTCCATTGGCCTTTAATGCTATCACCGGAAGCAGATTGCAACACAGCAATTCCAGCATCGATTGAAAACTCAGGAATTGAATTCAGCATATTTTGAACGATAGTATGCTGCAATGTGATATGTTCAAGATTTGGATTGTTTAATGCAACAACAGAATCAAATGAGGCATTTAATTTCACCTCGCTCCATTGCATTGACAAACTGCCATCAATTTGTTTGCTTACATGCCCTTGGTTGTTGAAAGCATATTGTGTAATCATATCTTCCAACCAAATTGGTAGTGGACTATGTTTGATTTCTGCTGCTTTTCGGTTATCAATATCGGCTTCTTTGATTAATGGCAAAGCGCCTTCGGTAGATTGAAAATCATTCAGTTTTTTCTTTATTTCAAACAACCATTTATCTCCGGCATATTCAAAACGTGTGGGGTCTAAAAGCGATTGCAAATAGAGTTGGTTGATACGTTTCACATCAATGGTTGAGTCCAACACATCAGAAGTTTTGTCGATACCTAATTGCTCCAATATGGCATTTAGTTTTTCTTCAATAGCCTGATAAACCCTTAAATCAACACTATTGGTGGTAAGCATGTTATAAGCTAAAACACTGTTTTGCTGTCCAATGCGGTCAACACGACCAATGCGCTGTTCAATCATCATTGGATTCCAAGGTAAATCGTAATTGAAAATTATGTGACAAAACTGCATATTCAACGATTCACCAGCTGCATCGGTTGCTATCATTACCTGACTATCTGCTTTGAAACGTCGAAGTGCATTTTTTCTTTCGTCTAATTCCAGACTACCATTAATACTTTCGCATACAAATCCTTCAACTTCCAAACGATTTAAGAGCATTTGTTGTGTAGAACGAAATTCAGTGAAGACCAGAATTTTAATGTCAGAATTGTTATAGTCGATTTTCAATAGGTTGATATATTCTATCAACTTAGAAGCTTTAGCATCTGTTTCGGTTGCAAGGCAATCGGAAGCTTGCGTAATCAATTTTTCGAGTAATTCCGTTTCATTGGTTAATGGCTCAACTCTTAGTATTGAAACATTTTCGGGTGTCAGGTTTTCGAAATCAAAATCATCGTCCACTTCTTGTGAGAAATCTTC
>JAIFKX010000055.1:878-15940 GCA_020049335.1 Paludibacter sp. | reverse complement strand
TTGGCATTAGCGGCATAAAAACAACCATTGGAAGTTGGCGAAAAGTAGATAGCGAAAGCGCTGCTCAAATTGATTTACTGATTGATAGAAACGATCAGGTAATAAATATTTGTGAAATGAAATATGCTGGTGATGAATTTATTATTGATAAAAAAGTGGATGCTGAATTACGAAATAAACTGTCGGTTTTTAAACAAGCAACGAATTGCCGAAAAGCCGTTTTTTTGACAATGATTACGACTTATGGACTAAAGAAAAATGAATATTCAATGGGATTGGTACAGAATGAAGTAACAATGCATGATTTATTTTAAAAACACAAAATATATTTGTAAATAATACTATAATTAATTAAAATGAACGACATTAATTCCCCATTAGGGGTTAGGGGTAAAACGCCCTGGACATGGATTCCAACCTTGTATTTTGCTGAAGGTCTGCCGTATGTAGCCGTAATGGTAATGGCAAGTATAATGTACAAACTAATGGGTTTGAGCAACGATGAGATTACACTTTATGTTGCTTGGTTGGGAATTCCTTGGATTATTAAGCCGCTATGGAGTCCGTTTGTCGATATTATTAAAACCAAACGGTGGTGGATTCTCACCATGCAAGTGATAATCGGCGCCTGTTTTGCCGGAATCGCATTTAGCATTCATACCAGCTATTATTTGCAATTAAGCTTGGCGTTTTTATTTCTTTTGGCATTCAGCTCCGCCACACACGACATTGCCTGCGATGGTTTTTACATGTTGGGGCTGCCTACCGACAAGCAAGCATTTTTTGTAGGAATACGTAACACGGCTTACCGACTGGCGGTTATTTTTGGCTCAGGTTTATTAGTTATGTTGGCTGGCTATTGGGCTAGAATATCTGGAGACTTGCATCAATCCTGGAGTTTAGTGTATTATGTAATGGCTGCATTGTTTTTTGGTTTATTTATTTACCATCGATTTTTTCTACCAAAACCCACAAGCGATTCCCTAAATGCAAATACTTCATTCAGCTATATTCAAAAAGAATTGGTTGAGTCGATAGTTAGTTTTTTCAAAAAGAAACACATTATTGCCACCTTATTATTTATTTTACTGTATCGTTTTTCCGAAAATCAACTCAGTGTACTCAGCAAACTATTTATGCTCGACCCCATCGACAAAGGTGGCTTGGGCTTAACTGCCGAACAAGTTGGTTTGCTACATGGTACTGTGGGCGTTGTTGCATTGCTGCTGGGTGGCATAATTGGAGGTATGGCCATTTCTCGAAAAGGATTGAAATTCTGGCTTTGGCCAATGGCACTGGCACTTAGTATTCCACACATAGCATACGTTTATTTGGCCTACGAACTACCACAGAATTTTGTAATAATAAATATTTGTGTCGCTATTGAGCAATTTGGATTTGGGTTTGGATTTACGGCATTTATGGTTTATTTAATGTATTTCGCCGAAGGAAAATACAAAACATCGCATTATGCAATCAGTACTGGATTAATGGCACTGGGCGTTTCGTTGGCCAATTGGATTGGAGGTGCTTTGGAAAAAATAATGGGCTATCAACATTTTTTTATTTGGGTGTTGGTTTGTTCGGTATTTACTTTTATCACCGTGGCATTGATAAAAGTGGATAAAGATTTTGGTAAAAAAAGTACCACAAAGAGTTAATGTATCAAGTTTGCAACAGACATTAATTAAAGATAGTTTTTGAAATTTATGGAAAATGAAGCCCCAATAGTTGATAGTGATTTTCTGCTTCAAAAAATGGCAGGGAAAGGCGGATGGACTTTCGTACTTTTGTCTGATTTAAAACAAGATAAACGAAGTTGGTTTGGAATGACAAAAGTGCGTGGAAGCATCGATACTTTCGAAATATCCGATTATAATTTAATGCCTTTTGGCAATGGTTTGTTGTTTTTACCTATAAAATCAGAAATTCGAAAGAAAATTGGGAAAAGCGAAGGCGACTGGGTGCATGTAACACTTTTTTCGCAAGATTTGCCACCTGTTGAGACAGAAGATTTTTTTATCTGCCTTGCCGAAGAACCAGTTGCATTGGAGCGATTCAATGATTTACCAAAACTTGAACAAAAAAAATTATTGGATTGGATTTATTCTGTACGCAACGACACCTTGAGAGTTGAACGAATTGCACAAACCATTGATAAACTACTTTAAAACTTGTATTTATGCTACAGACTATAACAAACATAAAAGTATCGTTAAATACTAATGTTCAACGTATTGCGAAACAAATAAAATACAAAAATTTAGTGTTCAGTCGCACTCTGAATTTACGACGATTAAAACGTATAAAAAAAGAAGAAGTTCCTCCTTATACACATTGCCAAAATTGTGGTGAGACATTAAATGGAATGTACTGTCATTGTTGTGGACAATATGCCATTGACACAAATGAATCATTTTTTAAATTTATCAATCACTACCTCGACACAAGTTTTGCATACGATGGTAAATTATGGGTTACTCTAAAGCATTTATTTGCTCGCCCTGGTCATTTACCGAAGGAATATATACAAGGCAGAATTGCTTCATATATGCATCCTTTCAAGATGTATATGTTTTGCAGCTTTATATTTTTCTTTTTGTTTTTTAATTTCACATTAGACGATAAATCTGTTAGTAAAGCATTTTATTCCAACAATAATGCTCTATCAATTCAAGTTAACGACAATAAAATACCAAATGATAAAAATGGGTCATTTGCTGAGACAAATCCAACTGAATCAGAAATTAAAGATAAAGTTTTAAATAAATTAATCCCTGTATTTAAAACGTATGCACCAGTAGGTATGTTTGTACTAATGCCATTTTTTGCATTTATGCTAATGATATCTTTTCGGAAGAAACGTTACCCATACATGAGTCATCTAATTTTTTCGATCAATATACATACAATTTTAATGCTTTTATTTTCGTTTGATATATTGCTAAGCCTAATAGCAGATAAACTACAGCTCTTAAATACTTGGAATACAGGTAGCATATACGTTTATGTTGTTATACTTTATTTATTAATAGCCACCAAGCGATTTTACGAATTTAAATGGATAAAGTCATTTATTCTGATTTCATTCAATCTGTTTATTTATATCTTTTTTATAGTACTAATCTTTTCATCATTCGTTCTGATAAACATATTTTTAATTCAGGATAAAACCTAAGTTAATGCAAACTTCAAGCTTACTGCTTTATACCTCCAAAATTTTTAGTAAAATTCAAGCTAATGTACATTTCGTTTTTTTGTCAAAATTCATTATTATAATCTAACAATCAGCACCTTAGAAGAATTACTTATGTACTTTTTGTTTTTGTGGCCGCACCCTGCCACTATATACAAGGCTAAATAAATCCAAACAAACAGTTAATCTTAGTTAATATTC
Organism: Paludibacter sp.; assembly: GCA_020049335.1. GTDB lineage: Bacteria > Bacteroidota > Bacteroidia > Bacteroidales > Paludibacteraceae > Paludibacter. Next base: position 12,543 of record JAIFKX010000055.1, on the reverse strand, counting down.
CAACTCCTAAAAAAGACTTAATCAATTGAATTTCAACACATTTAATCACATTGCATAACATACATATATCCAACGCAATGTACTATGTATTGCATAGTAGTATATTATGCTATATATTTGCAGCGTGAAATCAATGTAGGCTATGTAAATATTAATTGTTATTAGCCTCGCTTTATTAAATAGCGTTATTAAATAGTTATTAGCCCTTCGGGCGATATTCATAGTACAAAGCTATTAACGCCCGAAGGGCAAATAACAGCGAAGCGAAATAACAGCGAAGCGAAATAACAGCGAAGCGAAATAACAGCGAAGCGAAATAACAGCGAAGCGAAATAACAGCGAAGCTAAATAACACAAAGTAAATAACGTGCGAAGCACAAATAACTCGAAGTGAATAACAATAAATAACGCCCAAAGGGCAAATAAAAAATGATAAACTTAACCAACATCAACAAAACCTATTACACCGAATCGACTTCGCTGCATGTATTAAAGGGCATAGACTTGCATATTGCCTCCGGCGAATACGTGTCTATTATGGGAGCTTCGGGTTCGGGCAAATCAACCTTGCTGAATATTCTGGGCATTTTGGATAATTACGATACGGGAGAATACCTGCTTAATAATAAATTGATAAAAGACCTGAGCGAAAAACAAGCGGCTTTTTACCGTAACGAAATGATTGGTTTTGTATTTCAATCTTTCAACCTGATTAATTTTAAAAATGCGTTGGAAAATGTGGCCTTACCACTTTATTACAAAAACGTAAGTCGCAAACGCCGCAATATAGTAGCAATGGAATATTTAGATATGATGGGCTTGCGCGATTGGGCTACACACATGCCCAGCGAAATGTCTGGCGGACAAAAGCAACGCGTGGCCATTGCGCGTGCCATTATTTCGCAACCTAAAATTCTACTTGCCGACGAACCAACAGGTGCGCTGGACAGCCATACAACCGTAGAAGTGATGAAAGTGCTCCGAGATCTCAACAACAACGGTTTGACAACAATAATTGTAACACACGAACGGTCGGTGGCTGAAGAAACACGCAAAATTATTCATATCAAGGATGGAATGATTGAGAATATAGAGACCCCTAACCCCTAAAGGGAAAAAGGGAAATACATAAATTAATCAAATAAACAACTAAAATATTCCCCTTTAGGGGTTAGGGGTTATGAATACACTTCAAGAAATATTAGCCGGATTAAAGCACAACAAGCTACGTACAGTACTGACAGGTTTGTCGGTTTCGTGGGGTATTTTTATACTTATTGTGCTGCTTGGTGCTGGTAATGGTCTGAAAAACGGCGTTACTTCAAATTTTAGCCGACGTGCCACAAACACGGTTCAAACATGGGCTGGTCAAACTTCAATGCCTTACAATGGTCTCAAAAGTGGTCGTGAAATGGATTTTTCGGAAAAAGAAATTGCAGCAGTAGATGAAAACATAGAGGCGGCCGGCACCGAAACGGGTATTATCGAAAAAGAATCGACCATAAGTGTGGGAACAGAAAATGGCACTTTTAGTTTAATTGGCTGTAATCCCGAATACGAAAAGATTTTCAATTTGAAATTTGAACCTGGAAATGGCCGATTTTTGAATCGGTTGGATTTGAATGCTACTAAAAAAGTGGCGGTAATTGACAAGAAAGTTCAGGAAATGCTATTTAAAAATACAAACCCAATTGGAAAACAAATGAAAGTTGGTTCAATCATGTTTCAAGTGGTTGGTGTAAATACCAAAAAGGAAAATTGGGGAAATGGAAATATATATATTCCATTTACAACAGCACAATTAATATATAATCCCGATCGAAAATTCCGAAGTATAGCTATGACAGTGAATGGACTTGAAACGGAGGCTGAGAACGAAGCTTTTAACGAAAACTTGCGAAAAAACATGGCGCAAACCCTGCGCTTCGACCCAAAAGATTTGGAAGCTCTCTGGATACGGAATTCGCAACGCGATTACCTCGAAACAATGAAAATTTTTGGTGGAATAACGATTTTCGTTTCCATAATTGGCATTTTCACCTTGATTGCGGGCATTGTAGGCGTAAGTAATATAATGTTGGTTTCGGTAAAAGAACGCACCCGCGAGTTTGGAATACGTAAAGCTATTGGCGCTCCACCTTCACATATATTGCGTTCCATTATTATCGAATCCATTTTAATAACATCCATTTTTGGATATATGGGCATGATGATGGGCGTGGGTTTAACCGAAATGGTCAATTATTTTTTAATGCAATCGGCTGCTGGAAATCCGGATGGAATGACTGTATTTAAAGACCCAACAGTATCACTCAGTTATGTGCTTATTTCTACCACGATATTAATTATTGCAGGCGTAATTGCCGGATATATGCCAGCTCGTAGGGCAGTAAGGATTAAGCCGATAGAGGCAATGCGGGAAGAGTAAACCCCTAACCCCTAAAGGGGAATAACCCCCTTAATCCCCCTGAAGGGGAAATGAAATTAGTATTGATAATTATAACAGAGTATTAAAAAAAATATGAATAATCCTAACGAAACCAACTCTTACTCCTTTTTAGGGGATGGGGGCAAATTAACCAACAAAACCAATCCAAAAGCCCCATTTAGGGGGTTGGGGGTTGTTTTTGATCTCGACCGATGGCAAGAGATTTGGGTTACGATAACACATAATAAATCGCGGAGCGTGCTTACTGCCTTTGGAGTGTTTTGGGGAATGTTCATGCTTGTGGCCATGGTGGGTGCAGGTGTTGCGCTCGAGCGAGGCATGAATTCGCAAATCGAAGGTTTTGCTACGAACTCCTGCTTTGTGTGGGCAGAACAAACTTCGGAACCATACAAAGGATTCAAAAAAGGTCGCAAATGGGATATTCTCAACGAAGACATTTCGGTTCTTACTAATAATATACCTGAAATTCAATACATTGCACCCGTTCTTTTTGGTGGAGGTGGTGCAAATAATGTTACTCGAAATGATAAAGCGGGAAGTTTCGGCGTAAAAGGAAATTATCCGGCATACAACAAAATTGACGAAAGTAAAATGATTTACGGTCGCTATATTAACGATATTGACATGGTCGAAAAGCGTAAAGTGTGTGTAATTGGCGAACGGGTGTACGAAGTGCTTTTCCCTACCAAGGAAAATCCGATAGGTAAGGATATTCAGGTAAATGGTATCTATTTTCAGGTGGTAGGTGTAGCGCGTCATTTATCAGATATAAATATTGGTGGAAATGCACAAGAAACAGTAGTATTGCCTTTTAGCACAATGCAACAGGCATTTAATCAAGGCAATGTGGTTCATTTTTTAGCTGTAACTGCAATGCCCGGTGTAAAAGTGAGTGTTATTGAGGAAAAAATCCAAAAGGTTCTGAAAGCTCGAAACAACATTGCTCCTACCGACAAAACAGCCGTTGGCGGTATGAATATCGAAGATCAGTTTACTATGTTTTTGTATTTGGGAATCGGAATTGGTGTGCTGATTTGGTTTGTGGGTGCAGGAACTTTAATTGCCGGAGGCATTGGAATCAGTAATATTATGTTGGTTACCGTGCGCGAACGGACAAAAGAAATTGGTATTCGTAGGGCTTTGGGAGCGACGCCTCGCAACATTATTTCGCAAATTATGAGCGAAAGTATTATACTCACATTGATGGCCGGTTTGGCCGGTTTGATGGTTGGCGTTGGATTGCTCTATTTGGTTGGCGTTGGGCTCAGTCAAGGCGACCAGTTTTTCAAAGACCCACAAATTAGTTTCTCTGTAGCAATTTCATCATTTATTATATTACTGATAATTGGCACATTAGCTGGATTTTTACCAGCAAAACGAGCGATGAACATTAAACCGATAGAAGCGATAAGAGAAGAGTAAGATGCCTTTCAGGCGTTATTTGGCTACGCCGTTATTAATAGTTATTAGCTACGCGTTATTGATAGTTATTAAATTGTTATTAGCCCTGCGGGCGTTATTAAAATACAATATAAATAACACGAAGTTAATAACAATAAATAACACGAAGTAAATAACGCCCAAAGGGCAAATAACACGAAGTAAATAACAGCGAAGCAAATAACAGCGAAGCTAAATAACGCGATGCAAATAACAGGCGAAGCCTAAATAACGCCCGAAGGGCAAATAACACAAAGTAAATAACGCCCATAGGGCAAATAACTAATAATAAACAATATGAAGAAGTTTTTTAGAATTTTTTGGATAGCTTTGTTAGCAATAGCTGTAATAGGAACGATGTATTTCCTGTGGAATAAATCTCGTCCCGTTGAGAAAAAGTATGTAATTGAAGAAGTTACGCGTGGAAACATCGAGAAACGTACCGTGGCTACCGGAAAAGTAGAGCCACGCAACGAAATTTTGATTAAACCGCAAATGTCGGGTATAATTGCCGAATTGTACAAAGAAGCGGGCGATAAAGTGCAAGCTGGCGATATTATTGCCAAAATTAAAGTAATACCGGACATGGTAAGTCTGAACGCTGCCGAAAGCCGTGTGCAATTGTCGCAATTGGCTTATGACCAAGCAAAACGCAACTACGACCGCGACAAAAAACTCTATAATGAGAAAGTAATTTCGCGCGAAGAGTTCGAAAAAGTGGAGCTGCAGTTTAACAACAACCGCGAAGAATTGAAAACTGCCAAAGATAATTTGAGTTTGACTCGCGATGGCATTTCGAACGATAAATCGCAGATAAGCAATACCTTAGTTCGCTCAACAATAAACGGAACAATTCTGAATATTCCTGTAAAAGTGGGTAACTCGGTTATTCAGTCCAATAGCTTCAACGACGGTACAACCATTGCCACAGTGGCAAATATGAACGATATGCTTTTTGTGGGTAAGCTGGATGAAACCGAAGTAGGACGTATCAAAACAGGCATGCCGATGGATATAACTATTGGAGCTATTGAGGGAACGAAACTCACGGCTGAGCTCGAGTATGTATCACCAAAAGGTGTGGAGGAAAATGGAGCAATTCTTTTCGAAATGAAGGCAGCCGTAAAAGTATCGAAAGATGTGTATGTACGAGCAGGTTACAGTGCCAATGCCGAAATTGTACTTTCGAAACTCGAAAACGTACTTACAGTGCCCGAAAGCTGCATCGAATTTAGTGGCGACACCGCTTTTGTATATATTTTGAAAACAAAAGAACCACAAACTTTCACCAAAAAACAGGTAAAAACGGGACTTTCCGATGGTATAAAAATAGAACTGAAAAGCGGTGTAAAACTCAAAGATAAAATACGGGGGGCGGAAATTATTGAGGATAAAAAACCTGATGCTAAAAAATAAAAAATTAGATAAAGGAAATAATATGAAAAAAAATAAAAAATTGATAATTGCAGTAGCGATTACAATAATCATCCTTTTGATAGTATCAAATTTCAATCTATTTGTTTCAACTCAATATATTTCGACAAATAAGATTGAAAATAATGATACAGATATTATGATAAGCGCTATAATTAACCAGAATGTAACGAAAGGCATATTGTTTGTAAAGCCAGAAAAAACAGCTGATGATAGTTTGATTAGTGAAACAAAAGAGTTGGAAATTAACTATCGTTACACACACAAAGAATCTATTGGGTTCGGACGTTTCCTTCCGCTTTATAAACCAGTTTCTTTCAGTGGCACAGCAGTTTATCAATGGGATGTTGTTGGTGACAATAGCGAGAAAGTAAGTAATTCAGGTGCAATAGAATTTAGCGGAGAAATAACAATTAAAGGACTTAGCTCTCCATCAAATGCAACAAAGTCGATTCACAAAGCTATTAAAAAGGCTATAGAAGATGAGATCAATAAAGAAGTAAATAAACAATTGTTTAATAAAACAAGTACTAAATTACCTCAAAACACAAAGTCAACGTCAACAACTATCTCATTATAAAACAATTATTTTAAAATAAACAAACCTTATTCCCCTTTTAGGGATTAGGTTCAACACTATACTTATGCGTAAAATAATAATATTCATAGCCGTACTACTAACTGCACTCATTGCAAATGCACAGACACCTTGGACGCTTCAACAATGCGTGGATACCGCGCTGGCAAATAATCGCAACATAAAACAACGCGAGTTGATGCGGCAAAACAACGAAATTGCTTTGCAACAGGCACGGAATAATTTGCTCCCAAATCTGAATGCTTCGGCTGGACAAAGCTGGAATTTTGGACGATCGCAAATGGCAGATGGAACCTACCGAAACATCAACTCAAACAGTTCTAATTTTAGTGTTTCGAGTGGCATAACGCTATTCGATGGATTGAAAATGAAGTACGAAATTGACTCTAAAATGGCTCAATTGAAGCTTTCGGAAGCAAATTTGGAAAAAATTCGTCAAGACATAGCGCTAAGTGTGTCGTCGGCATTTTTGCAGGTACTTTTAAATAAAGAACTGCTTCAAATAGCCAATGATCAGATAAAATTGACAGAAAGTAGATTAGAACAACAAAAATCGCTGGTTAGTGCAGGTAAATTAGCCGAAGGTGAATTGTTCGAAATCTATTCACAACAAGCTAAAGAAGAGCTCAACAGTACTCAAGCTAAAAACACACTCAAACTTTCGTTGCTTGATCTGGCTCAGATTCTGGAATTATCGGATTTTGAAAAATTAGACATTTCCATTCCAGCCGATTTGATGGAGAATGAGTTGCAATTGCTCAGCGCTGATGCCGTTTTTGCAAGTGCCGTAAAAAGTCGTCCGGAAATAAAAAGTGCTGAACTGCAATTGCAAGGAAGTCAAAAAAACATACAAATTGCCAAATCGTTTTATTTTCCCACCCTCAGTTTTGGCGCCAATTTGGGTGGTGGATATTACAATCAGGTAAGTACGCCGCTGAGTACAGGCGTTGGCTTCAACTTATCGGTACCTATTTTTAACAAATTTCAGGTAAAAAATCAGGTTCGTTCGGCACAAATCGACGTTAAAAGTAACCAACTGAATGTGGAGAACGCAAAACTCGAGTTGCGCAAAACCGTTCAGCAGGCTTATTATAATGCGGTGGCAGCCAAATCAAAATGGGACGCTTCGACCAAATCGGTTACGAAGCCTACCGCTTTGCAAACCAAAAATACGAAGGCGGACGCGCCAACGTGTATGAACTGTACCAAGCTAAAAACAACTTAGCCCGCGCACAATCCGAAGTTGCCCAATCGAAATACGAATATGTGTTTCGGTTAAAGATTTTAGAATTGTTGAAATAAAATGATGTGGTGATGTGATGATGAATTAGCCCCAAGCCCCTAAAGGGGATGTGAATTAGTACAGAATGGTCTTTTTAAGCCCCTTTAGGGGTTTGGGGCAGTATTCTAAAATCTTATTTCAAATCACATTATAAACATTACAGACTTTAAAAACTTTACAAACTAAAAAAAATGAACGCAATAAACATCAAATCTCAAATGCGGAAAGGCTATTTGGAGTATTGCATTTTGCTATTACTCAAAAAAAAGCCTGCTTATGCTTCGGATATTATCTCGGAGCTCAAAGACGCAAAGCTGATTGTGGTGGAAGGTACGCTATATCCGCTTCTTACTCGACTGAAAAACAACGAGTTACTCGACTACAAGTGGGAAGAATCGACACAGGGACCTCCACGCAAATATTACGAAATGACACCCAAAGGAATCACATTCCTTGAAGAACTAGAAAATGCCTGGAACGAAATTAATCAGGTGATACAAAAGATTAAAGAATAATATAAAAGACGACGGACAACAGACGACAGCTAACAGAAATAAGACAAATGAAGAAAGAGTTTTTTCTTTCCGTTGTCCGTCGTCTGTTGTCCAGTCACAAAAATAAAAAGCAATGAAAAAAACAGTAACAATCAACTTAAATAACATCGTTTTCCATATCGACGACGATGCTTACGAAATGCTTCAAACCTATTTGAAAGATGTAGAAAAACATCTATCGATTGAAGAGCGCAGAGAGGTAATGGCTGATATTGAGGCGCGTATAGCCGAAATTTTCAGCGAGAGTCTGAAACGAAACAAAACGGTTATCAACATCGAAGATGTGGAAGAAATAATTACCGTGCTTGGCAATCCAAGTCAATATGCCGACGAAGATACGGACGAAGCTGCAACCGAAAATGGCACACAGCAACAGCAAAATACTAGCACCAAAAGTCGTTCGCGCCGCTTCTACCGCGACCCCGAAAATACCATCCTTGGTGGTGTAGCAGGTGGTATAGCCGCTTATATGAATTGGGATGCTACTTGGATTCGCATTGCATTTGTGCTTATCGTTTTTATTGGATGGGGAACATTAATTCCGATTTATTTGGTGGTTTGGCTTGTAGCTCCCAAAGCAGTTACAGCAGCTCAACGCCTCGAAATGCAGGGTGAAGATGTAACAGTTGAGAACATTAAGTCCGAAATTAATAATGTAAAAAACATTATGGAGAGCGAAAAATTCAAACAGTCGGCATCTGGCTTTGGCAAAAGATTCGCAGAGATATTCCGAGTTTTGGCAAAGATTTTTTTAGGCGTTATTGGTGCAATTTTGGGTTTTGTAGGAATAATAGTTGCTATTTCACTTGTTTTCGTATTCGCAACATTAGTATTCTTACCTGAAATACTCAACGGATTTTCGCCCGAATTAGCTACACAATGGAGCTCTATGACGGGTGATAATTCTGCATTATTAGCTTTTTCTCTCTTGTTGGTAATTGGCGCACCCATTTTTATGATTATCTACTGGCTAATAAATTCGCTAAAACGAAAACATTACGAACATTCACGAACAACGTCTTTGGTAACATTATTACTTTGGTTGGTAGGTATTTTTATGCTTTATACTATTGGTGTTAAAAGTGTTGTAAATTGGAAAAATCAAAACGGACACAATTTTGTAATTAATTGGGACGAAAACCATGACCCTTTAGTGGACGAATCGCGAACCTACGAAGCCTTTAATCAACTTGACATTTCAGATAATATTGAGGTAGAGCTTATACAAGATAGTTTGAAACAAATGATAATTTCGGCACCCGAAAAAATTCTCTCACAAGTTAAAACCGAAGTTACAGATGGTAGATTAAAAATTTACACAGAGCAGTTTCTAATAAATTATCCCATAAAAGTTAAGTTAAGTATTGATAGTTTAAGCGCCTTGGAAGCAAGTGGAGCATCTAAAATTTCAACCATTGGTCGCTTTAAAACCACTTCGTTCAAAATGGATTTAAGCGGAGCCAGTCAAGCAATTATCGATGTAGAAGTTGTAGGAAAAACGGATATTGAACTTTCGGGTGCATCCTTTGCCGAATTAAAAGGCTTATCCAATAGCATAAATGTAAATGCAAGTGGCGCGTCGAAATTAGAAGCGGAACAGTTCCCGACTAAAGATGCCATTGTTGAGTCGTCGGGAGCATCATATATTGCAGTAAATGCGACCGAAAATGCAGATGCTAAAGCTTCGGGTGCCGGCAAAATCGAAATTTCAGGTAAACCCAAAAAGATGAAACAAACTGAAAATATGGGGGCAAATGTAACTGTGAAATAAGAAAAATTTTAGATAACTTGCATTTACCAACGGAATAAATTGAAACTCATTTATTCCGTTGCTTTTTTACGTACCAACGAACTATCTTCCACTAATTCATTTTTGGGCGCTACATTAAGCACAAAACGTTTGTAGTACGAAATTATTAATGTGGTAAGTGGCAAAGCAATTATCAATCCCAAAACGCCCATCAACGAGCCCCAAATTGACAAAGCAAGCAATATCACAGCCGGATTAAGTCCAGTAACTTTACCCATAATGATAGGGGAAATGGCAATATCTTCAATAGCTTGTACAATAAAAAACACAACAGCGATGCTCAACAATATTGTACCATAGTTTTGCCCCGTTTCTACCGATTGCAAAAAACCAAGAAGCATTCCGGGTACTAATGCAACCACTTTTAGATAAGGTACAAGTGTAAGTACGCCTATTAGCAGCCCAAACAAAACTGCCATGGGCAAATTGATAATGCTAAAGCCAATGGCACACAATACACCAACAATAAAAGCCACCAAAGCTTGCCCACGAAAATAACGATTCATACCCTGCTCCATATCAAAGATAATTTCAGTAATAAGAGGACGATATTTGGGTGGAATAATATTAATCATACCATCAGTTACTCGTTCATATTCGAGCAGGATAAAAAACATATATAAAAATATAATTATAACCACTGTAAGCCCCAAAAGCAAACTCAGCGAGCCATTCAGAATATCCCAAACTTGTGGTGCTACTTTTTTCAAAAAATCCATAACACTTTCATTTTGTAGCAATGTATTTACATCTATTGAAAGAAAATATTTACTTATTTCGTTTTGCCAAGCAACGGGCAAAAATGTATCAATATTCAAACTTTTCGAATACGTACTGGTAATTTCGTATAATTTTGCAATTTCACTACTTACGAGTGGTACAATAATAAATCCCAAACCAGTAAGCACGCCACCTGCAAACAAAATAGTGAGCACAACCGAAATCAACCGATTGCGGAGCTTGAGCTTATACTGAAAAAATCGCACTATCGGGTCGAGCATATAAGCCAAAAGCCATGCAATAATAAATGGAAGAAGTACATTGCTAAGTCGTTTTAACAATAAAAACAGCAATAATAGCACTGTAAGTCCTATTATCATGCGTATTACCCGATCGAATGTAAAAGGTTTTGTTGTTATCATATTTTTTTGATGTGATGATGTGTTAATGTGTTGATGTGTTGATGCGATAAGTTGATTTTGCAGAAACGATATTAAATCTATGTAGGCATATTGAAATGCTTTAATTCAGCTCTCAACGATTTACTTTTATTTTCCGTTACTCTGTCCATCCATGCCCAAAACTTATCTCCGTGGTTCATTTCTTTCGTGTGACAAAGCTCATGAAGAATTACATAATCGACTAAATGTGACGGTAATAACATTAAAAACATCGAAAGATTAATACTTCGTGCTCTCGAACAGCTTCCCCATCGCGTTTTGCTCGACTGAATTTTCACATCAGCATACTGAAAACCAAATTTTCCTGCTAATTGTTTCGTTCTATCTGGCAATAAACGTTTTGCCTCTTTACGCAGAAAATAATTAATCCCATTCCAGCATTGCTTTTGTGCTGTTTCGGATTTCAAATCTGCCCGTGCAGGAAATTCTATCGTCAAAGAGCCATCTTTTAACGACATAAAAATATCCTTTCGCTCCACAGGTCTAACTCCCACTACAAAAGTAAGTGTTTGTAGTTTGGAATCAAAATTCAATTCTAACTGATGATTTTCATTTTTTATTTTAAGTTTATTTTGCTTTGCTAAAATACTTTTCCGCTTCGAATTTAAAAAGCGAATAGCTTCACTTTCAGTTGCACCAGCGGGCAAAAACACGTTCAATCCATCAGCCAAAATACGTACTCGAATATATTTCGAACGCAAATTACGTACAAATTCGATATTTCCAAAATCAATATCAATCATTCACCCAAATTATTTGGCGCAAAGATACATTTTTTAGACCTAAATTCTTTCATTATCAGTTTAAACAAATAACTTTGCACAATATTTTTTATTGACAAAACAAAATAACCACAAATAACAACCAATAACAACTTAATAACCACAAATAACAACTTAATAACCACAAATAACAAC
>JAIFKX010000055.1:0-866 GCA_020049335.1 Paludibacter sp. | reverse complement strand
AATAACAACTTAATAACCACCAATAACAATCTAATAACCACTAAATAACAAAAAAAATGATAAATGTACAAAACATACATAAAAGCTTCGACACGCTTGAAGTGCTCAAAGACGTGAGTTTAGAAATTGCCAAAGGCGAAATTGTATCAATTGTAGGCCCCAGTGGCGCTGGCAAAACAACTCTATTGCAGCTCATTGGCACTTTAGACACACCCAATAGCGGCAAAATACATATCGACAATATTGATTTTTCGAACCTCAACGAACGCGAGTTGGCTGCCTTCCGAAATCATAAAATCGGATTCATTTTTCAATTTCATCAATTGTTACCCGAGTTTAGCGCACTCGAAAATGTAATGATTCCAGCTCTTATCGCTCGTACTGACTCAAAAAAAGCTTCTCGGGTGGCGAAAAGCAGCGCGTAGCAGTAGCACGTGCGCTTATCAATCAACCATCGGTTATACTTGCCGACGAACCTTCGGGCAGCCTGGACAGTAAAAACAAAGAAGAATTGCACAAACTATTGTTCGAACTGCGCGATAAGTTTGGACTCACTATTGTTATTGTTACCCATGATAAAGAACTAGCATTACTATCCGACCGCGTGATTGAAATGAAAGATGGAAAAATCTGTTGACAAAAAAACTCCCAAGCTATTAAAGTTTGGGAGTTTTTTTTTATAAATGAATAAAATTTTTATTGCACTTTATACACATCAACATGCTCTACATCAAACGTTTTGATAAATGCAGCATGACGACGCACTTCTACTTCTGCAAAATTCAAATACACTTCTGTCGAACGGCGAAACTGATCTTCGGTATCGCGGCTTGCATCAATCAAAAGGAGATAACACATAATAATGT
>JAIFKX010000139.1 GCA_020049335.1 Paludibacter sp. | reverse complement strand
GAGCCTGAACCAATGCCGAAATAAGTAGAAACAGCTGTAAAAAATGGCGACTGAATTTATAAATCCTCAATACCATTCTGAAATAGAGATAGAGCACAACCAGCAGCACCAACAATAAACATTTAGAATTGACCGCTTCCGCTCCCATTAGGAACGGAAGCAAGCCAACCAGCGTAAACAACAATAGCAAAAGTTCAGAAAGCGAAAACCTGATTTTGAATTGCTCACGTAATGCTAAATATACGGTTGTTGTTACCCCACAAACACCCATTGCACCATAAAACCAATAATACTTGGCACTAATAACCCCGATAGCCAACTCATCGCTAAGTGCAAAGACTGTAGCGAATACAAAGCCAAAAGGTAAAAGAACTAACAATTTTAAAACAAACCGCAAAAACTTATACATTCTTATTTCTCATTAACAACTAACCATTAACCACTTATCATTAACCATTTATAATTATTTAACGGCTCTCATCACCCGCTTCCACCTTACATCCCCACTATAGGGGTCTACCGACTTCCATATTATGGCTGCCTTGCCTACTATGTGGTCTTCGGGCAACAAGCCCCAGTAGCGCGAATCGCGGGAATCGCGGACATTGTCGCCAGCCATAAAGTAATAATTGGTGGTAAATGTATAAATGCTTATAAGGCTATCGTTTAGTAAAACTGTGTTATTTTTTTTCTTTACTTTTAATCCCGTTTCGTATTCAATAAGCTTGCGGTACAAACTAAAATTTACACTGTCCATTTTCAATACATCGCCTTTGCGGGGCACATACAACGGCCCAAAATGCTGGATATTCCAATTCAGCGATTTCGTATCTGGAAAACATCCATAAACCACTTTTTCAAAATCGGCTGCATCGCTTTCACCCAATTTACGCTGAGCACTAATGTTTCCCAAGCTTTGGGTACTTCCTTTTACCCGGTAAATGCCATTTTCTATGTAAAAACTATCGCCCGGCAGTGCCACGCAGCGTTTAACGTAAAAGGTATTCATGTCCATAGTTAGTTTATTCCAGTCGGTATACGGAAAATGGAATACCAACACATCATTGCGTTCTACCGTCCTTAAACCTTTGAGGCGCCAAAACTCAGGTTTACCATCCATTTTCAAAAAATCAAAATTTTTGCATAACCGTGGACCCGGAATCAACTTAAGCGCAATAATATAATCGCCCGATTTTAATGCCGGTGCCATCGAATCGCTCGGTATTTTGAATGTCGAAAATAGAAATACACGCATTACCAACGCCAACAACAAGGCAATAAACAAGAGTGAAAGTATTTTAAATATTGATTTGAAAATGATTTTGATTCGTGTCATGCAATTTGTTTAACTGTTCATTTTATTGCTATCATAAATACGTATTCTCTTACACCCTCATTTAGCGTTTCATTATAGAAATTTTTGAAGGCAGAATTCTCAAAAATCTCACCTTCTAATGCCATACATTTTTTAATTGAACATATTATGATACTCTGGGATAAATTTCTATTTTTTCATGTATTTTATTTGCACAATAGAGTTATCTTCTGGCGATGCATGTTTCATTAGCTCTTTTAATTTATGACCTATTTCATTATTCTTATCACTTTTTAAAAGGTCTTTGCATTCTCTTGCAGGTATTTCAAAGCATATAATATCTAAGTTATCTGTTGGTGTTAATCTGCCTAAAACAAAATCATCATTAATAAAGCCACCAATTTTAATAAGTTTTTGTTTGCTTTTATCATAAAATGTTTGATGTTTTTTGTTATTACATTCCCATACTGTCCAAATATAATTTGATGTTTCATGAATGTTAGCAACTTGAACGATATCAACTAACTTCTTATCAAATCTCTCAATAGGAGTTATACCTGGATGCATAGAAACAGTTGATATTGGAAGTTCTGAAAAATCAAAATGATATTCCTTTGTAAAATTGATACCATCAAAATGATATAAATCATTATTAACTGCATCATACAGTGTGTAAATTGAGTTCTTATATTGCTTAATAAAAATTGGATTAGGTTCAAACGAACCATAAGGGAAAACGTCAGTTTGTTTCCAAAGTTGTTTTTTAAAATTCCCTACACTATCAAGTAACCAAAAACCACAATAGGCCTCTTTGTTATATTCGTTTGAATAACAGAGAAAATCGCCACTTTCCACTACTGTAATATCTCTAGCAAATGACTTATGGTCTTTTATTTTTATAATGCCTTTTAATTCTCCGTTTTCTGTACTATATTTAAAAATAGTGTTTTTTCTTAAATCATGAATTAACACTAGCTTCTTCTTACGATCTATACAAAAGCTTGTAAAGCTAGCGTACTCGCCAGGGCCCATTCCAACTTTATGTATTTTGAATAAAAACTTACCTTTCATATTAAATACGAATAAGGTCTTCATTTTTGAATCATGAATAAATATTTTGTTTTCAAATATATTTATTCTATGTATACTTCTCATTATGATATTTGTATCTGTTTCTAGCTTTACATATACAGTTGAATCAACATAGTTTTTTAAAGTAAATAACTCCTCTTTTTCGACCTTCATATTGATTAGTTTTTTCGCATAGGTTTCTTTTATATTGTTATTGCATCCAATGGATCCAAATAACAATATTGAAATTAATAGAATGTGAAGTCTTTCAAACATACATCTAAATGTGGTTATTTTGTTAATATTGTTTTTCATTAAATATTTTTTTTTGAAGCAAAGAATAGCACATATAATGTGTTATTCTTTGCTATAGTATTAATAATAATTTGCCAAATTAGCATTCAGAATCTGGTGTACATGCATAAGGTGAAAAGTAACTGTCCTTACAACATTTTATTGTTTTATAATCCTTGGTTGTACTCTGAGTTGTAGGTGTAAAGGACCATGAAACATTGCAATCTCCGTCTATATGGGCTGTGACAGATCCAGGATTTGTTGTGACTGAATATGTCCCTGTTTCTACAGCTTTATCGTATGGTTCTTGCCCTATAAATTGTAAACCAGTTAGATTAGCCGTAGAACTGTTCCACCACTGACCGAGAGCACTTACAGGGTTATTCCAATCAACTTCACTCTGCGCCAGCGCATCCACATTCGCCAGTGCCAGCAAACTTACTTTGTCTTGTTTTTGGTTACTTACACTCACATTAAATGCCACTGCTACAGCTATGGCTACGATGGCGATACCGCCTAAAATTTTTGTTTTCATAAAAATATTATTTTTTTAATGATACTGGAAATTAATTGTTTGAAAATGTGCCGAATACTCAGCTTTAATAAATCGCATAGATTTATATTCTTGTTTTTTGTATTTTTGTCGAGCAATCCTCCTTTCTGTTTTTAAGTGGTTTGGGGCGATTGTTATTCGGTTTAGTTGGAGCGCGACTCTAAGTCGCACCCCAACTATGTGCTCACTGAACAACAGCTCCGCCCTTTTTCACTTCATTTTGTATTTCCCCGCTCGCTGTAGCGTATAATCACGCACTGTACGCTGGCCGTATGGCTCTGTCTACGGCCGGTAAATATTAATGCTCCTACATTAAACTATTTAAATTTTTAAATATGCAAGTCAGGAGACTTGCTACCCACCGGACGAAGCGAAAAGACGCTTCGCCCAGCGATAGTAAATTGCTCTATACACTACGGTTAGCTGAGATTACGCACTAAATCCCGCCAAAATATCTAAGTTTAAATTGAATAAGTTCAAGAAATTCAATCGTCAATTTGTAAAACATCAATTAATTGTAAATAAAAATGATTGGGTTAGATTCATGTTTCAATTGCTTCAGCTTTATTAGCTTATCCAATTTTACTTGCAATCTATTTGTTTTTGCAATCTCTATAAATCTATCCATTTCAATTGGATCAATATATGCATAAATTCCATCGTCGCTGGAAGTGCAGAATCTAGGTATTAGAGAAATATACTTAGTTTTATAAATTATATCGTCAATTACATTAATTCCTATTTGTGTATCTTTAGTCTTCGTGTTGTATAGGCAACATCTAAAGAAATTTTTTTGTCTAAATGTAAAATATACAATATCCTTATAACTAACAAAATCACTTATGTGATAAATTAGGTTCTTTTGAAGCAAGTTCATTTCTATAGTTGCATTATCAACTCCACTTTCCTTCAAGTCATTTTCTTTTAGGAGATTAGGACTATTTATAGCAAGAAATGGCATAATTTCGTTACTTCCAATTGAAATTATAGTATCCATGAAATATTGTATAAATTTTGGGGACTTTTGTGTTCTATCAAAGAAAATATTTTCATTTGCAAACGTCGGCTTCGAAAAATTTTTATTATATAGTTTTGTGGGAAGCCATTTTTTTGTTCTTTCTCCAGTTGCTGTATTTATTTTTTGTAATAAAAAGGCTGATTCCTGTTTTTCATAATAATAAGCATCAGTGAAAATACAGTTATCAGCACTTTGTATATTAAAACTTTTATATTTACTATCTACCAATTGGATGTTTTTTACAAAATCCCCAGTCGTTAAATTGTACGTTAAAATATTCTGAGTTTGAGAGTCCAAAATATACACAATTTTATTCTGAATATTCAAAGTGAAGTCTGATGGCTCAGTGTATTCTCCAGGTCCTCTACCAATATTTCCATATCTTTTTAGAAAGCGTCCTTCCTTGTTAAATAAAAATAGTCCTTTTGAGCCGTTTCTATCTAAAATAAAAATAGAGTCTTTATAAATTTGCATAGAGCTGATACTTCCAATTAATGCATCTTTATGGGTCTCAAGTATAATTGTTTTTACTTGCTTGAAAACTTTTGATAAATATATCTCTTTCTGATTCAAAGCTTTTTCAACCTCAATTGAGTACAATTCCTTATTGATTTTAATCCGATCAACTGCCTGATCAATTCTATCCACTTGTTTGCTTGCAGGTCTGCATGAAACAATGCATATACATAATATCATATAAATAATTACTTTCTGTTTCATAATTTTTGTTTTAATTTATTGTTTTAATTCAAATAACAAAAGATGAATATTGCTGTAGATTTGTAGATTGATTGTTATGCTCCAATATTATTGTAAAAAAAGCAAATCAGAACAAAATAGTTATTTTATCATGTCAGACAATATTAGCTTAAATATTATAGATTGCGTCGTTTAAGATTAATGACAAATCTGTTCATTTTAAGATAGATATGAGTAAATTCAAAATAATACTGACAATAAATATCCTCTATCACACACTAATAGCATTTTTATGACTTAGTTAAATTTCAAGCAACTCAAAAGTATAGTTGCTTGAAATTTGAATGTTTTTGCGCTACTACCTTATATTTAAATGCAACAATGCATCAAATATTTAGTAATGGATGTTTGTAAATTTTAACACTGCTTGTTTATTAAATTATAGCTTCCGGTAAAAACACCAGAGCAATCACAACTATATGTGACCTCACCCTCTTGACAATTTCCGTATAATCCTGATGTACAATTATAAGTAGTAACCATACTAGCTAACCTAAGAGATTCCCCACAGTACATATATGTTTGTACAGAACTTGTTGTGGTTGTACATTGCCAATTTCCTGGAAAAGTTTCTTCTGCGTCCGCTAAAACCTCCACATTAGCCAATGCCAGCATGCTTGTTTTGTCCGATTTCTGATTACTTACACTTACATTAAACGCCGCTGCTACAGCTATGGATAGAATGGCGATGCCACCGAAAATTTTTGTTTTCATAAGATATTATTTTATTTTTTAATTATTTAAAAATCAAAGAAAATGAAATTCAAAAACGATTGAATTTCTTCGAAAAAATACACTATTTACTGTGCTTCTATAGCATACACCCTTGCGTGATGGGATTTATTCTGTATTTTTGTACGGCATATACTTCTCGTCTCTTTTTAAAGTGATAGAAGTGTGTCGGGGGCGAACAATTGTCGAACACTTTGCGGGGCGTTGACAATCGGTATTCGCCCCTTTTTACATCTATCGGGGTTAAATATTGGGGTTGTTTTAAATTCCGCTATTAAATTTTTTGTTAATTTGTATGTTGTAAATAATCAACAAATTATCCTCATCTTTAAAATTTTCAATCAACCAATTCGCAGGTTTTATTGGTGTGTTATTTAATGCTTCCTTAATGTAACTAAAACTACAGGTGCCAATTAATTGATTATTATTCTGCCATCGCGGATAAAATGGTAATAGATATTCGTTTTCATTAACACTGCCAATCACTGGTTTTGTATTTTCAAAATCCATGAATGAATAGAAAAGTTTACCGTTTTTTAGAAAGCTGTTTATAAAAGTATTGTGAAGAATAAAAAACCCCAAGCAAATTGCATATTTATCCTGTTTGTAAACATCAAAGGAATTAATGTTAATGCTTTTGGGAAGTGAATCTTTTTCAAAATTCAAATTAATTACGTTGCTTATAATATCTTTGTTAATTTTATATATGTTGCTAGAATGCGATCTATTAAGGAATATCTCATTGTTGATTCTTTTAAAATGTTTATTTGTGCTATCCCATTTGTATTTAAATTTTGTTGTGTCATTTTCATACGGGAAATATTTTTTTAAAGCTTTGCAATTATTGTCAGTAATGATTAGTTCAAAATTACCATTATTTTTTTCACTATTGTAAAAGGCAAAACCGTTTTCTGTTTTAATGAAATCTGTAGCATTAAAGTCTATTTTTTTAGGTTCAGCAGGTGTTAGGTTTTTATTGTAGCACACAATTTTTTTGCTTAACTTATCAAGAATATATACGAAATTTGAATCGATATCAATAGCAATAGGTGACGTGTACTCATTCGGATTAACTCCATTTATTGATATTTTATTTACAACATCACTATTGTTTGAGTTAAATACAAATAGACTTGTTGTTGTTCCATCAAGTATGTATATCAATGAGTCTTGGATGCATAGATCAGTAATTTTTCCAAATGAGTGTTCATTGTTTTTTAATAAAATAATGCTGATATTATTGGTGAAATCATTAAACTCTAATTGATTGTTTTTGTAATCACTGATTACAATTTCGTTCGGTTTTACCTTGTTATCCAAATACATGTTACTTGAAAGTGCAATGAAATTGTACAAATAGCAAAAAATAGTAAAGATAATTATTCGTCTTTTTTTCATGATGTTGATTTATATTTTATTATTAAATTGTTGAATATTCATTTTGTGCTTCCTTTAATAGTGAATATCACTGGGCTATTGGTCGTATTACAATAAACACTTACTGTTTTCTGGAAAAATCCTTCTTCTTTTATATTGATTTCGGCATTAATTGCTGTGATTTTTCTGGGTTCAACCGGTGATTTTTGCCAATTGGCTGTGGTGCAGCCACAGGATGTTTTAATGTCCGTTATTACCAAAGCTGTATTGCCCGTGTTTTTTAAGCGTAATTGAAGTTTGCGGGTTTCGCCTTTTTTAATGTCGTGTAGTTCTATTTCATCCTGAATTTGCTCTACTGTTGTGTTTTTGCTATCTGCGCTAATTTGTCCGGTTATTATTTTTTTATACAGTTTCCATACGCCAGGGTTAAGGGCTGGGTTGCCTATCGACAACACTTTATTATTTGCATCGAATAGGAAGCACTGAAATGTAGCATCCTCGGGCAGTTTATTCAGTTTCATAAGTGTGTTGCCATGGTCGATATACACCGGATAATTAAATCTGTCGCGCCGGAACAAATACACCAACTCTTCTTTGTTTTTGGGCTGAAAATAAAACACAAACGATAGCTTATCAGCCAACAGCGTGTCTGCCTCGGCTATCAACTTCTGCCATTCGAATAGTTTTAGCTTACAACTGGTACAACCTGTGGAGTCAACATACAACAGTATTTTGTAAGGCGTGGCATTGAAATCGGGAAGCACTGTATCCTTGCCATATACCGTTAGCGGTATATCTTTGCTAAAATGCAGGGTTTTACCTACCCACTCCATAACAATTTGTTCGGCTTGAGCTTGTTTCTCTGTTTTCTGTGTACATGCTATTACTAGTATGGCAATTAAACTTACAATTAATAATTTTTTTGATGACATGTGTTTATGTTTTTTGTATTGAAGATTGACTACTTATTATATCTTGCCGTTTACCATTAACCATTAATCCCTACCACCACACTTGTTTCCCATTCTCGTAGGTGAATATCCGTTCTTCGTTACCTTTGGTGTGGTTATGTAGTAGATACAGACCACCAGCAGGCACATTCCTCAAAATCAATTTGTTCGATGTTGCAGTACACTTTATAAGTGACTTCCATCCTGTTTTGTCCCATATCATTAGTTCATAACTGTCGCCCGCCACTATGGCATTGTCGTCGTTGCGAGGTAGAAATCGGAAATAATCAACTGCTACAGGTTTCCCCAAATCAACAACTATCCATTCGTAGAGTCCTTTTCTGAAATCCACAAAAGACAATATATCGTTGTCGAACAAAAATGTAGCTTTGTTTTTATCCGACACAAGTATATTTGCCGATAAATTGGTGGTGTCGGTAATTATTTTGTTTTTGTGCAAAAATTGAAATTCGGCTATATTACATGTGCTTTTTATGTTTCCTCTAATTTTCCAATACCGAAATGTGTTTTTTGTTTTAGATTGTAATGTATCCCAGCTAAACTTTGGGTCGCGGGTGATTATACCGGCTATTGCAGAATCTTTAAAACTAAGGTCATTAGAGGCAATTATTGTTGTTCCGAGTATATTCCGGCTTGGTATATATATCGTACGTTTTATTGGATATTTACGCAAAAGATACATCTTTTGCTTACTATGCAAGTCAGGTTTTATCTCTATCACTTTGTTTTTTGTGCTGATAAAAAACGGATTACCAACAGAAGTTATATCACCGTTGGTATATATAACGGGCATATACATGCAGTTTTTGCCCATAGCTTTAAACTCTACATGGTTTCCGTGTGTAATTTTGCCCCATTGTATTGGTATCCATTTCGAATTATCAAAAACAGCCAGATAAGCAAAATTATTATCTGTTTTTTTCAACAATTTCACCTTAGTATCGAATGATTTAATGTACTTATGTGTTACATCTTTAATGTATGGTGTATTAAATAGGGCAGGAACTTGTTCATCCCTTTTTATATGAAATAAACTTTCATATTGATAAGCAAAGGTTTTACGGTAAACTTTTGCCATTAAATCACCTTGCCGATTGGGAAACCCGGGTGCGCTTTGCCCTCCCATAAACGGTATTTCAACTCCACTTTCGTCAAAAAGTACGTTCCATGTATGTCCCATGCTCCGATTTGGCCACTGCGGCGTAAAATCAATGCAAATTGGAATTCCACATGCACGCATAATGAATATTGTAGATTGTGCATAATGGTCACAAGGGCCAAGTTTAATGTTTTCAAGAACTGAGGGAGGGCAATTAATAGTGATAGCCTTTTTATAAGCATATATATGATATCCTCTTCGTTGTAAACTATCCGTTAGGTGTCTTGCAGCCCAGTATGTAGAATTTCTTGCGTCATCAACAACCTCTGCCCACTTAATTTTTTGTTGAAATTTGGTTTTTATTGTTGCACGCCAATCCTCCAAATTTTCATTTTCTAGTCGGTATGGCAACACATATTCGCAAAACTCTTCAAATGACAAATGCTCAACCCAAGGGTTATTACACCAATCATCTAAAGCAATATCGATATTTTTTATTAAATAAACGGCCTTTATAGTAAATAAGTCATATTTGATTTTTAGACCTTTAGATTCAATATTATATTTTAATGATAATGAGTCAATCTTATTATGACATTTATCTGCGCTTAATGAATTGTAATTAAGAGCTGTCATTTCGGCATAATAAGATTTTAAATTTTTGTGTTCGAAAGTGTGATGATAAACCATGTTGCTAATTAAAAACTCAGCAGCACGCAGTTTTAAACTATCACCCGGGTTTTTACTGTAGTGAGTGAGTACTTTTTCTAACTCGGTACGGTTGGCACCAGCCATTTCTAAAGCATTAGTGAGTTCTGTGTTTTTAGTACATGAAAACAATAATGTTAAAACGAAAAACTGAACGATAAATTGAAATTTCATAATTTGTATTTAATCAATGGTTTATTACTATTAATATCCAATGCAAGCATAGTATTGTCATTTTCGTCGATACAAAATCCCGTAATGTTTTTATCGAGCATATACCTGTAAAGTGGGTTACCTTGCAAATCGTACACTTCGAGCATATTGCCACCTTCTTTCATATCTGGGTTAGCGCGAATATCCTTAAATGTTCTGCCCCAAAAGAGAGCATAAATTTTATTCTGACCAACTTGCACATCGCTATAACCCATAATTCCGTTTGGCACGGCATA
>JAIFKX010000100.1 GCA_020049335.1 Paludibacter sp. | reverse complement strand
GGCAAGCGATTGTCATTTTCGAAGCTTTTGAAATATCGTCATAACGATATGGATTCGCTGGAAAAAATGCTTCAGAAATGTGAAATCGACAAAGTAAAAGTAATTGTTACTGATGGCGTTTTCAGTATGGAAGGCGATATGGCTAAATTACCCGAAATGGTAGCTTTGGCAAAAAAATACAATGCATCGATCATGGTCGATGAAGCACATTCTTTAGGCGTATTCGGTAAAACAGGAGCTGGAATTTGCGAACATTTTAATGCATCTCAAGATGTAGATTTGATAATGGGAACATTTAGCAAGTCGCTTGGAACCATTGGTGGCTTTATAGCTTCCGACGAAAGTGTAATAAACTTCCTGAAACATAATTCGCGCACTTTAATTTTTAGCGCATCTATTACTCCCGCTTCAACAGGATGCGTATTGGCTGCTTTAGATGTGATGGCAAAAGAAACATGGCGACAAGAAGCTTTATGGGCAAACACAAATCGAGCTAAAGATGGATTCTTGAAAGCAGGATTCGAAATTGGACCTACTCAATCGCCTATTATACCATTATTTGTGCGTGATAATACCAAAACATTTATGCTCACAAAAATGCTTATGGACGATGGTGTATTTGTAAATCCGGTAGTTTCTCCAGCTGTACCTTCGGAAGATTCGTTGATACGCTATTCGTTGATGGCCACACATACTTTCGACCAAGTTGATGAGTCGATTGAAAAAATTTCGAAAGCTGCAAAAGCCTTGGGAATCATAGAATAACACCTTATTTATAAGTATTAATGAAAAATAGAGCAAGTCTTTTTAAATAGATTCGTTCTATTTTTTATTTAAAAAAACAACATAAAAACTTTATAAACCTACACGCTTTATAAACTTTACAAACTCATTATGATTACAGTATCAAATTTGGCCATTCAATTTGGCAAAAGAGTATTATTTTCGGATGTGAATCTGAAATTTACCGCTGGCAACTGTTATGGCGTTATTGGCGCAAACGGTGCCGGAAAATCGACATTAATACGCATGTTAAGTGGCGATTTAGATCCTACTCGCGGCACAATAATGTTCGGGCATGGCGAACGACTTTCGGTATTAAAACAAGACCACTTTGAGTTCGACGAATACACAGTAATTGATACTGTAATGATGGGACACACTGTACTTTGGAAAATTAAAGAAGAAAAAGATGCCATTTATCTAAAAGAAGACTTTACGGATGCCGACGGAATTCGTGCTTCGGAATTGGAAGATAAATTCTCGGAAATAAACGGTTGGAATGCCGAGAGCGATGCAGCATCGCTGTTAAGTGGATTGGGTATCAAAGAAAACCTTCATTATCAGCTAATGAAAGAGTTGAGTGGTATGGAAAAAGTACGTGTGCTATTGGCACGTGCACTTTTCGGAAAGCCGGACAACTTACTACTCGATGAGCCAACCAACGACCTTGATGTGGAAACAGTAATGTGGCTCGAAAATTATTTGGCGAATTATGAAAATACAGTATTAGTAGTTTCCCATGACCGCCACTTCCTCGATGCAGTAAGTACTCACACAGTTGATATTGACTTTGGTAAAGTACAACTTTTCCCCGGGAACTACTCGTTTTGGTACGAATCGAGCCAGTTAGCACTTCGTCAGCAACAATCGCAAAACAAGAAAGCTGAAGAGAAAAAGAAAGAGTTGGAAGAATTTATTCGTCGTTTTAGTGCTAATGTGGCCAAATCGAAACAAGCTACGAGTCGTAAAAAAATGCTCGAAAAATTGAATGTAGACGAAATCCAGCCATCCACGCGTAAATATCCGGGAATTATTTTCACACCCGAACGTGAACCCGGAAATATGGTGCTCGAAATTGCTGGATTGGGAAAAACGCTTGAGGATGGAACTATACTTTTTAAAGATGTGAATTTTAATGTGGAGAAAAACGATAAAATTGTCTTTTTATCACGCGACCCACGTGCTATGACAGCCTTTTTCGAAATTATTAACGGGCACGATAAAAATCACGAAGGAACGTTCAACTGGGGAATTACCATTACACACGCTTATCTCCCACTCGATAATTCGGAATTTTTCAATACCGATTTGAATTTGGTAGATTGGCTCGGACAATACTCCAATGACACTCTGGAATCGTTTATTCGTGGTTATTTAGGCAAAATGCTTTTTGCCGGTGAGGAAATTTACAAAAAAGCGAGTGTACTTTCGGGAGGCGAAAAAATGCGTTGTATGATTTCGCGTATGATGCTTAAAAATGCCAATGTGATGATACTCGACTCGCCAGCCAACCACCTTGACCTTGAGTCGATTCAGGCATTTAACAACACGCTTGTGAACTTTAAAGGGAACGTTTTAATGGCATCGCACGACCGCGAATTTATTCAAACCGTTTGTAACCGTATTGTCGAACTCACACCAAATGGCATTATCGACAAACAAATGGATTACGACGATTATGTGGTTTCGGAAGATATAAAAATTATTCGCGAACGATTGTACAGGAAATAAATATCAGACAAACAGGCTGCCAATTTGATAAACGGCGAAAGCTAACAACCAAGCTAAACCTGTGGTATAAACCATTGTAAATACTGCCCAACGCCAGTTTGCTTCTTTGCGAATAGCTGCAATTACAGCTACGCAGGGGAAGTAAATTAGCACAAACAGCATAAACGAAATAGATGCAAGTGGCGAAAACACATCACGGCCTTTCAATGCGCCGCTGCTGTGTTTTTGTTCTTTTATACGGTTCTTCAGCGTTTCGGTATCGTTGGCTGTATTTCCCTGCGAATGATAGAGCACGCCCATCGTGCTTACTACTACTTCTTTGGCTGCTAAGCCCGTAAGTATACTCACACCCATCTTCCAATCGAATCCCAAAGGTTCAATTACCGGTTCGATAGCATGACCAAGTTGACCAATATAGGATTTTTCCTGTTTTTCGGCCAATAAATCGAGCTCTAAAGCTTGAGTAATTTGGTTTTTTTGCTCCAAAGATAACTGCTCATTTTGCATTACTTTAGCCATCTCCGACTTATAGTCTTTACTGAAGGAAATACTAGTAGGAAAATAGCCCAATGCCCAAATTAATATAGATGCAATAAGAATTACGCTACCCATTTTATTAAGGTATTCGCGCCCTTTAAACCACATGTGTTTTGTTGAGTTTTTAAATGTAGGACGGCGATATGGAGGAAGTTCCATAACAAAAGGTACTTCCTTTTTGGCAAATGCTACTTTTTTAAGAATAAGAGCTGTAATTATTGCTAATAATATTCCAGTAAAATAAATACCAAACAAAACCAATCCTTGTTTTTCGGGAAATACTGCTGAAATTATTAATACATATACTGGTAAACGGGCACTGCACGACATAAATGGCGTAATCATCATCGTCAGAATTCGGTCCTTTTTATTTTCGAGTGTGCGGGTTGCCATAATTGCCGGCACATTACAGCCAAAACCCATTACGAGCGGAATGAACGATTTGCCATGTAGCCCGATTTTATGCATTAATTTATCCATAATGAATGATGCACGAGCCATATAGCCAGTATCCTCCATTAATGAAATAAAGAAAAACAAAATGAGAATATTGGGTAAAAAAACTATTACGCCACCAACACCTCCAATAATTCCGTTTACCAATAAATCGCGTAAAGCACCATCAGGCATAGCCGCCTGAACCCAATTAGAGAATAGCCCCACACCGGCATCAATCCACTCCATGGGAAAACTCCCAAGCGTAAAAGTAGCTTGAAACATAGCCCACATAAAAAAAATAAATATTGGGAAGCCTAAATAACGATGAGTTAGAATATCATCCCATTCGTGTTTAACTTTTCTTTTATCAGGGTTTTGTTGGGTGTAAGTTTGTTTCAGGGCACCATCTATAAATCCATATTTGGCGTCTGTAAGAATTGTTTCAGATTTCTCTTTGAACGTCTTCTCTAATTTCGCGACTTCTTGTTCTGCAACAAGCTTCACTTGTTTAAAATTTTCGAATTGCTTGAGGTCATGAAGCATCGTTTTGTCCGTTTCGAGTAATTTGATAGATACAAAACGAGATGAAAATTTATCTCTAATTTTCGGATTTTTCCAAATTTCGGCTTGAATAGCATGTATGTGATTTTCAATTGTTTCACCATAATTGATATGAATATGACGAACTATAGGATCGCGGTCTTCGTATACGTCAATTAATTTTGCAAATAATTGGTCGACTCCTTTTCCTTTAGGAGCAATGGTAGGTATTATGGGTATTCCAAGCATTTTGCCCAAGGCCTTGTAATCAAACTTGACTTGTTTCTTTTCTAATTCGTCGAACATATTCAAGGCAATTACAACTTTGATATTCATATCAATAAGCTGTGTTGTAAGAAATAAATTTCGTTCGAGATTTGAAGCGTCAACCACATTGATTACAATATCGGGCAATTGCTCCGTTATATGTTTTCGCACAAACAGTTCTTCTGGCGAATACTCGGTAATGGAATAAGTTCCAGGCAGATCGACTAAACGAAAAATATAGTCTCCCTTTTTTATTTTTGCTTCCTTGGCTCCCACTGTTACGCCACTATAATTGCCAACCCGTTCGTGAGAACCAGATGCAAAATTAAATAGCGTGGTTTTGCCGCAATTGGGATTTCCAACCAACGCTACATTTATAGTTTTACCTTTGGCAAGTGCCGAACGCTTTAGTTTTTCTTCGTCGATAACACCATTGAAAATGCTTTCATTTTGTTGAATATATTCAGATGCAGAGACAACTTCAATCAATTTTGCCTCGCTGCGACGAAGCGATACATTATAACCCAAAATTTCATACTCAACAGGATCGAGCAAAGGTGCATTTTTAATAACTTTCACCTTTTTACCTTTTACAAAGCCCATTTCTGTAATCCGTTTACGAAATGCACCATGTCCTAAAACTTTTGCTATGTAAGCTTCACTACCAGACTCTATTTCGGATAAATATTTTGTATTGTTTGACATTTCAATTTTTATAAAATAATCTCAATCCTATCTCCTACACCTAATTTCCTAAAAAAAGGAATAAATCAATTGCACAAAAGACTAACAAGTTAAACTCTTTTGTGTTTAAAAATGTACACAAAATTAATCATATTAAATCAAAATGGAGTATTGATATGACTGTATTTCCTTAAAAATACCTACAAGTAGGTATGTGTTTTAAAGCAAAACATTTACCTTTGACAAAAAATTAAAAAATGAATCAACTACATATTGGGCTATATCTTAGCAATTCGTGCGATAAGTATCAAATAATAGATGAAGTATTTGAAAATAAATCATTTGCACACATCATAGATTTAAGCAAAATAAGCGGATTATTGTTTTCAACACGAACCATAGAAAAACTAATTGATGATGAATTTCGGCACGACCGCGTATTTGTTAATACAGAGAATAATGATTCATTAAGCACTATGTCCAGCGGTCAACAGAAACGCGCGCTCCTTACCTACCTTATTGCTCAAAAGCCTGATTATTTAGTTTTAGACGATGTTTACAGTAATATTGACAAAGCAACACAAGAGTATATTTTACAAGCGCTTACAATTCTCTCGAAAACTACATTAATTATCCAATTGTTTTTTCGAAAATCCGACCTATTGCCATTTATACAAAAAGTTATTACAATCGACAAAAACAACACGATTGTAAACGTGCAAAGTAATCAAGATTATAAACAACAAATAGGAAAAAATGAAGAGAAAGTCCATAGATTTATCCTTCCAAATCTTTATGAGTCAAATTTAGCCACCTCAAATACCAATCACCCTTTAATAGAATTGCATTCAGTATCAGTCAGCTATTCAGAGAGAAACATACTACATAATATCAATTGGATCATTCGAAAAGGTGAGTTTTGGCAATTGGAGGGACCAAATGGTTCAGGGAAAAGCACCTTAGTTGGAATGATTTGTGGAGATAACCCCAAAGCCTATAATCAGGACATAGTGCTTTTTGGTATAAAAAAAGGTAGTGGAGAAACGATTTGGGATATAAAGCGTCAAATTGGTTATTTTACACCCAATATGATGCTGCGATTTACGCGCAATGAAACAGTCGAAAACATGATAATTTCTGGATTAAACGACTCTGTTGGATTATACACCGAACCTACCGACCTTCAAAAAGACATAGCGCGGAATTGGGTTGAAATGCTTGGAACGTCGTTCCGAAACAAACTATTTCAGCAACTATCCATTGGCCAACAACGCATGGTAATGGTGGCGCGCGCTATGGTGAAGCATCCGCCTCTACTTATTCTGGATGAACCGACTATCGAGCTCGACGACGAAAACAGTACACTATTTATTGAAATGGTTCAAGCAATAGCTGCCGAAAATCAGGTTGCGATTATTTATATTTCGCATCGCGACGAAGAAAACCTTCGACCCTCAAAAATTTTTGAACTTGTAAAGACCGACAATGGTTATACCGGTGTTGTAAAATGAAAATCCGCCGACGAAATTCAATTTTCGCCAACGGATATCAATCAAAAAAAAATAAAATTATTATTTACGCGCTTCGAGAGCTGCTTTTACTAACTTAGGCACGTCAACGGGTAGACGAGCCACAGGAACACCAATAGCTTCGAAGGCAGCAATTTTCTCTTCGGCGGTACCGCTACCACTCGAAATAATAGCTCCAGCATGGCCCATACGCTTACCAGCAGGAGCTGTTTGTCCGGCAATAAAGGCAACAACAGGTTTAGTAACATGCTCTTTAATGTATTGAGCAGCACGCTCTTCGGCATCACCACCGATTTCGCCAATCAACACAATAGCTTCAGTTTCGGGGTCGTTTTCGAACATTTCGAGTAATTCTTGATAATATAATCCAGCTACGGGGTCGCCGCCAATACCCACACAAGTACTTTGACCTAATCCACTCTGAGTCAATAGGCTAACCATTAAATATGTAAGTGTTCCGCTTCGGCTCATTAGTCCTACATTTCCTTTTTTGAAAATATTAACGGGCAAAATACCAATCATTGATTCTTCGGGTGTAATTAACCCAGGGCAATTAGCGCCAATTAATTGAACACCTTTTTTATTTAAATAATTCGTAGCTTTTACCATATCAAGCGTTGGTACACCTTCCGAAATACAAATAACGAGTTTAATGCCTCCATCAGCAGCTTCGAGAATAGCGTCGGCAGCATAAGGTGCAGGGATAAAAATGATAGAAACCGTAGCACCAGTTGCGATTACGGCATCTTCAACCGTATTAAAAACAGGAACATCATGCACAGTTTGACCAGCTTTTCCGGGCGAAACACCAGCGACAATTTTTGTTCCGTAAGTTACCATTTTGCCGGTATGAAAACTACCATCACGGCCAGTAATGCCTTGTACAAGGACTTTTGTATCTTTATTTATTAATATGCTCATTTGATTTAGTTTATAAAGTTCATAATATTTTTAAAGTTCATAAAATTTTAAAGTTATAAACTGTTTACTAAGCGAATAGCTTCCTGTGCAGCTTCGCTAAGCGAACCAACAATTGGTAAATTATGTTCTTTAATAATTCTTAGTCCCTCTTCGGCATTTGTACCCGATAGTCGTATAACAATTGGAATCTCAACTTTTAACTGTTCAAGAGCAGCTACCAATCCTTTAGCCACATCGTCGCAACGAGTAATACCACCAAAGATATTAATCATAATCACTTTTACATTTTTGTCGGACATCAACAAATTCATGGCGTCGATTACCTTTTGTGGACTTGAACTGCCACCAATATCTAAGAAATTTGCAGGATTACCACCAAAATGTTTGATAACATCCATCGAAGCCATAGCCAAGCCTGCTCCATTTACCATACAACCAATATTTCCATCGAGGCGAATGTATGTTAAGCCACTTTCTTTGGCTAAAATTTCTTTCTTTTCGTCTTCGGTAGGTTCGTTGAGGACTTCAATATTCGGCTGACGATAAAGTGCGTTGTCGTCAAAATTCATTTTGCCATCGATAGCCGACAGTTTTCCACCATCGGTAATAACAAGTGGATTAATTTCGACAATAGAGGCATCTGTTTCAATAAATATTTTATACAACTTTTTGAAGATATCAGCAGCCTGCTTCACTAAAGTGATGTCGGAGAACAATTTAAATGCAATTTTACGTGCCATAAAATCTGTCATTCCTAAGTCGGCATCAATAGGAATTTTATGAATGGCATCAGGGTTTACTTTTGCAACCTCTTCAATTTCAACACCGCCTTCGGAACTTGCCATAAACAATACCGACTTCGTATTCCTGTCGATTGTAAGCCCCACATAAAATTCTTTCTGGATTTCAACGGCATCAGCAACCAACACTTTTTCGACTGTGAGGCCTTTGATATCCATTCCTAAAATTTGTTTACCCGCTTCAACGGCTGCTTCAACAGTTTTGGCAAGCTTTACACCGCCCGCTTTTCCTCTTCCGCCGACCAAAACTTGTGCTTTAACCACCACCATACGATTCAACTCGCGTGCAGCTTTTTCTACTTCTTCAATTGTGTAACACAAAATATCATCGGGAACAGGAATTCCGTACTCTCGAAATATTTGACGTGCTTGATACTCGTGAATCTTCATTAGCTTTTATTTATTTACAATTTATAAAATAATTTTGTTTAATTAGAACCTTTAACAGATTTGCAAGCTTAGTTGTTTACCTAAAATTGTATTTATTTGCACTTTTGCACTCTTTTAACAATTGAAATTAGTTCAACTAAAAAAACGGACTCACTCAAAGTCGAGTTAAGTCCGTTTTTTGTTTCATATTTCCCCTTTAGTAAGTTGGTTGGCAAATTATTCTTCCAACAAAATATCCAAAATAAGATCTACATCATTCGTAGCTTACTAACTATAATTTACGTTTTCCTCAGAATAGGCTCTTAGCTTATACGGTGTAACTGCAAAACACTATTTTGCACAGTCTAAAACAAAATACAGATGAAATTGCAAGTCCATTTTTAATTAATCCTCCTTATCAGGTTCAAAAAATACCCATTGAACAGTAGGAAACACACTTTTAAGCTCCTTTTCGCACACATTTATATCACTAATAAGTTTCTCTGCCGATTTTGTTTCGGCCATTTTAGCCTTAACAGTTAGCATTATTTGTGGCCCTAATTGTAACGTAATTACGTTTAAAACCTGATCTATTTCAGGTCTCTTTTCTAAGAAATCATTTATTCCTAAACGAATATCCTCATCAGCACTTTGTCCTATCAGCAAACTTTTTACTTTTACTGCTACAAAAAACGAAACTATAACTAATAAAACCCCAATTCCAATACTACCAATCGAGTCGTAAATTGGATTCCCTGTTACCAGCGACAAAACTACAGCTACCAATGCAAATAACAAACCAAAAAGAGCTGCAACATCTTCACCAAAAACCACTACCAACTCACTCTGACGCGAGTTTTTAAGCCATTGCCACAAACTTTCACCATGTCGAAATTTATTAATTTGAGTAATACAACCCCACAACGAAGCACCTTCGAGCAACATACTTACTGATAGGACTATAATTGCAATTAATGGGTTGTTTAATTCTTCAGTTGAATGTAATTTATGAATTCCTTCGTAAATGGAAAATAATCCACCCATACTAAAAAGCATGAGCGCCACAATAAACGACCAGAAGTAGGTTGATTTTCCATATCCAAGTGGATGCTCTTTATCCGGTTTTTTCTTTGCAGCTTTTAATCCCAGAAATAATAAACCCTGATTACCACAATCGGCAAAAGAGTGAATTGATTCAGCCAACATGGCCCCTGACCCTGTCATTATAGCTGCTATAGTTTTAGTTATAGCAATTCCTAAATTGGCTGAAAGTGCGAAAATTATTGATTTTACAGATGCATCTTGATGTGACATAGATTGAATTTTTGAATTGCAAAGTTAAGGAATTGAAATTGAATTAAAAAACAGACTGAATTTATTAGTATAGTTAAATTAGGAGGAGTGGTTATATAAACGCTGGTGCTGATACCAGAGAAACAGCCATCATGACTCGAAAAAGTAAAGATCAATTCTGAGCATTTTGCATTTACACCAACTATACACTATTTAAACTCTATCATAAACTCAGTCAGACTTTTGGATGACGGCAATCCTATCTTTTTGCGAATTCGATAGCGACCAACCTCTACGCCTTTAAGCGAAATATTCATCAGGTGGGCAATGTCTTTGCTCGATAAATTTAAGCGCAGGTAAGCACAAAACCGCAGGTCGTTTGACGTTAAATGGGAGTAAGTACTATGCAAGTTGCGAAAGAAATTCTCGTGAATGCGGTCGAAATTGGTCTGGAAAATTGCCCAGTCGTCTTCCGACGACAGGTTATCGTCGAGCAGCCGAATCACTTTATCGTAGTATTTATTTGGATATTGCGAGCCCAAAATATTTTTCTGCTGGGCAATTTCGTCTTTGATACTTACCAATATTTCGTTCTTTTTAATAATGGTCATGGTCGATTCGGCCAACTCTTTACTTTTTACGGTAAGCTCCGATTCAAGTTTTTCATTTTCGAGCAACATAATTTGCTGTTCGCGTTTTTCAATTTCCTTTTTACGGATTTCTTCTTGTTCTAACTTTAATTTTTCGCGTTTTACACTGAATAAATGTAAAAAATAATAATAAATGGCTATTAGTAACAATATAATAATCAACACATAAACTATATTTGCAACTGTGCTTTTATAAAACGGGGGTGCTACAATAAAATGATACGAAATGCCGGCCAGTTTGTTCCCTGTTTTCGTAATTACTTCAACTTGCAAGGTATATTCGCCCTGTGGCAAATAGCTATACTTTTTGGTAGAAGAGGGCAACGTTTCGCTCCAAATTTTATCTAATCCAATCAATTTATACCTGAAACTTATGGTATTCATTTCGGTATATTGCGGATAGAAAACCGAGAAAACAACATTGTTGGTGCTGTATTTCAATTTTGTAGGTACAGAGTCTGTAAGAGGCAAATAAATAAACCGAATAGATTCATCGTCCGATGCCACAATTTTCCGAAATTGAAGTGTGGCTGTATTTTTAATCCTATTTTTTTCTTCGAAAGTATAGAGTGCCAATCCATTTTCGAGGGTAAATAGGCATTCTTTTTCCGAAACCGGAATAATATTCTGATAATCGTCTACCGTTTGATTCAAAAATTGCGAATAATGTACAATGTCGATTATCTTGGTTTGGTTTGGTTTCACATCCACCAAAGCAGCTTCGCCATCGAGTATAAACCAGTACAAATTGTCTTTAAAGTGATTTACGCGATACGCTTTTGAAAAATAGCCTAATTTTTTGTTCAATTCGTCGTACGATACAATTCGCTTTTTCATATCGTCGAAGGTATAAAACCGCGTATGGTCAGTAAAAACAACTCGGTTATTGATAGAAAAAACATTGATATTATACTCGTTTTCGTTATCGAGCGATTTGATAGTGCTGATTTGTTCTATTTTACGCAAATCGGGTGTAAGCCTAATGGCAAACAATCCTTGGTGCAAATGACTTGCCCAAATTCTGCCTGTATAATCAATTTCTATATAACGTATTGGGTTTACAAAATTTTCGACTTTATGGCTAAAATGCCATTCGTTGTTCGTTTTCTTGTAAATACATAATTGCGTGTAAGTGCCTTCAACAAGAACTTCCTGCCCATTAATAACGCCACGTTTTATACATATACCACCTTTTACCGGCGAAAGCGGTTTAAATTTTCCCGATGAATAACTGTATGTATTTTCATTATTTCCACAAAAATGCTGATTGTCAATTTTCGAAATATTCCACACTTGACCTTTAATAATTAGTTCAGATTTGAGATGAACCACAGCTTTCCGACTTGCATCGTAACCAGCTTTGTAAAGTCCCTGATTGGTTCCCATAAGAAGCTCCTTGCCATCAAAATTGAGTGAATACAATGCACCTACCGATGGTTGAAAATTATGAATATACTTGATAGAGGAATTCATCTGAATCAATGCAATTCCCTTGTCGAGTGCAATCCACAAATTTTGCTCTTTATCGAATAACATTCCCAAAACAGTGTTGTTTTGTAAAATGTTGTTCGTGTTTATTGTCCATAATTTCTTACCGGTTTTGTCGATGGCAGTTACTCCGTTTTGTATAGTTCCCAGTACGGTAACACCCTCATTACTAATGGCTACTCTATTTACTTCCCATTGCCTTAATTCGGCGTCGGCATCTGTTTTGAAGGTTCTAAACGTATTGCCATCGTACAAAAAAAGTCCATTCGATTTTGTAACTATCAAAGCGTTCGTTTGGTCAAATTCCAATACCGATATAACCGGATTTTTTAAAATATTATTCGGAATTGATTGAACTGTTTTTGTTTTTAAATTTAAAAAACTAAAACCAAACTGTTCGGTGTGGGTAAAAATCTTATCCTTGTAATTATTAAAAAATAAAAAAGTGTACGGACACCTAAATCCAGTTGTATGTTGATTATAAGTAAAATAGGAGGTGAACGATTGAAAAACAATTGATTTGTTTAATTCCAAAATAGTCCAAATTTCATCATTTTTCATTTCGTAACCGTTGAGTTTTTTCGAAAGCGATGTATAGAGTAGCTGTCCGCTGTTGTTTTTTTCGAAATATCCGAACTCTTCGAACGAACCAACGTAAATGCGATTGCCACGCACCAAAATGGAACGCACAATTTTATTTTGAGGCATACGGTGTAATTCCCACGACGAACCATCGTACTGTAAAAGTCCCTGGTTATTTCCAAAATACATAATGCCGTCGTCCGACTGACCCACAGCCCAATTTTGGTTCGATGCGTGATAATCATTTTTGCTAAAGTTAGTTACAACGGGTGTAAAATCCTGAGCATTCAGTTGGCAAAAACAGGCCAAAATAGCGACAAGTAGTTGTGTGATTTTTTGCATTTATAAAAGGTTAAAAGAGAAAGTGATGTTTGGTTATACTTAGTATTTAATTATTCTGTAAACTTTAAGGATTTCACAATTTCAATTCGCATTCCAAGGGCAGCAATAAGGCGATAAAATGCGCTAACACTTGGCGATATAGCTCCGTTCTCGATGCGCGAGATATACGACTTTGTAGTTCCAGTTCGATTTGCCAATTCCGATTGTGTAATTTTCGCTTCTTTTCGGGCTTGATGCAGCACCATACCCGAATAAAAATTGTAAGCATTTTGTTCAAATGCATTCCGCTCAAGTGTGCCATCTATGCCGTATTTTTTGTCGACAACTTCGCTATAGTTTTTTATTTTGTTGTTTGAATTCATAAATTTAATTTTCTATTTCAAAATAGCCTCAAAAGGTTATAATGGTTCTTTACATTTTGCAAAGATATATTAAGTTTAATTATATTGAAACATTTTGAAAAAATATTTATCAAAAAAACGTTTATTGTCCGAAAAATCAGTTAAAAATTATTTTATATCATAATTAAGGTATTTCAGGCTCACATTTATTTTATTAGAAATTAAATCAGCGAATATATTTTTTTAAAAAATATTCAAAAACTCAATTTTCATACAAAAAGCAAGCATTCATTCATTACAAACCGTTAATTGTTGGCTGTATATTCAATTTTACGAATAGTTTATAGCAATAATTACATACTTTTATTATCTTTGTACATCCGAAAAAGAAAATCCAAGATAATAAGTTTTTTTTTGATTTTCAAGATATATATTTTTATTTGTTTTATATTAATCCAATTTATTTGAAAAAAAATTACCACCCCTAATTAAATCCTTGCAGAACTTATGAGTGTACTCCCTTTGATTAAATCCGATCCTTATTTAGAACCCTTTGCTGGTGCTATTACCGGAAGATACGACTACTTTAAAGAAGTAGAAAAAAAGCTTATTGGCGATAACAAATCCTTATCGAATTTTGCAACTGGCTATCTTTATTTTGGATTACATCATTTGAGTGAGGGCTGGGTATTTAGGGAATGGGCGCCCAATGCAAGCGCTATTTTTCTAATTGGCGACTTCAACAACTGGCAACGACTGCCCGAATATCAACTAAAAAAATTGCCGAATGGCGTTTGGGAAATAAAATTGCCCGAATATGCTGTGGCGCATTTGCAATTGTACAAAATGCTCGTTGAATGGGAAGGTGGTTCGGGAGAACGCATTCCGGCGTGGGTACGACGCGTGGTGCAGGACGATCAAACAAAAGTTTTTAGTGCACAAGTATGGAATCCAATTAATCCATATCAGTTTAAAGTTAAAAAATTTGTGCCTACAAAAGATCCACTTTTGATTTACGAATGCCATATAGGCATGTCGGGATCCGAAGAAAAGGTATCAACTTACGACGAATTTCGTTTGAATATATTGCCTCGCATTGTAAAAGCAGGCTACAATTGTATTCAGATAATGGCCATACAGGAACATCCTTATTACGGTTCGTTTGGCTATCATGTTTCCAATTTTTTTGCTGCCTCTTCGCGTTTTGGAACGCCAGAAGAGTTGAAAAAACTCATTGACGAAGCCCATGCCAATAATATTTCTGTCATTATGGACATTGTGCATTCACATGCCGTAAAAAACGACTCGGAAGGATTAGGCAGGCTCGATGGCACTCCTTACCAGTATTTTCATGGTGGCGCGAGGCGCGAACATCCAGCTTGGGACTCGCTGTGTTTCGATTACGCAAAACCTGCCGTTATTCACTTTTTACTTTCCAATTGTAAATTTTGGCTCGAGGAATATAATTTTGATGGATTCCGCTTCGATGGTGTAACATCCATGCTCTATCGTAGTCATGGGCTAGGCGAAGACTTTAATGGCTACGATTCGTATTACAATTTAAACCAAGATGGCGATGCTATTTGCTACCTAACCTTGGCAAATCAATTGATACACGAGATAAATCCGAACGCCATTACGGTGGCTGAAGAAATGAGCGGAATGCCTGGAATAGCCTCTAAAGTAGAAGATGGCGGACTAGGATTCGACTACCGTTTAGCAATGGGAATTCCCGATTTTTGGATAAAATATATCAAAGAAGTAAAGGACGAAGATTGGAAACCCGGACATATATTGTGGGAATTGACCAACCGACGCGCCGACGAACGTACAATAAGTTACGCCGAAAGCCACGACCAAGCCCTTGTGGGTGACAAAACAATCATTTTCAGGCTAATAGATGCCGATATGTATTGGCACATGCAAAAAGGCGATGGCACCTTATTGGTAGACCGCGGTGTGGCTTTGCACAAAATGATACGGTTGATAACAGCAACAACCATAAATGGTGGCTACCTGAACTTTATGGGGAATGAATTTGGCCATCCGGAATGGATTGATTTTCCGCGCCAAGGAAATGGCTGGTCGCACAAATATGCCCGCCGGCAGTGGGATCTTGTTGACAATAAAGGCTTCTACTATAACTCCTTAGGTCAGTTCGACCGTGCCATGATAGCGCTAATTCGTTCTGTACCAGAATTTAATAAAATTGCTGTTGAGCAAGTTTGGGAAAACGATAGCGATCAGGTAGTGGCGTATCGTCGTGGAAATTTTGTATTTGTATACAATTTCAACGGGACAAAATCGTTCGAAGATTATGGTATTTTACTACCAAAAGGCACCTATAAAGTGATACTCAATTCGGACAATCCCGATTTTGGAGGATTTGGCCTTGCCGACGATAATATTGAACATAGTACCACCGTGGAACCAAAGCATGATTCGGGCAAAGAATGGCTTAAACTATATATTCCAGCTCGTACGGTTCAGGTGCTGAAAAAGATAAAATAAAATAAAAAAAACG
This sequence comes from Paludibacter sp., assembly GCA_020049335.1. Lineage (GTDB taxonomy): Bacteria > Bacteroidota > Bacteroidia > Bacteroidales > Paludibacteraceae > Paludibacter. The sequence continues at coordinate 6,230 of JAIFKX010000100.1, read as the reverse complement.
GACTTAGTACTATTCTAAGTCCGTTTTTTTTGTGCTTAAATTTTCGGAAGTTTAATGCCTTGAAAAACAAATTCGACAATGCTGTTTTTGTTTTTTTCGAAATTATCACTTATATTTTGCCGTATATAAGGCACTTCCAGCCCTTTAATGGCATAAAAGAGTATCATCGACGATAAGTCCAAATCCATTCGCTTAAAAATTTTCCGTTTCACACCTTCGGCAAGAATTTTTTTAATGAGCGCAATTTCCTTTATGTCAATTTTTCGACGAGTTCGTTCTACTTCGTAAATATCGTGAAAAAAATCGGCTCGCAACGAACCATTGCGCGTAACTACATCTTTTATAGCATCCAAATGGGTAATAATATGATTCGTAAGCTTAATATCGGGGGCCTTTTCGTCTAACGATACGGTGTTAAGCCTTTCGAGCACAGACTGCAATTCCCTGTCGATAACAGCCTTATAAATCTCTTCCTTGTTATTAAAATACGTATACAATGTACGCCTACCTTTTTTCGATGCCTCTGCAATATCATTCATAGTTACTTCCTTTTTACCATGTTGAGCAAAAAGTTGACGAGCAACCTCAATCAGCATTTTTTTTGTATTCGACATTTTCTTCGACATTTAAAATTTATTATTGTGTGTTTCTGCAAAAATAGCGAATAGTTTGTTAATTAACGACATAAGAACGTTGAAATTTGAAAAAAAAGCACTTTTCAACTACTTTTTATCACTTTTCTCACCAAACGTACCGTCCACACAGCTGTAATTGCCAAAATAATTCGAGGGAAGGTAATCCAAACTGCGGGTACACCAATTGCCACAAAAAGCAATGTATCTTCCAAAAGGGAATGATTGATAGCAATATGGTAATTCAACAAATCGGCATCGGCAGGTTGAATATCGCCACGCTGAACCTCTTCAATCATAACAACGGAACCATACGTAAGGCCTACAATTTGCCCAATAAACCAAAGAAAAGAAGTATCGGGCGAAAGTCCCATTATTTTCATTACAGGCTCAAAAGGCTTTGCTATTAAATCAATGATTTTAAACTCTTTAAGAATATTCTGAAGCATTAAAAGTCCACTTACAATAAGAGTAATTTTCAGTATCAACCAAACCGAACCTTTTATCCAAGCCCAAAGCATGGTCGAAAAGCTATCAAAAACAATCGATTCGGCCGAAATATTATTGATACCAATCTGTTCGGGTAATAATTTATTTAAAACAAACGCAGCAAAAAAAGATGTAAAAAGGCGTAACGAAAACATAATAATAGCCGACGAACCCGTTTTTTTTTGCACAGCAGTTTCTACAAACATATTGTGCGAAATAAGACACATGAGTGCTAAAATAGTTACTTCACGCAAGTCTAAAGCCAGCGTAGCCATAATGGCAATGGGTGCATAAAGCGATAGAAATAAGCTGGATATAAATACAATAGCCGATTCGCCAGGCAAACCCACTACTGAAAAAATGGGCGATAAATAGGTAGCAATTACGGCAATTACTCCCCAATAATTCATCAAGCTAACAAAAAAACTGATTGGGAGAATAATTTTAAGCAGCCACCAAATTGTTTTTCCCGCTTTGGGTAAAGCGCTACGCGAGCTGGAAAATATTCTGGAAAGTAATGTAGTCATAAATTTAAAAATAGCTCAAATTAGTTTTTCTCACCCGAAATAGCAGCTCGCAAATCTGCAAATTCATAGCCTTTACTTTTCAACTCTGCTATGAGACTACTCAGCCGAGTGTAAAACTTATCGGTGCGACGCGAATCGGTACCAACATGGAATAACAAAATATATCCGTTTAATGATTCCTTGCTTTCAACAGTCATAATATTAGAATAAATTTCGGTATTAGAAAAATATTTTTCGCGCATTTCGGGGAATGTATTATCGGTATTACAGCGCGTGTTAGGCGTAAAATTAACCAAAGTGAGCCCTATCTCTTTACACCACCTACTTATGGTATCGTTGTATATTTCGAAAGGCGGAACAAAAATGGGCGCATCCGATTTTTTAATATCGAATTTTGACAACTCAATGAAATTTTCCTTTAAATCTCTTATAAATAACGCTTTATCAACTATCAAAGCAGAGCGATTCTCGAACTGACAATACTGTAAATGTTGGTCGGAATGTGCGCCAATGTAATGCCCATCTTTTTTAATGTCTTTTACAAACGATTTGAATTTACGCTTGCGCAAAAAATCACCCGTAAAAAAGAAGGACGCTTTTACTTTGTTTTTCCGAAGCGCCTTTCTTATTTTTTTTGCCCCATCGGCATGCTCATTGCCAGTAAATACGAGACTAATTTGTTTTCTTGTACTGTCGGTTCGCACAATGCCACCTTGCACAATTGTATTTTTTTCTAATTGCTTATTCTCTTCAAACTGCTTGGCACCAAGCAAATAAACCAACGAAGCCGTTCCATCAATACTTGGTTGATTGGTAATAAAATCCTTGTAATCATCATGATACACTGCCCATTTTGATTGAAATCGCGCCAATTTATCCTCTTTGCTATCAAATTTTTTGTTGGATAAACGATTGAATACTGAGCCACGAACGGGGCCCATCACCAAACCACCTTTTTGTAAAATTCCTTTTTTATATGTTAAAGGTGAATGTAATTTTTGGGGTGTTCGTCCACTTTGCGGGAGCCCCACCACCATGCTCATTCCCCATGGATTACAGCCAAAAAGCCAATCCAACAGTGCTGTTTCCATGCCTATAAAAGTAGAATCGCCCGAATAGCGTCGATACAAATTACATTGCGTAGCAAGTGCTGTTACATAATTATTGGAGCACCAAAGCATGGGTACGCCTACACCAAACGGATTATCATTTTTGCGCAATTCTGCACGTTTGAGTCCGAAACGAATATTTTGCAGAAATTCTTCTTTAATTTCAGGCTTTTCGGAATTAGCCAACATATAATGACCATAATTGGTAAACGGAAACCACTGATAATGATTAACAGTATCGGAAAAAAGCCAAGGGATAATAGGCTCTAAGCGCCCATACGCAGCCGCTTCGTTCTGATATTTAGCTTCAAAATTAAGTTGATACAATTGCGAAGCTGCCAATTGCATATCGTCGGCCCAATTATCCTCTTCGTAAAAAACAGTTGATTTGGCTGGTGCACTTTGGCATACTCCCGGATATTTTTTACCAAAATCATACAATTGAAATGCTCGTTTTTCGATGGTATCGACAAAAGTTGGATAAAATTTCCGCAACATATCCGAGCCCAATGCAAAAGCCGCAGCATATTTTCCAGCAATAGAAGCCACACCAGTGGAGCGGTTTTTATTCGCAAAAATGCCCTCCGGCTTACCTGTGGCTCGGTATACAGGGCGCTCCGCTCCTACCCCCCAGCCATAATCGGCCGCATCGTCGGTAGGTAAACGAAACCCAACATTGTCGCGATCGTCGGCAACCTGATAATAAAGCACTTCGGTTTGTGGATTCATTTTCAGCAACCAATCTAAGCCCCATTTTGCCTCATCAATCACATCCGGAATTTTATTGGGATAAGGCAAGCCATTGGCATCGTACCTATCGCCAAAAGCATCCGGATTCATACGATATGCGTACAATAATTGAAATATAGCAGCAGCCGAAGTTGTGCCAAACTTAATGTTGTTAGAAGCATTGTGCCAACCACCCAACACGTCAACGGCAGCAGGTGAGGGTGGATTTTGTTGTATTATTTTTTTGTTTTTTTGTTTGGAAGCACTAATTGGCAAAGGAATAATCTCTTCGAGAGGCACTTCAAAGCCATCATTCTGGTGACAATAGGTATTTAATGTAGGATTAAAGCCGCATCGCTGCTGACGCAAATAATTCAGCAGAAAATCGGCAGTGCCACGATAGCTATTTTTATGAATAAAAATGGTAGGTGAAAAACTGTGGTCGGCCTTAATGTAAAAAGCACCTTCGTTCCGAAAGCTGCTAAAATCAAGTGTATAAACGCTCAAAAATTGCTCAAACGCATTATTAGGTATAACAGTTGTAAAATCGGCAAGTTTCTGGTCGGTGAGTGCATCGTGCAACGAAAAACTCTTGATTGCAATTTTTGATTCACTTATCAATATAGCCCTTTTGATGCTGTTTGGCGTGTATCCGAGCTGATTGATACGAATAAATGCATCAAGCGAAAAAGCCTGAATAGACAAGCAAAACAAAGCAACAAAAAAGAATAAAAGTCTTTTCGACATTACTGAGACTTGATTTTTTTTTTGCAAATGTAACACAAAATGTAGTCCCGCCGGGAATCGAACCCGGATCTAGTGTTTAGGAAACACTTGTTCTATCCATTGAACTACAAGACCCAGCTTTTTGAGTGTTGCAAAAGTACTATTTTTTTTATTAACACGAAAACCTACTAACCGAATTACTTCCTACTACTTTTTTTGTAACTTTGCAATCCGTAATTCTTGGCTACGCCAAGCGGCAAAGCCGATAACATAATTCTCAATTCGTAATTCTCAATGTTCAAATTCTACTACGCCCTACTCTATCTCGTTACACTATTGCCACTCAGGGTACTTTATGTAGTGTCCGATTTGCTATTTCCGCTTATTTACCATGTTGTGCGCTATCGACGTAAGGTAGTTCGTCGGAATTTAACCCGTTCATTTCCTGAAAAAAGCAAAATGGATATTGTCAAAATTGAACGAAAATTTTACCACTATTTTTGCGATGTTTTTATCGAAGCCATGTATCGTATCAATATGTCGGCAGAGGAAGTGAGCAAACGGATTACTTTTGAAAATGTAGAACTTATCGAAAAAATTTATACCGAAAATAAAAGTGCGATGTTGATGATGGCACATTATGGAAATTGGGAATGGGTATCGGCCATGTCGCTCCATTTACCAAAAGAAAGTCCACTTTATGGCGTTTACAAACGACTTAAAAATGCCGAATTCGATGACTTGACTTATCGCCTGCGCTTGAAATACAATATGGGAAATATTGAAATGCGCGACTTGTTCAAATCCATGCTCCGAATGAGTAAGGCTGGCGAAAAGGGCGTGTTTGCAATGGTTGGCGATCAGCGGCCAGCGCGAGACAGTATCCGATTTAGCATGAACTTTCTGTACCAACCAACTGCCGTTATTGTGGGTACGGAAGTATTAGCGCGCAAATTTAACTATCCGGTGCTTATTCTATCTATTACCCGACCCAAACGTGGATATTATCATTGCAAAGTGGAAATGCTCTCCGAAAACCCACAAACCGAAGCCGAGTTTGCCATTTCGGAAAAATACATGCGTAAACTCGAAGCCGACATTACAAAGCACCCCGAGTTGTGGTTGTGGACACACAAAAGATGGAAATATAATGACGAGAAGTAGTTTGAAATTGTATTGAAAACTAAAAAAACTCCTGACGAAAATAGAATCATCAGGAGTTTTTTTAGTTATGTAATATACTTTAGTGCTGATTAGTAAACCATTAGTTTAGCATTACCTTCAGTTGTAGTTACAATATAAATACCTTTACTAAGTTTGAGCGCAACTTTGCCATCTGTTGCAAGTTTCGAAGCAACCACTTTACCAGCTAAATCAACAACTCGTACATTTCCAGTGTAATTAGCAATGCGAATTTCACCATTAGCATAATACGCTGCAATGTTAGAGTCAACTTTCGGAGTAAAAATGCCTGTAGCTGCTGTTTTCGCAAAGCTTATTTCGTCGATGTACAAGGTGTGTTCTACATTATCAGAAGCATTTTGTGAGAAGAAAATTCCCTTCACTACGTCCTTTGATGTAAATAATGCATTTACTGCCCAAAAATCAGCCAACGGAATGGTAATTTCAGTCCATTTATTAGCAACAAGGTCGTTTGTATAATTTCCCAATTCCAATTTCCCTGAGGCATTTGGATTTCCGCTATGTGCTTCGAAATGCACTTTGGGTAACGCTGTTTTAGCTAAATTTTCTGGTGAGTTTACCCAAATTTTAATACTTGTTTTGTCGGTTAAGTCGTAAACTGCCCAACTTAATCCAGCAACCAAAGCAGCCCAATCGCCGGTAGCAACTGATTTCCATTGCAATTTCAAGGCATTAGTAGCCGATTTTACAGGTGAAGTTACGCAAGGCAATTTATCGCCAGGTTCTGAACTTGTTGCATCCCAATGAACTTGCGTTAAGGTACTTGGCGCATTTTTGAACGACCAACTCTGATCGTGGAAGCGGTCGCTGGCACT
>JAIFKX010000080.1 GCA_020049335.1 Paludibacter sp. | reverse complement strand
AATTTAACACACAGGGAACTCCTTTTGTAGGCGAAGTACCTGCATCGATTTTCAAATTGCCTAAGATGAAAGATATTTATCTCGAAGATGGAAAATGGAGTTCGTTGCCGGCTAATATCAGTTTTCCAACACCAACTCCATTAAATCGTTTCTACATCAATGGAAACGAATTCAGCGCACTTCCCGATTTGAGCGGAATTGTATTTGTTACGGGTACAAAAATTAAAGTGTATGGTAATAACCTTACTTTCGAAGATTTAGAACCTTTAATGACTTGGAAAACAAACAGCAATGTTTCCAGCTTCACGTATTCACCTCAACGTGTTGTTGGCACAAAAGCTGAATATAAAGTAAAAGTTGGTTCACCAATAAATATCTCGGTTTCGGTAGGTGGAACAAATAATATTTATTCATGGATGAAAGATGGACAATTGGTAGAAGGTGCTGAAACCAATGAATTAAAGATAGCTTCGGCTCAGTTAACTAACGCAGGAGTTTATGTGTGTATTGTACAGAATTCAGTTGTTACCGGTCTCGACCTACAATCGAACGAACAAAAAGTTGTAGTTGAACAATCAAACGGTATCAGCGAAATGAAAATAGAAGATCTGAAGATTTTCAATAACCCAATGACAGAAAGCATTGACGTAAGCGCTTCAAAAACAATCGATTCGTATCGTGTTTATAGCATCGACGGTCGTACAATATTGAGCGAAAATGTAAATAGCCAAGGTTTCAACATCTCGTTAGCGGGACATGCAGCAACAATCTATTTTGTACAACTTAAATCGGGCGATTTAACGCAGACAATTAAGATTGTCAAAAAATAATATTTGATAGATCTAAATATACACCCTGCAACTAAGCGCTTAAAAAACAGCACTGTTGTGGGGTGTTTTTATTTAAATTTTAAATTTCAGAAAATAGAAATAATTTAACGCGTATATTAAAAAATCAATTCAAAGCTGACATAAATATGTAATATAATTGAAATATCTAATTCTAATAATTTAGGTAGTTTTGCACGTTGTAATAAATTCATTTTTTTAGCCTTAAAAATAGTGTATACAAATAAGTAAATTTTAGAATTTGATTTTATTAAATTCCAGAATCCAATAGATGGATTGTGTTAATTCCAACGATAAATGACAGAAAAAGAAGATTTCATTATTCTACAACTCAAGCAAGGTTCGGAGGCAGGGTACAAATACCTTTTCGAGGAGTATTATGTGAAGTTGTGCAGGGTATCGAAAATGTATGTTGGAGATGCTTTTGCTGCTGAGAATATTGTAAGCGACTTGTTTTTTTATTTATGGGAACATCGCAAGGATCTTGAAATTAAAACTACGATAAGCTCCTATTTGTATGCTTCAGTTAAAAACCGAAGTCTTAATTACCTCCAACAGGCCAGCGTGCAGCGTGAAGTAAGCTTCGACAATATAGCAATAAACGCCTCAGAACAAATCAAATTGGCGTCTGATGAAACTCCAGCCAAGCAATTAATTACAAAAGAATTAGAGGATAAAATAAATAAATCAATTGATTCTTTATCATCAGAATGTCGTTCGGTATTTTGTTTAAGCCGCAATGAATCAATGTCTTATAACGAAATTTCTTCGCAACTTAATATCTCAATCAACACTGTACGGTATCATATTAAAAACGCACTTTTCAGATTGCGTGTAGATTTAAAAGAATACCTGACCATAATTGCTTTTACATTTCTTTTTCAGTTATAGAACTGAATACCTTCTCTCGCATCCACGAAAAACATTTCTTCAAGTACTTTATATGTAAGCAATTACACTTATATAACTACGTATTGAATTTTTTTTAATTATCGACTACACAAAACTAAACATTACTTGTCTTACAATTATAAATCCAAGAATTATGGAAACTCAAAAAAATACGAAGGATAAAATTGATGAATTGATAATCGACAGTTTAAGTCATAATCTTAACAGCGTCGAGCAGGCAAAGCTTGATGAATGGATTGCATCATCCAGCGATAATTATCAGCACTTTATGCAGTTGAAGGAAAATTGGCAACATGATGCTAGCACCAACAATGATGATTTTGATGCTGAAGCAGCGTACCGTAAATTTAATTTAAGAGTACAACAACACCAAAGAAGCAAGCAATTTTCGATAAAACCCATGCTTCGAATAGCTTCCATTGTGATTATTGCCTTTGTGCTGGGAGGAATTGCGCAATGGGTGTTGAATAGTTTCAACGAAAGTAATACGGATTTATATTACACATTATCGGTGCCAATGGGGGCAAAATCGCGGATAGAATTGCCCGACAAATCGGTGGTTTGGTTAAACGCCGGTAGCACCTTGAGGTATTCGCAGCATTTTGCCAAATACAAACGGATAGTAGAGTTGTCGGGCGAGGCATTTTTTGAAGTAACGAAAAATAAAGCCATTCCATTTATTGTAAAAAGCAATGATTTGAATGTAAAAGTATTGGGCACCAAATTTAATGTAAAGTCGTATGCCGAAGACACATCGGTGGTTGTAACATTGCTGGAGGGGTCAGTCAATTTATCCAAAGCAAAAACTTCAACGTCGGAAATAATGCTTAAACCAAACGAGAGATGCACCTGGGATAAAAAAACAAACCACAAAATTGTTTCGCATGTTAATGCAGCTGATAGCTATCAGTGGACTAAAGGGAAACTTATTTTTGAAGAAGAATACTTTGGACAAATAGTGCAACGGTTAGAGCGGGAATACAATGTAACTATTCATTTAAAAAACAAAGAACTAAATGATTTGAAGTTTTATGGCGATTTTAGAAATACACAATCGATAACCGAGATATTTGATATTATGACCATGAACAACAAGTTTCGATATGAAATAAAAGAAAACGTTATAACTGTATATAAATAATTTTAAAAATATAAAAAGATGAAAGATACATCATAACTACTTATCATTCAAAGAAAAACCGGAAAATGCTGTAACATTTCCCGGCGGAATCTTAGAGACAAACGTTCTGAAAAATGTTTATCTAATTAGACCTGCAAAGTTACATAAAACTTTCCAATATTTTTAGATAATCACAACCTGCATTTATCAAAAAATAAATTCATTAAGTAATTGAATTCAAATAATGTCGTATTTCTAATTTAAGAAAACAAAGAAAAGGTACGCGGACGGACTATTTCGACGTTCCGAATAAACGGAATACGCTGACAAAGCGGATTGAAAACGGATTTTAATTTCGATATATCGAAATGATTTTCAGAAACTTGCAGCTAAATCCTCCCCGATTTATCGGGGAATAATCCTTTTCTTTTAATCCGTTTTTTTCCGCTAAATCAGCGTAAATCAGCGTTCTATTAAATTTTTTAAGTGGTATATTAAAATAGTTCCAATTACTTAACTAATAAGTAAATTTCTCAAACAAGGAATTGCTTTAACGTTATTGATTAACTCACTAAAAAACAAACAAGTTTTTATGAAAACAGCAAGATTTCTACTCTTACTGTTGGCATTAAGTGTACAAATTACAGCATTTAGCCAACAAAAAAAAATATCAATTGTACAGAATAATATTACTATCAAACAAGCATTGGATGCCATAAAAGCGCAAAGTGGCATTTCTAATTGGTTCGATGCAAACGATTTAGATGCAAAACACCTGATTTCGGTAAATATAAAAGAAAAATCGGTGGAAGAGGCTTTGCAAATTATATTGAAAGGAATGAATGTTCGATTCGAAATTAAAGACAACCATGTAATAATTTCGAAGTCTGAACAAAAAAGCTCGACAAATTCAGAAGGCAATAATAGCTTACCATTAAAAGGTAAAGTAACCGATGAAAAAGGGCTTCCGATTATTGGGGCTACTATTCAAATTAAGTGAGTTCTCGATCAATACAACAACAACAAACAACACTTTATTAATTAGCTCGTTAGGCTATGTGTCAAAAGAAGTAAATGTAAAAGGGGGCGATTATTTAAAAGTAATGTTACCCGAAGACACAAAATTACTGAACGAAGTGGTTGTAGTTGGGTATGGATCGAAAAACGAACGTGCCATAACCGGTGCTATTTCAACCATAAAATCGTCTCAGTTTGCTGCACGACCCATAACTCAGGCTTCACAAATACTGTATGGATTAACACCTGGCGTTTTTACCAACGCTAATACCGGAGAAGCCGGTAATGGACAAACCACATTCAGAATTAGGGGCGTAGGCACATTAAACGATGCCAGTGCATTAGTATTGGTGGATGGTATTGAAGCACCTATCGACAATATTAATCCTTCGGACATTGAGTCGGTAACAATATTAAAAGATGCTGCCGCAGCCGCCATTTATGGCTCGAGAGCTGCCAATGGTGTAGTTTTAGTTACAACAAAAAGAGGGAAATTCGACTCGAAAACGAAAGTAAGTTATAACGGCTATTATGGTATTTCTGCCCCCACGGTATTGCCTGACATGGTTACGGATAATGAAACTTATTTGAATTTGTACAAAGAGGCAGCTACCAACTCAAAAGTGAGCATTACCGGTATTACAGATGCCGACATTGAACGTTACAAGAATTTACCTTCTACCAATTGGTTCGATGTTATTTTTAACCAACAAGCACCCATACAAGAACATCGGGTTTCATTCAGTACGGGCAACGAAAACTTATCTGTTTATACCTCCTTGGCTTATTTAAATCAAGCTGGTATTATTAAGAAAACAGGATTTGAACGTTTCAATATTCGAGTAAATGTGGACGCAAAAATTTCAAGCAAAGTGAAAGTTGGTGCTTCGTTGGCGAATAGCAATTCAACGGTCAACTTGGCTGTAAAAGAAGGTCCTGAATATAACAATACAAACACCGATGTAAATTCGTTAACAGGCAAAGGTAGTTTAGCATTCGAAGCAGCACTAACCCAGCACCCAATAGTACCCGTATACGATGCGCAAGGGCGTTATGCTACATTGGAACAAAAATTAGGCGTTCAGCGAAACAGAAACAATGGTCAGGCTATTCTGGACAATGAATCGCTAATACAAAAAGACAATAAATTTCTGGGTAGTATTTATGCTGAATATGAGCCTATTGCTGATTTAAAAATTAAAGCTACCGCCGCTTTAAACAATCAACAAACAGGATATGTAGATACTCGCAAACAGTACTCAAATTACGACCCTGTAACCGAAAAGGTTGCAACAACTATTGTTCCAGGTAGCTATCTGACAGATGTACAGGAGTTTCCACAAAATATTACAATGGTTTTGCAGGCTTCGTACAATAAAATTATTGGTAACCATAATTTCAGCACATTAGTTGGTTACAATCAAGAATCAGCCACTTTGAAACGTAATGCGGTGATACAAACTGGTTTTTCGAGCACAAGCTTGGTCACTTTAGGCAATGGTTCTACCACTTTGGTATCGAAAACAACCCAGGGCGAATGGGCTATGAGCTCAGTGTTTGCACGGTTGGGCTACGAGTATGCAGGTAAGTATCTTTTTGAGGCCAACGTAAGAAGGGATGGTTCCTCGAGATTTGGAGCTAACAACCGATATGGTGTTTTTCCTTCATTTTCAGCTGGTTGGATTGCGTCCAATGAGAAATTTTGGAACAAAAATGTAATTAATTTTCTAAAAATAAGAGGTTCATGGGGAGTATTAGGAAATCAGAATACGGAGCTTTATCCATTTGCTTCACAAGTAGGGTTGAGCAATAATTATCCGCTAAACAATACAAATACAGGCGGGGGTGCCATAAATGTATTGGGAAACCCCGACCTAAAATGGGAGAGTACAGAAACCACAGATATTGGTATTAACATCAAAATGCTAAAATCGAAGCTAAGCTTTGATGCCGATTATTTTGTAAGAGACACCAAAGATATTCTGACAGCCATAAACAATCCATTAACGCTTGGTATTACTTCGCCAACCATTATCAACGCTGCATCTGTTCAAAACAAAGGTTGGGAATTTAGCTCGAATTATAGTTTTGAAATTGCAAAAGTAAATGTTAGCATTGGTGGTAATTTAACCTTCATGGATAATAAAGTTACCACCATCAACCCAACACTTTCCAGCAACGATGACAGGGTTCAACTGAACAGTACAAGCAATATCTGGTTAATACGCGGTGAGCCAATCAATACCATTTATGGTTATAAGGTGATAGGTATTTTCCAAACAGCAGAAGAGATTGCTGATGCCGCCACTCCTAATCATTCGCTTTTTGGCACACCTGCACCTGGCGATTTTAGAATGCAAGATACTGACAATGACGGAAAAATAACAGTTAAAGACCGAGTAGTATTAGGCAACAGACAGCCAAAAATGTTATTCGGGTTTAATTGCAAACTCGATTACAAAGGTTTTGATATTGGCGCATTGTTTCAAGGAGTTGGCAAACACCATACATATCAATCCCGTCAGGTTGGTCCATTCGCCTTTGCCGGTATTAGAAAATACTGGATGGATCGTTGGACGCCCGAAAACCCAAGCGCCACCATGCCACGCCTTTGGATTGATAGAAGTGGATACAATGGAGCAACAATTGAAACCTTGCCAGCGTCATTTTGGGTGCAGGATTTGGCTTATTTAAGATTGAAAAACTTGCAGGTAGGATATTCAATTCCGAAAAAAGCATTGAACAATCTACAAATAGAAAGCCTAAGATTTTACCTCAATGGCGAAAACTTGCTTACAATTACCAATTATCTGGATTTTGACCCAGAAAGACTTACCACTCAGCAATATGTAACCAACTCATTACCACAGCTCAAAACCATTACGGCGGGTATAAGTATTACTTTATAATCATAAATTATAATCATACAAAGAAATGAAAACAAACTATATAGTATTATTTGCAGTGCTACTTTTAGCTTCGGCATGTAGCACCGATTTTTTAGAAAAATTACCTCAGGATACCCTTTCGCCAGAAGCATTTTATAGCAATGGCGACAATTTAAACACTGCTCTGACAGGTGTGTATGATGCTTTGCAAAGTGAAAATAACTTTGGAAAACTGGCTGAATTGGATGGGATTACCGACAATGGAGTTCATTTTAAGTACGAAACTGAATTAATATCCTTTGCACAAGGAATTGCCAATGCCAATGTTACTCAACGTTTTGCCACTTACTATCAGGCTGGTTATCAGCTCATACAACGTTCCAATATTTTATTGGACAATATTAATGCGCAAGGAAGCATTTTGCAAACAGAAAGAACTGCAATTGAAGCAGAAGCAAGGGCATTAAGGGCAATTGCATATATGCGTTTAACTTATTTGTACGGCGATGTGCCACTCATAACTAAGTTTACTCAATTAGCAGAAATAAAAACTGTATCGAGAACACCAAAAGCACAAATAATTGATTTTGTGCTGTCAGAGCTAAAATTTGCTGCCGACAATTTGGCATCAACGCCCTATAATAGCACAAAAGGGCGCATTACGAAACAGGCAGCTTTAGCATTTAGAGCCAAAATGTTGGTGTACGAAGCAAGAATGGGCAACAAACCTTGGACAGATGCTTTAACTGCTGTTAATGAGGCAGTAACAGTAGCAAGTGCAGCCGGTGCCGATTTGTATTATTCTGCCACGCCAACCGACGGAGTAGCCAATTTTGAAGGCTTATTTTCGTTGGCAAAAATTGACAACAAAGAGATTTTATTTGCCGTAAAAAATAATACCTTGGACAAAGGAACTAACCTGTACACTTACTTTGCGGTAGGTGGTGGTAACTTAAGTTTATCGGTACATACAAACCTTGTAGCTGATTTTTACTGCACCGATGGATTGCCTATTGCGTCATCTCCATTGTACAATGCCTTAGAACCATACAAAAACCGCGATCCACGATTAAAAGCCAGCATTTCAGTACCGGGCGACACCTATTCCACAGGCACTCAACTGTTAGCATTTAAAGGAAAAGCAACCATTGGAGTATTGCAAACGGATTTTGCAGTAAAAAAAATGACTACCACAGACGGATTGGCTCAAAACCAAGGACAATTGGACATCCCATTGTTTAGATTCGCCGACTTGTTATTATTGCAAGCTGAAGCCGAAAACGAAGTAAACGGACCAACTACTATTGCTTACGCAGCCATTAACAAAGTGCGAAAAAGAGCAGGTATATCTAATCTTACTGCCGTTTTAAACAAAATAGATTTCGCAGCAGAAGTGCAGCACGAAAGAAGGGTAGAACTTGCATTTGAGGGTCAGCGTTGGTTCGATTTAATTACGCTGAAAATTGCAGATAAAAAGATAAATGCCATAGGCGAATTGAATAGAAAATTTGTGCCCAACCAGCAAGAGCTTTTTCCTATTCCACAAACCGAATTGGACATAAACCCAAATTTAGGTCCTAATAACACAGGTTATTGATATGAATCTAAAATCTAAAATGACCGTAATGTTCTTGGGCATTACGGTTTTGTTTACAACTCAAGCGCTAAGAGCAACGGTATTGTCAGTTCGATTAATAAAAAGCGAAGCATCATATTGTTCTCAGAAACCGGAGTTGTATTTCAGTTCAAATCCATCTAGTTACTCTATTGTTTCAAAAGAATGGTACAATGGCGAGAATGCCTGGGAAATATTTTTTGAAATAGAAACCAAAAATGCCAATATACCAATTGAAAACTTTTCTATTACAGCCAAAGGGGTAAACATTGCAAGAGCAATTGTAGGTAGAACCGATGTTGTTTTTAATAAAGCTGACGATACATATCAATTTACATTAGTAAAAGATACTACCAATGGACGTCATATTCAAACAGCTTATCAAAACCCCAAAGGAGGACCGTTTATGTGGATTTATCACAATTGGAAAGATAGAGCAAATGGAAAATACAACCCAAATCAATATCCCGAGAAAATATTACAAACCTGTCTGAATTACGAAGTGGCTTGTCAGGAAATGCTAAGGTTAATGGGCGATATGAATGGTATAAATCAAACATTTAATGGCGAACTGATACTTCTCAACTGTGAATCGTCGGCTCCACGTGCTCATTTGGACTTTCCACCTCATTGGCATTTGCAGCACTGGGAGCATGGCCATAGCGCTGAATATGGCATAAAATGGAGAGAAAAGCAGTATATTATTTCACATTATTACATTGATTCTATGGGCAATATAACAAGTGATAAACAAAGTTTAACCCAAAATTACAAATCAGTAAAGCGCACAAAAAATGAGTTTTTCAGTGGCGATACCTGTACATGGAACGATTCGAAAGGTAACTTAATATTCAAACAAATAATCAAAAATGGCACGTTGAATTTTATAAAACCCAATGGTGATAGTTGGACATTGAAACCACACATCGATGGAGGCGACAAAGGAATTTGGGTGTGCAAAAACGATAGAAAAATTGCTTTTGCAGCTGCGCAAGAAGATGGTGCAAATGGTATTACCACAATCACCATTGATGCATATAATGGCAACAAAAAAACAAATTCGTGGTCGGAAACAATAAAATTTGACCCATTTACTGGAAATGCAAGAAGCAATTAGTTTGTATTTACTTTGAATTGTAAAGCAATAAAGGACAATACTATGCAACACATAGAATTGTCCTTTATTACAATAAGATTAGAGAAAAACAACTAAATTGCTGTTTTATTTTTGAGTTTATCTCACCGAACTGGCATACATTCTGTCTATTTCAGCGGCACAGCCACATTTACCGAATATGCGCGTTTGTTTACGCCATGTGCTCCAAATATGTATTTGGGAACTCCTTTTTCGAAATAAACACAAGGCCGCTCTAATTTATCATCAGAAATAATGCTTCCTTCAAATTTCAAGCGGAGTGGTACCACTTTGGGGTATTTCGTTGGTTCCCAATTGATTCCATCTTTCGATTTCAATAATGCCAATGCTGCTTCTTTGTTGGTAAAAAGTCCGACCACATCGGTTACAATGGCATAAATGGTGCCTTTGTAGTTCCAAATAAAGGGGTCTTCGGCTATCATCCAACTTTTTTCACCCTCTTTCGATTCGAATATTGGCATTGGGCTTTTTGTGTATGGCCCAAGCAATGAATTGGCAAAGGCAACACCAAAACGCACTTTACCACCACGCAAGGTTCCGTTTTTGGCAACTTGCTTGTAAACCAAAATTGCGCGACCCTTTTCATCTACCGTAATGGCAGGATTTGACATTAAAAGTGCATCGTAGGCAGTTGAGTCGGGATTAACATTAATCACCGGCTTATCAAATCGTTTCCATTCACCTTCGGGATTGCTTGCCACAGCTACACCAATACGTTGATTATTACGATATTCCCACCAATTTGGGTCTTTCATCGATGCCGGCATTTTAACCTCTTTTGTGCCTGTCGACCCCATGTAATACAAGTAATATTTGCCTTTATAAACAATGGCAGCGGGATTGTGAGTGGCTATTCCATCCCAATACTGAGCCCCACGACGGGGCAAAAGCACTTTTACATGCTTATACGGACCTTCGGGATTAGCGGATTTTGCCAGACAAATTTCGGAACTTGGCAACCAAGCATAATGACTTTCGGAGCGTGGCCAGCGACTATAAAACATATAAAATGCGCAGTTTTTACCTTTTACTACCGAACCGCACCAAATATTGTAAAGTGGATCTAAAAAAATATTTTTATCAGGTATGGGTTTCACCATAGCACTGATATCTACTTCGTCCATCGAAATAAGACGGCCTTTTTTATCAACTAAAGGTTGTTGTGCAGTAGTTGTTGTTGCCAACATCCAAAGTCCGAGAATAAATACTATCTGTTTCATTGTTTTATATTTTAATTTATTAAAACCGCCACCGAAACCAACTCCGGAAATAGCAATATAATTACAAGTGAAGATAAGAAAAATAGTTTTCTCATTTTGAAATAATACTTTTAAGGTTAAATAGCAGATAGTTTAG
>JAIFKX010000102.1 GCA_020049335.1 Paludibacter sp. | reverse complement strand
TATCTACAATAGTAGAAATTTAAAAAATCGGTTAGCCTCCACGCAAACCGAATTTGAAGCAAAAGTACACATTATTACGAACTTACACAATATATTTTGAAAGTATTTTACCCCCCCTACGAATCCGAGATTAATTTCAAAAACGCTTATTCAACTCATTTAGAGCAAATTAGCTAAAAATGGCTTGTGTTTGATAAAAAATGAAGACTTACGTTTGTTAAGTAAAAAATAAGAGTGGTTGATCTCTGTGAATAGCATTGCCGTATTTTATGGCTTTTTGCAGGTCTGTTTCGAATATGAAAATACTATCATTTCCTTCGAACTTCGAGGAATAAATAGCTTCAATTTTAATTTTGATATTATCGAGCACTCGTTTGGTATTATTAATTTCGTAAACCGAATACTGTAGCCGAATTGCACCCGATTTTATTAACATTTTTGAAAACTTAGTTCTCAATTTGTCGTTCGATATATCGTAACTTACAACAAGCATATTTTTTTTATTTTAAAATGTATTGAGGATAATTAGGAGTTGATTTACGTTGCATAAAACATCGATAGAAAGTACGAACATAGTTAAAAACTTCCATTTTCTCTTCAATCAATACATCATAAAACATTTTGGAATAATCCGCATTATTCTCACGCTTAAGTCTGTATTCGTTTTTATATCGCTCAAAATCAGACCATTTACACTGCTTCGTGCGAAATGCTTTACGCACTTGTTGGTCAATCAGACAGCGAAAAGGCTCCATAAGGTCGCAAATCAACGATTTGCGCCGAAACCAAAGACGATGATACACACCCCGATACGGGTCGAACCCAAATAGTCGAACAAACGCTTCGATATAATTAAAAAGGATAGTATATCCAATATCCAATGTTACATTTATCGGGTCGGTCTTAGCTCTTGGGCAACGGCATTTCCAATCCAACGCTTCGAAATATGCCTGAAAGAAAAACTTTGCAACACGACCTTCCAAACCCATAATTGTATCGTAATCTGTAGCTTTTTGAACCATTTCGATAGCATGAGGAAAATGGTTTTTGGCTACTGTAATATTATCAGTTTTAAGTTTGGTTTTTTCTAACAAGCGCAGTTGATTCTGAATCTTATTTATTACAATAGCTTTGGGAATTTGCAAATCGGAATTTGGTAATTCGTATTGTTTCTGCCGGAGTAAAAAATTTGCTTCGGCAGTAATCGAAAAGAAAAATACAGGTCGAAAGTTCGGTTTCATTACCACAAGGGGAATACCGTATTTTGTGCATTTATCTATCAATGCAGTAGTTATGGTTATATGCCCAATAACAAACAAAACCAATATTTTTTGAAATGGGAGTTTTGTAAGCGTTTTGTTTTTTTCGGTATCTTCGAGTAATAATTCGCCACTTACCACTCGAAGTGCTTTATTTTCAATACAATTAATAACAAATATCGAACGAAATTCAAGGTCTTTATGTGTAAACATTTTCAGTGTCAATTTTATCGCACAAACTGCAATAAATACAATGTGAGCATTTATTAATATTGGGGTTTAAATCTTTTGTTGGATCATAATGCTTGAAACGAAAAATAAAGTTTTGCAGTTCTTGCTTATCCTTCTCAGTAGGCAAATCAATGGGAATGGTTTTATTTACCGAAATGGCATAAAAGGCTAAACTTTCTACCTCGTAACCCATCTCTGTCATACAAAAATACTGCGCCCACAATTGGTAAATCTGTCCTTGATAAATATTGTTGAGTTGGTATTTCCGTTCAATCAGTTTTTTCTCTCTTCCCACATACAAATCTATTTTTCCGATAATACCCAGTTCATTACTATACACCGACAATGCAGTAAGTTCATCCTTTCGGGTACTGTATTTTTGTTCGTCGATAGTAGTGTGCGCAGCCTTTCCACGTGTTTGTGGCGTAGCATGCACCAACTCTTCATCTCCACCCATATATACATTGTGTAAATAAATGGAATAGGGGCAAAAGATGAAATCGTTGAGCGTTGATATCGAAATGTAATCGTCCATTTAGCGTTGCACAAAAGCCAACCATTCTTTATTGCTAATGGCGAGTTTCAGCTTTTTAAAGTCGGATGTTTGGCGTATTTGTTCTATTACCCACATTCCTTTTCGGGCAATATTAAAAGCTCCATTGGCATCGGCATTTTGTGGAAGTGTAGCTCCAGCAGTACGACTATCGTAAAATTCACCACTTCCATTAGCTACTGGCGAAATTAGATAATCAATTTCAGAGCCAGTAATGCTATTTCTCATTTGTAACGTTAACTTAAATAAAAACAGTAAACTTTCGAAAAAAGATTTCTCAGTTTGTAAAAGAATAAGTGCCATTAGGTTAACTGATGTATAATCAATTCCATATTTTTCGAAAAGCAGCTTAAACTGCTCAGTTAATATCACCTCTCGGTTGTCCCACTGACTGTTTTTAGCCGTATTACGAAAAGTTTCGATGCGTGTTCCTTGTGTACAAACTGTCCAATTCGTTTTAGTTCCTTCGGCTTTTGCCGTAAACTTATTGTAATCGAAACTAAAGTCAAAATAGTTTTTATTGGTATTGTAGTTTATTGACTCGAATTTTGAAAAGAACTTTCGTGCATTTTCTATATTTTCGTATCGGGTGTCGAACAGATTCACAAATCCGGTTACGGGGTCCATTTTACTAGTGTTCCATGCAGGTACGTAATAAAGAAATCCGCTTTGTTTCCCCATTTTCTGAAAACTTTCGAATTTATTGGTCAACTGCAACGCTTGTAAAGTCCCGCCTTGTTCGGTTGCACTTTTCTTTTTGTCAACCAAGTAGTTCAGTTTATCAATCAGCATTTTCTCAAACTTCTGATATACTTGTTTTTCTACTTTTTGGCGTCCACGCATAAAGCCCATATTCAGGTCTTCGAGTACTACTATGGCGTTGTATTCCACCATAAGTTCCGATATTTTATGTATCACCTGACTCAAATACCCTTCTTTGAGTTCTTTAATCGTTTCGATGGTTTTCCAGTTTTTACGAGCTTCGTCGCGGCCTCCTTCGCGGGTATCAAGCAGTTTATGATAATCGGTTGTGTATGTTTTGCCTTCGTATTCGTTTACAATTTCATTGAGCGTAAATTGCTTTTTAATATTTCCTTCGCTATCTATTAGCGTAAGATAAAGCAAATGCCGTTCGCCACGATCGAGTCCAATAATATGTATATCAGATGTTTGCTGTATCCATTGGTTTACTTCGGTGTTAATGTTATTCAGTCCTCGTGCTTTAAAATTCATTGTTATTGGCACATGAAATTGAAATTTATCCACCGTAAAGCGTTTATCTTTAATAATATCGTAATCAAACAAGCTTTGAGGTTTTGTTTTAATGGTTTCCTCATTTTTATTATTTACTGGCTGGTGCGCTTTGTGCAAAATAATATTATCCTTTTTAATACTTGCTTTCCGATAAAAAACCTCTGCCTGTCCGTTGAGTTTATATACCACATCTTTCAGATTATCAGCATCAAAAAGCATTTTCCAATACATAGTGTGCAGGTTGGGAGTTCCTTTGCTCTTGGGCGAAAAATCTTTGTTATATATTTGAAAAAGATAGAGCTTGCCATCGTCAACCAATTGAGAAATATATTCAGTATCAATACTTGTATAAGTAATACTATACCCTTGACCTTCTACTTCGCGATAAAACTCATCTATTGACTGATAACTATCAGTATCCGAAAACTCGAAACCAAAATTTTTCCAGTCTTCATGTTTTTGAATTGATTTTTTAAAGAAATCAATCATTTTCCTGCAATCTGTCACACTAAACTCCATCTTTTCAAAACCATCCTGTGGATTTCCATTTTTAGTATGTGAGCCATAATTTCTAATTCTTAATATGTCTTCAGATGGATTGTAATATCCAATATTTTTATTGCCAAAAAACACTTTTGGGAGCATTTTACTTGCTCCAGGAAGTAATTTATAGTTTACTTTTTGAAATGTGTCATTCGTTTTTGCTTTTGGAGTTTTTCTGAATATTTTATTGTGATTTTTATCCATTATCCCAAGATAGTAATTACCCTGTTTTTCGAAAAGAATTGAAGCATTTGCTTCCTCTTTATTTACATCCCAACCATCTAAAAGCGTTGAATTTTCAAAATTCAATTTAATTTTTTCGGTCGAATAAGGTTTGCGGGTCATGTAGTTTCGCACTTTGTTGTAAAGTGGGGTAATCTGGTCAAGTGTTATCCATAATGCTGTAAACTCTCCATAAAAACGTTCATCTTTATCTGCTTCATTACCAACTCCTAACAGCGGCTTTATAAACCATTGAATGGCTTTTACGGCATCGAGCAAATCTTTAATTTTATCTACATTGTTTTGTTCCTGAGCTAAATTGAACTCCGCTGGATATGGATTGTTGAGTAAATCAACTACAAGCTGGTATTTTTGTTCCAATAATTCAAACAAATCTTCCGCTTGCTCTGTCTTTCCTTTTAGTCCGAAATATGCTGCCACATTGCGATGATATTGGGAGTCGAGAAGTTGCAAACATTCGTTTATAAAACCGATACTGAAACTATCCTGATTGGAGAAATACTTTTTCTGCTCTTCTTCGTATTTTTCAGTTCCCAGCTTTTGCTTTCCTTTAGAATTGGCATCGTACCACACATTCATGGCTTTCTGAAAAATGCCCCATTCACCAAACATTTTTTGCGAAATATCGGTCAGCGTTAAATCGTTTCGAAGATAAATTTTGGATAAGTCATACTCGGCAAGATTATTTAATAATCCTTTAAGTGAGTGTTCACCATCTACATTTTTAGTTACAACAAACTCATTTACTTCCTGATAGAAAAGTTCTATGCTTTCAAGAACTTCCGAATCGTTTTTAAATTCGTCGGGTATAAATGAAGCCGATGACCTATCGCTCAAAATCTGTTTAAACAGTGGTTTTAATTTGGGGATTCGCTCTTCCTTTTTAGCTGTTTGGTTGTACAAATTAATATATTCGTTTAATCCTTTAATTTTTTCTTTGCCTTCTTCTGGCGTGTAGCCACCAATCAAATGATTGTATTTGTCAATTCCTATCTGCGTAAGTGTTTCGTTGAAATAAAAGAGTTGAAACATATCTTCCACAGCCATTACCTGCACCACAGGTCCTAATTGATTATCCAATAAAACAGTTTCGAATTGATTTTTTACAGGTGAATTCATAATTTTATTAAACACTCGCATGTTATCGATAAATTTTGGTAGGTTTTGGTGTATCAACCTGTAAGCTATTGCAGTTGACTTATCATCAGCCGAATACATGTTTTTTCTGTTTTCGTGAAAGCCTGTAAAGTAGGTAGTAAACGATTCAAACTCTTTGACTAATTCTTTTTCTTCGATAGTTTGAACAAAGGTTTTGAGTTCATCTTTAATTAATTCCTTGGCAAAAAGGTTTTTGTAACTCTCGTGTTTTGTAAATCGTTCGGCTATTTGTTTGCGAAGCTTTAACTGTATTTCGTCAAACTTTTTCTTTTGTTCATCATCTCTTTTTTGAATATGATAATACAGGTAATAATCTTCCAAGCCAAACAGTCTGAACCCGGATAAAGCATTCGATATAAAATGCTTATGATACTCGTCAATTATTTTCTTAACTAAAATATAACTTTCAGCACGATGTGCATCAGTTTCAAGCAATCCATTTTTTTCGATGTGTTTTAATGTTTTGCCTTGTGGTATTAATTCGAAACGCAATGTTTTTGAAAGTGGATACAATCCAGTAAAGTCAGTTAGATTTTTCATTATTTGAAAAGTTTTTTAATTGTTAAATTAATTATTTATTTGATTTGCAAAAATATAGATATATATTGACAATTACTGACAATTTAAAATAAATATTAAAATATTTATAATGTTTTCTGCATTTGGTTATCGAACGGTGCGATGCAGGTAAATTTTATATAACCGTATTGTTTCTTTTTCGAGTGCCGGAAGTGGCATTTGCTCAATTTTTGTAACAAAGCCAACAAATTGTTTTTCATTCATATTCAGCCTTTTATTATTGTTTTAGGCTGCAAAGATAGGAAAGAGGTGTGCCAAAACGAGGCAGAGGTTTGATTTAATTTGTGTTCTTTATCATCTTATCAAAATCACTTTCAATTAATTTGTTTTATAATAGATTCTTGCATTTTCCCTTTAATAACGCCATGTGGAGTGGTATGTGCAAAATTTGCACATACCACTTCTTCAACCAATTCACCTGACTTAAAGACATTTCTTAAATGTTTGGTAATCACGGTTCTGTCAACCCCAAACAAATCGGCAATTTTTTATTGGGTTAGCCAAATCGTTTCGTTTTGCAAATAAATTTCAACCTTTACCTTGCCGTTGGGCGTGGTATAAAGCAGTATTTCGTTGAAACCTTCGGAAGGTATATTTATCTTTTTAGCCATAATATTATTCTTCTATTTCCTCCATTCCTTTTTTATTTCCAAACTTCACGCCTTCTTCGTCCCACATTTCGCAATAATAATTTACATAATCCACTGCGGCTTGTTGGTCAATGTCAAATAGGTATCGGCACAGTTGGCGGTAGAGCAGCAGCATTTGGTCGTCGTAACAAAAATCGAGTATCCCATCTAAGGTGTGGCAGATTTGGTTTACATCTTTGTTTTTGGCAGCTATAATGCTATTTACTATCGGGCGGTATTGCTCGTAGGCTTGTTGTGTCAGGTTACCGTAGCTTTCAATCAGGGCTTTAATATCTTCTATCATTTTTTTAGTTGTTCCAAAATTAAAGTTGTTATGTTCTTATCCATTTTCGAAAAAGCAAACCACTTCTTCCCCAAATCTTTCAGTGAAGCCCCCAAATGATAAAGTTCTTTGCCGTCGATAATCAAAAGGCGGTAAGCGTCAAAAATTTGCCCATCGAAGAAAATGCCTTGGTTAGGCAATTCTTGTGTTTTCAGTTGTAGCGAAATATACTTTACTTCCTTGCTTAGGTTTTCATAGTTGTTTTCAATTTTGTCTATTCGTTGATTAAGCGCATAGCCTTTGAGCAAATAATCCCTTAATACATTGGTTGCCCAAATTCGGAATTGAGTGCCTTGTTTGGAATTAACCCGATAACCTACCGAAAGAATTGCATCAAGATTATAATAATCAATATCACGCTTTATTGTCCTTCCTGCCTCTATTTGAACTGTTGCATTTTTTGCAACAGTTGCCTCTTGGCTTAACTCGCCCTCTTTGTAAATATTGGTCAAATGCCTTGATATTACAGACTTATCTCTGTTGAATAATTGCGAAATCTGGTTCAAGGT
>JAIFKX010000075.1 GCA_020049335.1 Paludibacter sp. | reverse complement strand
GAAGCTGTGCGGTGCTGAGGTGTATGTTTGTAATGAAGGTGAAATGAAGTGTTGGTTCGGTCGAGGTACGAAACCGACCGGAACGAATTCAGCCGGAATGGAACGCATATACCGCAAGCACATAGATAAAACAACCCGGCATGTTTTTATTTTTCTGCAACAACTGATGGGTGGTGGGGAATTCTGTGGTATTGAATGTTGGAAAGTAGGAAATAAGTTTTATGTATTCGGCTTTATATTTTTTTATTGAATGGTTGCCGTAAAATTATTCTTACTTTTCAACATTCTCAACTTCTAACACAAAGCATTTTTGGCATGGAATGGGGTCTTCAAAAACCCCTGAAATGACAAAAATGTTTTGTGGCTGCTGTCCCCTATTTTGAAAACCTTTTGTATTTTTTAATTGCTACCCGAAATAAACCTACAATAAAAAACACAAGTGGTTTTCGGGGCTTTATTCTCGGATTGGCTGTACGCCTTAATAACGCACCGATTAGGTGTAATTACTTTCCGCTCTGCCCATTCGGGCGATTGGGTATTCGGGCAGCGAAGCGGGGCAAATGCGTTGCTCTTGTGCGGCTATTTTACATAATTAGGTTATAAGCTTTTTCAGGCTTATCCCTTGCCCGTCAGGGTGAAAAACGATTATAACTTCATGTTATGTATAATAGCTTAGGGTTGTTTTTTTTTCTGGCGCAAGTGCAGCACGGTGGTGGCGGTTGGAGTGCAAACGTCTTTTTTGCCTTATGCAAAAAGTGTGACAGAAAAAAACAACAGCAGGGTGGATTGTGCGGAAGCCTGCAAAAAGACCGTGCAAGCCATGAGGTACGAATGGTGGGGATTTTTGCAGGCTGGGGACTTGTCCTGCGTAGCTGCCTGTAATTTACTTTCAGGTAAAACCTGACCGCTTTCTTCGCTGTTAAATTTCCGTTTTTTTTCCTTATTGCTATCTAAAATGTAATATGGTTTAACATTAGGATTTCAAAAATACCCCTTGGTTGCGGAGTTGCGGTTGCGGATGGTATCAAAGCCTTTACTGTAGCTGGTTCTAGCGACTTTGCACCGCAACTAAACTGAATTATTTTCATTCAATATTCTATTTTGGTTATAAAGTATTTGTCCTGCGGAACTGCTTGAAGTTTACTTTCATGTAAAACCTGACCGCTTTCTTCGCAGTTATTTTTCCGCCTATTTCCTTTCTGCTTTCTCGAATGGAATATGGTTTAACATTAGAATTACAAAAATACCCCTTGGTTGCGGAGTTGCGGTTGCGGAGGGCATCAAAGCCTTTGCTGTAGGTGGTTCTGGCGATTTTGCACCGCAACTAAATTGAATTTATTTTCCTTCAATATTATATTTTGGTTGCAGTGTATTTGTTTTGAAAAGCATATTAGAAAGGCATAATCTCGAATTCCGACCGCAACCAGTAATTGATTACTTTTATGCTTAAATTTTCACCAATAGATTTGCTTTGACCAATTCATAAGCTTTTTGTGGATTATAGTTTTCTCCATCACGCAATAACATCATTGTGTCACCGAGAAATTCTTCATCTTGCATTTTGAGTTCCATATTCAGTAGAAATTCTTTTTGGGTAGGTGGTGCTGAAACAACAAAATTCATGTATTCCCGATAACATAAGAGTATTTGGTCAAAGTTCAAATTTTTCTGAATTATGGCCGTGTATAGGTCGAATAAATCACGCCCTTTTCTTCGTTGATATAGTGCGCGAAGTTTCGTCCCAAGTAACTCTTCCAGTTGATAGGTTGTTATTTGGCAAGAGCCATTATACCATTGACTTTCTACAGCAAAAGGAAACTTTGTAATCCCGAGCACGCTAAAATGCTCTCTACAATTCGTTTCCACTTTCAAACGAATGGGCATTACCGGTGCTATTTCTGACTCAAAGCGGAAAATAAGCGTATTATTATTCTCTTTTTGCTTAACCTTTGGTTCTCCCAGAAAAGCGAGTACTTCTCTTATTCTGTCAATTGTTTCTTTGATTGGCTCAGCTTTTATCTGGACTAAATCAATGTCCTCAGAGTACCTAGGTTGAGGCGAGAGGTATAATTTATGTAAGGCAGTACCACCCCGAAAAGCTAAGTGACTTGCTAAAAATTCATCTTTAAAAAGTTCAGTCAATGCACGGCAAATTATCAAATCTTGTTCTACTTGTTCGTTTGTTTGCCATGGCACATGACTTCTCCATTCTTCAATTGCTGATATTGGTATCATTTATTTTGCATTATGTAATTGATTATCAAATTCTTGCTACTCAAATCATTTATTCTAAATAGTTGATTTTCGTGACTCGGCATAGTCAAATCAATCATCTATTTCGATTTCAGTATTAATAATTATTTTCCATTTTTTATCCTGTATGCAATTTTCTGTCGATTTTCTGTTTTTCAGAGCTATTGGCTGAAAATTACAACCGGCTTCAATTGCCTTTTCAAATAAGATATTAGCTAAATCTACTTGTTCAATTACATATTCCAATAAATAACCTAAACGTTGGATAGTGGAAACAGAAACAAATTCAAAAAATGACGATGATAAATTTTTAAAATCCAATACCTCAACTAAGTCATTTAGAACTTTACAAGCCCTATTCAGCCCACCAATTTCCTTTTCATATTGAATGATATCAGCAGCAGTGAGTATTGCATTCGAAATTGTGACATAGCCTGTTTGAGTTTTATGTTTTTGGAGCAAATCTTCTGAAGGGAATTTATTCCGACAAATAAATTGTATGTTTATTTTCTTTTTCTGGCTATCTCTTAATGTCGGTCGTTGTATAAAAACAGAAAATGCTTGCGGTTGTTGATGAGATGCACCATAGAAAGCAGCAGCATTAAGTAATCCAATATAATACTTGCGTTGAAGTTCCTGCATTAATGAATCGATATACATAATTGGTGGTAAAATACCATTCACAGCATAAGATAGCGGTACTATTACATAATAACCTTTCCACACTGAAGTAATACTACCTTTCGTTGAGAGACGTTTTAATGCACTACTTACACCAGTAGGAAGTATATCTGGATTTGCCATCCCAACATCCTCTAATGAGAAGAACAATTTACCTTTTTTTTGTAAATCATTCACCCAATCTTTTATTTTGAAATTCGGTTGCATTTGGTAGTAGATTATATTTCGTCTGCGAAAGTAGTCATTTTTCGGACTATATCGCATACAAAATATATTTATTTCAAAGAAATTAAATGAAATCTAATCGAATAACGAAAATTGAGAGCTTTCTTCTTCCTTAAAAAGATAGTAGCAAAAGCGGTAAATACAAAATATATCGAGTTTGTTACCAAAAATTAGTTTGTTATACCAATTGCAGAAAAAAATATAGTCTTCGGGTAACTATGGAGAATTGACAAAGTATAATTGTACTGTTTATTTCTATGGTTGAGGTATATTTCAAGCAATTTTTCTTGAAACGACCATTTTTTTTCATTAACCTTCCTGATTTAGGACTATTTTGTACTTATCTGAACGATTGAGGCATATAAAAGAGTAGAATTTGTTTTAATTTTGTTCTCTGAATTTTTGTTTTCATAAATTTATTGGGTTTTTGAACTAGCTAAAAATAAAATAGATTATATTTGTAAAATATTTCAGGCAATCGTTTTATTAGTAACTAACTTAATTCCACAAATACTAAAAATTCAAAAGTTGGTTCTTGATTTAATTTCTCGTTTTTTTTCTTAGTACATGACAAAAATTAGGGATATACATAAATACTATTGTAAATCAACATGTTGAACATGGGGCTTTGCCCCAAACCCCACTTACTTTTTTGCCTTGACGCAAAAAAGTAAGCAAAAAAAGTCAAGACTTCGCCTGCCTCGCTCGAAAAATTAGTCGTTCGTAGGCTGAAAACTTTAAACTCACCACGACGGAATACGTCATGGCTCAAACAATAAAGTTTTCTACGCCTACTTCACTCCATTTTTCGGCTCACCAGACGAGGTCAGTCCATTCCAAGCATTTGGAAAATTAATAACGGGCTAATATTTAGAATAATAAAACATGATATTTTTTGTCATGTACTAAACGTTTTTTTATATGATTTCTCACAACTCACTTCTAAGACTAAAAATTCTAATTCTATATATCCTGTTGGTATTTAGCAATTTATTTGGCCAAAATATGTTTTTTAAAAACATTGGGCTAAACGAAGGATTGAGTCAAATTTCAGGTATGTGCATACAGCAAGATGAGCTCAACAGAATGTGGATTGGCACGCGGTATGGTTTGAATTGTTGGGATGGCGTGAAAATGAAGTACTTCTTGCCAATCAATGGAGATTCTAGCTCGTTGATAGACTACGCTGTTCTAAATATGGCCAAACAGGAGAAATACTTGTGGCTAATGTGTAAACCTGGAATGTCCCGAATGAATTTGGAAACACAAAAATTCGAGCAGTATTTTATGGATTCCCCCAATTCAATCGCTTTGTATAATCATCATTTTTTTGTAGGAAATAAGAAGGGATTATTGTATTTCAATCCAACACAGAATAAATTTACAGCCTTTAATAACAAATTTATTCAAGGAAAGAATATAACCAGGTTGTATGCAGACAAAAAATCAAATTTATGGTTGTGGATTGACCATTATGGGTTGTATCAACTGGATGCCAGGTTCAGATTAAAAAAAATTCTATCAAACAACAGCCTACAAGTTTCGTGTTTGTATATTGATAAAAATGAGAGTGTTTGGATAGGAACAAACAACGATGGCATATATCGTTTTTATTTCAAAACAAATACAACAGAACACATTACAAGTAACGGCTCTGGGTTGTATTTGCCAAATCTAACAGTAAGAACCATCGATAATGATACTAACGGGAAAATTTGGGTGGGCACCTATCAGGGAATTTCGGTGCTGGATTTAGTTAAGAATAAGACAGAAATTATAAAAGCAGCAGAAAATTTACCCAACACCTTGACTCATAATTCTATCTATTCCTTCTTTTTTGATAAGAGTGGAACTGTTTGGATAGGCACCTATTTTGGTGGTGTAAATTATACCAATACCAGTTTTCAGACCTTCAAATTCTATAATAGTTCGCAGTCTGATACACATCCAAGTTATAGGGTAATTGGCAAAATGGTTGAAGATGACTATAACAATATATGGGTGGCAACAGAAGGCGGTGGATTAAATTATTATAACAGAGAAAATAACAAATTTATCAATTATAAAATTCCAATATCACAAGGTAGTTCTATTCAAGCCAATATAAAATCAATATCGTTACAAAGCAATAAAAAACTACTCGTAGGAACATACAATGCCGGGCTTTATATATTTGATATACAAAGAAATGAACTAAAATTATATACGGACAATACGGTATTTAGTAATACTACTAATATTACTTCCATCATACAATACAAAGGCAAGAGCCTCATTGGTACAAAATCAGGAATATATATATTTGATACAGACAAGAATATGACAGAACCATTTTTTAAAAACAAAAAAATGGTTGATGCTATTGGGTATCCTATTACGAGTATGTATTACGACAGTCACGAACAGTTTTGGATTGGTACTCAGAATAATGGATTATTCAAATATAACACACGAAACAAACAACTCAAAAACTATAAATATGATTCAAAAAATGTAACCAGTGTTGGTTATAATTTTATAAATCAAATATTTGAAGACCATCAAATGCGAGTATGGATTGCGACCGAAGGTGGTGGATTCAGTCGATACAATAACGAAACGGACAATTTCAGAACCTATACGCGACTTGAGAATAACTTACCTTCAAATTTTATTTATGGAATTGTGGAATCTCGATATGGCAATCTTTGGATATCGACAAACAAGGGCTTAACACGCTTTGAAGTGGAGGATAACAAGTTTATCAATTATGACAAAAATTCTGGAATCCCACTAAATGAACTAAATGTCAACGCATTAATGATTACCAGAAAGGGTGAATTGTTTGTTGGCGGAATTGATGGACTCATCTCATTTAACGAAGAAGACATACTTAAAAATCAATCCAATTTAAAAGTGATTTTTTCATCCCTGGAAGTTAACAATGCATTGGTACTCCCAAATGACAATTCAAAAACACTCACCAAAGACCTTGCCTACACAAATTCTATAAGCCTTCATCCACATCAAAATGTATTTAAAATAAGTTTCAGCACCTGTAATTACAATTCAATACCCTATAATAAGTATCAATATAAACTGGAAGGTTTCAATGACAAATGGGTTGACGCGGAGTTTAATACTTATGTTTCCTACACTAACCTTTCGCCAGGAAAATACACATTGAAAGTAAGAGGTACAAATGCTGTATATGAAACCATTACACCCATAAAAGAACTTGAAATAATAGTTGAACCACCTTGGTATGCCACCTGGTTTGCCTACTTGGTGTATGCAATTTTAATTATAGCATTGATATTAACACTCAATTATTTTTACATTTCCAAACTTCGATTATCTTATGAACTGGTAGACAAAAGAAAAGAAGTGGATAGAATTCAAGAACTGAGCCAATCGAAACTGCGGTTTTTCACCAACATTTCGCACGAATTTATGACACCGCTTACGCTAATTTTAGGGTCGATTGACAGTGTTTTGACAACCAAAAAATTTCCATTGCCCACTTTAAACAAGCTAAATTTAGCGTATAGAAATGCCAAGCGACTGAAACACCTCACCCATGAATTGCTCGATTTCAGAAAAATTGAACAAGGGCAAATGAAGTTGAAAATTCAGCAAAATAATATTGTAGATTACATACAAGAGATATTTGATGCTTTTTCAGTTGTTGCCGAAGAAAGAGAAATTGCTTATCGTTTTCAGTCTGATGAAAAAGAATTCTCAGTTTGGTATGACCCCATTCAGATGGACAAAGTATTTTTTAATTTACTTTCAAATGCCTTCAAAAACACAGAAGATAAGGTTGGGATAATCACTATTAAATTGATAGACAAGGATGATGCTGTAGAAATTTCGATTATTGATAATGGCAAAGGCATCCCTGGAAATGAGATAGATAAACTTTTTGACCGCTTCTTTCAAATCGACACGAAATTAGCAGATGGTCATTATCAGGGTAGCGGCATTGGCTTAGCCCTGACCAAAAGTATTATTGTTGCCCACAACGGAACGATTTATTGTACAAGTAAAGTAGGCGAAGGCACAACCTTTGACGTGAAACTGAACAAAGGTAACGAGAACATTGACCCACAATTTATTGTGAATGAAAATGAATTGGAAAACAGTTTCAAAACCGATAAAGATTTGATTGATTTATTATTGGAAATTCCCATTGAAAAACATGACGATGAAGTTCCTGAATCCAACGAAAATGCGCCAATACTATTAATCGTTGAAGATAATGATGAAATACGTCATTTCATTAAGGAGTTGTTTCAATCGAAGTATAAAATTGAAATGGCAAAAAACGGAGCAGAAGGATTAGATAAAGCATTGGCACTACAACCGGATATTATAATTTCAGACGTATTAATGCCCGAAATGTCGGGAATAGAAATGTGTACTAAATTGAAGCGGAATATCGATACAAGCCATATCCCTATCCTACTTTTAACGGCGTTGAATGGAGAGGAAGAACGGCTTGAGGGTATAGAGGCTGGTGCAGATGATTATATCACCAAACCATTTAATTCAAGATTATTACAGGCTAAGGTTGATAATATTTTCAAATTCAAAAACTACTTACATACTAATTTCAAGCAAGACCCAAGCCAAAATTTGATTAATATTACAACTTCTAAAATAGATCAGAAGTTCATGGAAACTGCGCAAGTCATTGTCAATTTGAACTTGAACAATCCAGACTTTGATGTGAATCTATTTGCGAAAAAAATGGGGCAATCTCGTACTGTTTTCTTTTCTAAAATAAAAAAAATAACGGGGCAGTCGCCCAATGATCTTATTCTCACTATTCGGCTAAAAAAAGCAGCTGAAATACTTATAGAAGATTACACAAAGAATATATCCGAGATTTCGTACTTAACAGGGTTTAATTCACCTCAGTATTTTGCACGTTGTTTTAAAGATCATTTCGGCGTATCACCGTCCAATTATGGAAAGAGAAATGCTATTGAAGAGAATGGTGAAGTTGAATAAGAAATTAGTTTACTGTACTACCTTTATCTAATAATTTCAGTATCTCTGTACCTGCCATCAGAAAGGCACCTTCGCCATAAGCTTGTGTATTCTCTGCTTTTACGTTGTCAGGCTCTCCTCCAATTGGTTGCACAAAACCCAGTGCGCCATTTGGGAGTCTGCAACTCAAAAGAAAGTTCCAGGCCTTTACAACTACCGGTAAATACTTTTCTTTATCCAATAGCCCATTGTTAATTCCCCAGGCAAAACCATAACAATAAAATGCTGTACCGCTGCTTTCTTTGAACGGATATTGGTTGTAGTCTAGCAAGCTTGGCGGCCAAAAACCTTCAGCAGTTTGTAGTTTAGCCAACTTTATCATCATTTCCCTATATTGTTGTTCAAAGCGGAGTCGAGTTGGATACTCTTTGGGCAAATAATCCAATGTGCGGCACAAACCACCAATTACCCAACCATTTCCACGCGCCCAATAGACATTATTTCCGTTGGCTGTGCGTTGCGAAAAGCGTTGATCGTCCCTATAAAACAGACTATCTTTTTTGTTGTAAAGATAATCCGAAGTACGCCACCAATTTTCATTCATATAGTCCCAATAACGTTTATCGTTCAACAGCTTACCCAATCGAGCATAAGCAGGTGGCCCCATAAATAAGCCATCACACCACGACCACCATTCATCTACATAAGGATTATTAACTGTCTTTATATCGGGTTTTACATATCGAATAAAAGGCATTTTTGCCATAAAGACGGATTTATCAATCATATAAAAGTTGCCTGTTGCTTCATATAAATCACAATACGTTTGAATGATAGCATATTCATTCATATCATAAGGTCTGCCACGAGGTTCCCAGTTGCACTCTACACCAACCTTTATCATTTCGTCAAAGTACTTTTTTTCTTTGGTATATTTGTAAAACTCACTAAGTCCAGCAAAATAAGTACCTTCCACCCAGTCATAACGCTTGTTCTCGTTCCATCGGGGTAAAGAATCAAACTTACGGGTGGTATTGTAAATGGCGGTTTGATGCAAAATATTTAAGATATCTGCTTTTATCAATCCATTTTTTTTGCACTGCGGCTTAATGGCCGCACTCACTGATCCACTAAATACCATTAACAGTACTAATAACTTAGCAAATGTTCTCATGTTTAAACTTTAAAAATTACAACTAAAATTTTATTTTCAATTTATCAAAATACACTTTAAAAAAAAACTATATTGATTCTACAAAAATACGGCAAATAACAATTTTCAGTATTACAAAATAATTCGTACTTGTACACAATTGTACGTAATTGAGAAAAACATTCAAGTTTTCAAGGAAAAATGTCAATTAATTCCAGAAAGAGTTTGAATAATACTTTAAGATACAACAATAACTTTTTATTTTTTAATTACTGAAAGTACAAGCGCATCATTCGCTTTTACGGTCAATGAACTCCCTCCTACATAACTACCATAAATGCCCTTTTCAATTACAAATCCTTTACGCACAATCGGTTCAATCGTAATGTCTTCAGTTGTATAATTTATCAATATCACCAGCTTTTCGTTTGTGCCCATAGCATGTTCTGTTGTACCTATACCAGTATTATTTTGCTGTAACACCCTTTGATTTATTAATGGAAAAGCAATTACCTTATAAATATTGGAATAAGCGGGCTGCTTTTTGTCGAAAGCACCCGGTAAATTTGCCAAATTATTTTCAAGCGGAAAAGTGAGCAAGTAAATACTTCCTTTGCCGTAAGCTGATTTGATAAAAACAGGATTTCCATCTTTTTCTACCGATAAAACAGTATTGTTTTTAGCATCTATTTTCAGTTTTCTTTCGGATATTGTTTCAAAATTCAAACTATCACCTAACAATTTGGAGACGAATGACATTTTATTCCTGCGTTTTGTATTTACCGAAATTTCAATGCCAAGCGGTTCGGTTAAAGTAGGTAAATAAGCATCGTCCAAGGAGATATAAAGCGATGCACCTGCCTTCACTTTGTTCAGTAATTTAAACCAATAATCTTTATAAACAGGGTCAATTCCTTTTAACGACGGAAGCAGATAAAGTGGCGCATCTTTGATTTCCTGACCAGCTTTTTGAAATTGAAAATCGAACCCAGCCTGTTTCGCCAAAATAAAACTACTATAAGCAACTGCCCAATTGTCCTGCCCTTCGGTTAAAATGCAAAAGCTTGCAATTTTTGTTTTTCACCTCAACAATACCACCATCTTGCCAATCCCAATCTTCCGATTTTGTTCCAAAAATTGGCTCTAACATCTTTCCATCAACTGACAATTGGAATTTTCCGGGAGCATCCGTGGTATTCCAGCGAGCCACCCAATTACGCGTGCGCACAAAAACGTGATATTTTCCTGGTACCGGAAAATTCACTGAAGTGCTAGCATCTGGTACCGGAACACCCATACCGTGTGCCATCAGATAAGGTGAACCCATCACATCCATACTTTGCTGGTCGATAACCCAACCGCCTTTTTGAGCAAAACTTTCGGCTTCGATTAATATTTTGTCATTGTTCTGACTTTTTAAACTGCTAAATACTATAACAGCAATACAAATTAAAACTGTTTTTTTCATGATTTTTATTTTTTTTAATTTCTAAATTAATTTATTCCTCCTCCAAATTTAGTTTGTTGTTTTTCCACTTCTTTCACCTTCATATCATTTATTTCTTTACGAAGTATCGCATTTTCAATCTCTAATTCCGACTTACCAACCGACTTTTGTTGTACTTGTATGGTTTTTTTTGCCAATGCTTCCAATTCTTTGATACTATAAATAGATGGTATAGTATTTTCCACACTATTCAAAATCAATTCGCCACTCAGCGCTGTTTGCGCACCTTCAAATAAAACACTCGCTGATATTTTTATTTTTCCAGCCTTGGCAGTCGATTGTACCAATACAGGTGCTGTTCCCCATAGAAGTGGACTTGGATTGGCCAGCACATCGGCATTTCCCAGTATTCTACCTTCACCTTCGATAGTGAATTTAACGAAATCATTGGTAAGTCGTTTAATATTTCCTTCTTTATCTGCCACACCTGCCACAATAGTCACCACATCAGAGCCGTCGGCCACCAAATCAAGGTCACTATGATCCAACCAAAGCACTAATTTTTCGGGAGCACC
The DNA here is from genome assembly GCA_020049335.1 of Paludibacter sp. Taxonomy (GTDB): domain Bacteria; phylum Bacteroidota; class Bacteroidia; order Bacteroidales; family Paludibacteraceae; genus Paludibacter. Next base: position 52,616 of record JAIFKX010000075.1, on the reverse strand, counting down.
AGATGGCATCACTTTATGCGTTGCTACCACTTTACCGCCCATTAAACCTTCGGCAAGTAAATACACCTCATTTTGTTTTCCAGCTCTTGCTTTAGCTTTACAAGACATGTAATAAAACATATCGTTGAAAGTAATAATCGGCGATGGCATTCCATCTCGTGATACATCTTTTTTATAGGTTTTCCGTTTGCCATTTTTCAGGAATGTGAGCCTTACTTCTTCACAGTTCGAATAAACAGTCACATCGTTGGGCGAAAAAGGTGTCATTTCATGGGCAATATATACCATTGGACCTGTTTCAGCAATAATATCGCTTTTTACAGGTTCACGCTGCGATTGAAACATATAATAAGAATACTTAGGTTGCCGAAAAGCATCCATCATACCACCCAAAAAAGGAACAGAATGATAACCTCTTTGGTGATCAAAGGAATGCCAAAAACATGCTCCAGCGATTTGCCGTGGCGATTTATATAAATTCTGTAGGCATATACCGTTAAAAACGGGCTTAAGGTCATTACTATCACGAACAACAGGCACCATGGGCAACGGCCAATTTTCATTCACTAATCCTGGTTTAGCATAGTGGGTAGCTTGTACCAACATAGGTACTTCTCCCCATGCCCTATTCACCCTACTATCAGAATTTTGCGCCTTCCAATCGTCCACATTATCACCCCATTCTCTTACAAAATAAGTTTTTTCAGGGTTGAGTTTTCCCAGAGGTCGCAGAAGAATTGGAAAATATTCTGCACCTTCCGCTCCATCATCACATGCTGCGGCACTGTAAGGATAAGGATATTCTTCCTTACAAATTTGAGCTGCTTTTTGAGCAAAGTATTTTGGATAATCCGTTTCGTTGAGTATAGGCTCCCAAAAGAACAGTGAGGCGTGATTTCGGTGAATCCGTATCATGTTCCGAATATCAGAATAAACTCTTTCAGCAAAAATAGGTTTTTCACTCCAAAATTGCCAGCCCGGTGTTTCGACTAATGCAAACAGGCCAAGTTCATCGCAAGCATCCATAAAAGCAGGATCAATAACATAATGTGTACGAATTACCGTCATTCCTGCATCGCGTAGTTTTTTAGCGTCGCACCATTGCAATGAATTGGGAAGTGCGTTACCGAGTACTGCAAAATCTTGATGCCTATTAGTCCCCATAATTTTTTTGTAGAGTTTTCCATTGATCCAAAGCCCATCAAGCTTTTTGAATTCAATACTTCTAATTCCTATTTTTTTAGAATAGCCATCTACAACATTACCCTTACCGTCTTTAATGTAAACGTTTAATTTATAAAGGTATGGAGATTCTGGACTCCATAATTTTGGCAATTTTACATCAATAGATTTAACGGAATAGGATGCCTGCCCCGATATTATATTTATTTTTTGAGAAGTAGTATTTACAATTTTGCCATCTTTTTGTATTAATTCATACATCACGGTGGCTAAAAAATCTTTTTTTAATTCATTGCGAATGTGTGTTTTGATATTTACAATTGCATTCGTTTCGCTTACTTTGTCGAAAGAGACAAAAAGTCCTCCTCCAGCCACTTCATTTTCAAAATTGGCATCTGTAATATGCACATTGTTGTGAGCAACTAACCAGCAATCCCGGTAAATCCCACCAAAATAGGTGAAATCGAGCATGTTCTGCGATTTCCCCGGTGCGTAAGTTGGGTCGTCACTATTATCCGCCATAACCGCAATTACATTGTCTTCGCCCCACTTTAAGTTTTTAGAAATGTCGGCTATAACAGGTAGATAGCCACCAAAATGTTCGGTTACCAAGGTTCCGTTTACCCATATCTTGCACCTGCCCATAATGGCTTCAAAATGCAGAAAAAGTTTCTTGTCTTTCATCGCATTATCGGGCGTAAAATGCTTGCGATACCATGCCGGTCCTTGATAGTTGACACATCCACTTGCATTTACAGGTAGATATTCTAAACCGTGCGGGAGCGAAACAACTTCCCATTTGCTGTCGTCAAAATTTACTGATTCGGCATTTGGCACATCCGTTTTTACAAACCGCCACGCCACATTCATGGAATATGCCGTACGTCCGGTGCCTTGAAGCGAATAAAAACCAGCTGTCGAAAATTGAGGCTGAGTTGATGCATAGGAAGTAACAAAAAATAAGGCTAAAAAAAGGACATTCGAAAAATAGTTTTTTTTCATAAATAAATTTATATTGCTTTTGTCGATTGATAGATTTTGGCGACGATTAATGATGCACTTCTATACTAATCCCTCTCAATCAATTTGTTAACAAATTGATTGAGAGGAGAAAATCATGACTTTTTACAGGTTAGCTTTTTACAGTTGCAACAGCCTATTTATTTAATGCACTCAAATACGCCCGCGTTTGGTTGATGCCATCCACCATTCTGTTTCTAAAAATCCAATTGGCCGACACATGATAAATAGTATCGTTCAGTACTGCTTTTTTGTAGCTGTAATTAATAGTGAAGTCCCGTGTTTTTGGATTGTAACTATTTGTAGATTCTGCTGTTACAACCATTTGACCAGTTCCGCTCACATAAGTCAGCGTTGAGCCCATCACCGTAAGATTAAATCTTGAACCAACAGTAAATGCTGCCGTTGGTGAAACCGCCTCTACCGTATAAGGACCTTTGGTAGTGAGCCTCCAGCAATAAGCATCCGATTCGTTTGGATAGTTGTCAGTTACTGTTTTTGAATCAATTATAGCACCACCAATTTCCTTTTTGATAGTGGAATTATACAAATAATAACCATCCACACCCGCCATATACTTCACCAAAACCATTACAGAATCCAATGCCTGATCGATGGTGTCGCAAGAAGTGGATGCAATGATGACAGGAATTGCATATTTTCCGGTTAAGGACAAAGGGTCACTCAAAAATTTTGCAGAATCAAGCACAACAGGGAATAAACCCAATAACTGACCAGAAGCCAAGGTAGTTTTAACTGTGGGAGTCATGCTGCCGTAATTAAAATAATCCAAGGGCAACGCCACTCGTCCGGTAGAAGCTTCAATGGGAAACGTACTGATGCGATAATCAATAGTGTATTCAGCGGCGTGTGTTGCATCGTAAGCCACCGCAGCTCCAATTTTAAAGGTCAACGGTTCACCCACAATTACAGTTCGGGTGTACATTACAGGCGAAGCAAAGTATGCTTTCGATTTGTCCAAATGGGGATTGAGATATTCGTCTGAGTATTTACATCCCGAAAGTAAAATTCCAAGTGCTAAAAGCACTAATATATTGTTTTTCATATTTATCTTGTTGAAATATAATCAATTACCAACCAATGTTGTTCTGAAGATTATTTGTTTTTAATAATTCGCTGTTCGGAAGTGGCATATAGGGCGATTTGTAATTTCTGCTTTCCACCGCATTACTAGAATAAATACCATAGACTGGAGCATTCAAAACAGTCAAATCTGTAGCACTTGTACACCAACGTCTAACATCCCAGAAGCGATAATCTTCAAAGCACAATTCAAGTCGTCTTTCGTTTTTCACTAAACCTAGAAAAGCATCTTTTCCGGTTACAGTGCTCAGGTATTTATCATTTCCACTCCCTAACCCTTTGTTTCTAACTTTGGCCAATATTGCTCTGGCAGTAATGCCGTAAGTATTATCATCTGGATTTCCAGTGGCATTGATTACCGCCTCTGCAAAATTAAGGTATAATTCCGGTTTTCCCAGCAATATATTGCTGAATGATTTATTTACCACTTTCAAAGGTTCAAGCGAAACTGCCTGATCCAGTAATTTTTGAAGATAATAACCCGTGCGTGTGGCAAGTAAACTTGACCCATAAGCATCTTTTCCACCCGATTTTGTTTCCAAAAGCACGTTGGCAAAAGTTTCTCCATTTCTGGCAATAATCTTGTCTAGTCGTGGATCCCGGTTGGTTGCCACATTGGTTGGGTCTACTTTAATTGACGCTGTAGGGGAAGTTCCAAGCGGATAGCCATCGCTCATGGGGAAGGCATCCACCAAGTTTTGAGTTGGATTCACAAGCCCATCGCCCGAAAACGCACGTGGCGGATAATTCTGCGATTCGTAAGAAGTTCCAGAATTAATTGTACTTCTAAAAAAGCAATCAGCATTATTATAAATCGCATCATTCATGTTGGCTCTATTGTGATAATCGTCGAACGACAGCAAATCAATGGCTCCACCGCTAGCCAAAATAGCATCTGCGGCTGTTTGCGCGGCTTTAGGCCACAGATTTGTTCCTGTTGTATTGTACGCCGGACTTGCAGCATACAGCCAAGTTCTGGCTTTTAGAGCCAAAGCAGCTATGCCTGATGCATGACCATTATCGGTAGCCAGACCATCTGCTTTTGCGCCACTTGCCGCTGAAAAAACCAAGGGCAAGTATTTTCGGGCACTATCGCAATCGTTGGAAATTTGCTGCGCACAATCGTAATAGCTGTTTCGGGGTACATCAAGATTGTCCGATATATTCAACACTTTATCGACAATAATAAATCCATAGGCTTTGCCATCGCTTGCCACTCCGCCATATTTTTTCAACAAATCGAACTCATACCAAGCCCTCAAAAAATAAGCTTCACCAAGTAGAAATTTGTAGGTTTGAATATTGATGGTGCTGTCGTTGTCAAATTTAACAGGTGTACTTATTGGTTTGGTTTTGTCCAGTACCATGTGAGAAAGAAACCCATTTACAATATTGATATACTTATAATTCGATTCCCACACATCCCCAAAAGGATTGCTCAGGGCTGACAAATTTCGGGCACCATTTGACGATGCTGTGTTGTCGGTATTTGTTACTGCATTATCAGTTGCGGCTTCGTAATTAAAATTCACCCTGGTTGGCAAACCTAAATAAGCTTGATATAATGTACCGATAAAATGGCTACGGGAATTCAGCACATATTCCTGGGTCAATGCTCCATCTTTTTCGGGCTGCATAAAATCAGTACATGCGCTCATGCTCACAGCCAATAGTGCAACTATAAAATATTTTAGTGTCTTCATATTTAATTTTCTAATTTTTAAAATGATAATGATAGGCCAATAGCATACGTACTGAACAAAGGATATGAACCAATGCCAGCGTCAATACTTTCAGGATCTGATTTTTTTATTTTTGAGAAAGTCATCAAATCCGTTCCATACAAGCTAAGTTTCAATCCCGTCAACTTCAATGAATTTACAAATTTGGTAGGCAAAGAATAGGACAAGGTTACATTTTGCACCTTCAAGAAGCCACCATCCACTATCCAATAATCAGAACTTTGACCAAAATCATTCGTTCCACTTGTTGTGGTCAATAATGGATGTGCGTTTCCATTGGGTAAACCATCTATCACTGCCGAAGAGTATTTTGATGAGGAATAATTGGCATAGAAGCTATTTTTGATAGACCGATTAAAATCGCCATAGCCCAGCAGCATGGTATATAATTCAAAACCCTTGTAGTTCAATCGTATATCACCACCGTACATGGTTCGTGGAGAGGAATTTCCAATTACCGTATGGTCATATTTATCTATCTTGTTATCACCATTCACATCTTTGTACATCAAATTACCCACTTTCAAATCGGTAGGATTTACAACCGTAGGCTGTGGCATTGTTCCTGCAATTACCTGATTAATATCCGCTTGCGTATATTTTCCAATCACTTGATAACCACGAATATCATCCCGCGCCAAACCCACCGATGAGTATTTAAGGTCGGTTTCGTCAACGGTAATATATTCACTCTTGCTGTGCGTTAGATGCGCACTTAGTTGATAGGAAAAATCCTGTACTTTTCCGCTGTAGGATATTTCAAATTCAGTTCCTTTCAAAGCTGTAGAACCATAATTACTGTAAGGTAAAAGGGCAGTACCTCCATAGATACCAGGCGTTAACGATGACCTTTGGCTCAACTGGTCATAATTCAAATAATCAAAATAGCTGGCTTTCAGGTGCAATCCTTTAAAAAGAGTAGCTTCCAAACTCAAATCAATTTCCCTTTGTTTTGGCCAATCCAACACATCGCTGTTCACCCTGGACAAATAAGCCAGGTTGCTCGTGCTGGTGGAATTAAATTTATAGGAGCCAGACTGCGTCCACGTTTCGCGCCATAAGTTCTGTGTAATTTCACCTTCGCCACTAATTCCCCACGATGCATTGAATTTAAGAAAGTCAACTACTTTGCTGTCTTTCAAGAAGTTCTCTTTTGATATTAACCAACCAAAACCAGCAGCAGGAAACCATTTGGACTTTTTGTCGGGTGTGTAAAAAATCGACGAAGTATTATTCATCACCCCTTCCAATGTATATTTATCGGCAAGCGTATAATTTACGCGAAGTCCTGTGTTTTGACGTTTGTATGAATAGATACTCAAATCGTCGTACTGATAACCCAGGTAATAAAACAAGTCGGCATTTATTTGATGTTCGCCAAATTTACGTTCGTAGTTCAAGGTATTTGTAAAACCAAAGCGTTTGTCGTACCCATCGGTATCAAGCGCTTGTGAGGTGGCAAGTTTTTCTGATTGCAAAGTACTATAAGTCAATGGATTACCCAATGCGTCGAAAGAAGTGATGTTGTAAATGCCCACCGTATTTTTTTTGGCAAGGGCTTGCAAGTGATTCAAATCAAACGATAAATTCGGTTTCAACGACAAACCTTTCAGTAACTTGTCCAGTTTGAATTCAAAACCCAAATCCGATTGTAACCTAATTCTATCCTCTGTCAAATAACCACTTTTCGTCATTCCTCCCATCGGATTGTCGAGATAAGTGCTTGAGCCACCCAAAGAATCACCCCTAACAAAAATAGGATACGCGTTTGGATACCTCGATGACAAAGTACTCATACTGAATCCTGAAGGATATTGTTTGTTGCCTAAATAAGCTGAAAAGTTTGCTTTTAATAAAATATCCTTCGAGAATTTAGAAATAACATTTCCCTGAATATTCATTTTCTTAATACTTGTAGCATGTGTACCATGCGCTTCAAACCCACCTTCATCCTGATAAGAAGCATGGGTATAGTATTTAGTTCTATCGTCCCCACCAAAATATTCGGCACTAACACGATTCACATTCATCGATTTATTCAAAAACTGTCCATAATAATCCACATCGGGATATTGCAGTGATTTGGTATGATTTTTAAAGGCATCCAAAGCATCGGTAGAATAACCCAATCCTGTTGGAATAACTCCTTTATTGTCGTTCATCAATGCCTGATTGTAATAAGTGGCATAGTCATACGAATTAAGGTAGTCGGGCAACACGGTAGGCGTTTTGATTCCTTTTTGTACGTTCAGTTTAAACTGAGGTTTGCCATTATTGCCACGTTTGGTCTTTATCAGGACTATTCCATTGCTCAACCTTCCACCGTATAATGCTTTGGACACTGGATCTTTTAGCACCCTAATTTCATCAATCTGTTCAATATCATAGCTTTCTAACGACCTTTCTACATCATCTATCAATACCAGATAGCCACTTAAACTACCACGTATGTATGCAAAATAATTTGCCGTACCAATGTTGCCATTATTCTGCATATTGAAAAAACTTGGAATTTTCCCTTTCAATGCTTCATTCACCATAAGGGCAGGTGTTGAAGTGAGATTTTCCCCTTTTACAACGCTCATATTACCCACAAATCGGTTGTAATCCTGCGTTCCAAATAATACATTTACCTTTTCAGCCGTTACATTCTTAGTTGAATCAGCCTTTACAGCCATTTGAGCCTGCAAAACCGTCGTACAAGAAATGAGAAGACATGTTAGAGTTATGTTTTTTATATAATATCTCATACTGAAAAATATTTTTTAGTTGTATAATAAAACTCGCAATTAATCATGGTATTAATTCTTAATTCTTAATTATTAATTGGTCTTTTACCACCCCGGATTTTGCTTGAAATTAGGACCTATGTTTACGTTTGCAACAGCAAAAGGGAACAGATAATGCTTTTCTTGCCACTGCAAATTATATATAGGATCAAGGTTCACTATACTGTATTTGAATGTATTGGCAGCGGTTTTTTCAATATACATAGCTTGCGTTTGCTGTACCGTAGGATCAGTCATCATTCTCCAACGGCGTAAATCGTAGAAACGCTTGTCTTCATAAGCTGTTTCTATCCTTATCTCATTTCTGATTTTTTGTTCAAAGGAAGCTTCATCGCCGGGCACTAACCATGGTTGTGAACTAGCGGGGTCATAATCGGGCATTCCCACACGTCTTCTTACTTCGTTAATTGCCTGTACAGCAGTTATACCAGAAGGAGAACTTGTTGCACCCCAGGCACGGTTGGCGGCTTCGGCATAATACAAATACACATCAGCCAAGCGGATAAAATTTGACATGGTAGTAACAATACTTGTAGTACTGGTAAATTTTTCGCCATACAGTTTCCACACATAATAACCAGTCATTGTGTATCCTGACTGAGGCAATTTTTGCGTTGTCAGTTTTAATTCTTCTGCTGGTTTGTTGTCATACGCTTTATTCCAAATTTCGACTTTACGATTGTATTTCTTCACAAATGAATTATCAGCTCCATTATACAACATTGTTTGATAAAACCGGGGATCTCTTCCTGTATGATTTACACCATTGCCAGTAAAAGGGGACGAAAGGTATTCTGCCGATGTGGGGTCAATTGGTTCTCCATTGGACCAACCGTAACATTGGGCCAGATTTTCGGAAGGTGATTCTCCGCCACTAGAGTTTGTTAGTTTAAATGCAGTTGACAAAATGCCGGCATAAAAGGGAGATGCCACCAAGGTTTTATTGGCAAATAAACGACCAAACAATACTTCATGAAAAGGTTCCCCATCGGTGATGTCAACAAATAGTTTTTTAAAGTTCTCGGCAGATACCAACCGATAATATCCCGAAAATTGTGCTGCTGTAAGTGCATCACCAAGTGCTAAAGCTGCATCCTCCCACAGTTTTTTGTCATTGGCAGGGTTGGCATACGGACTGGCAGCCCACAACAATGCTTTCCCTTTGTAGGCCAAAGCCGCCATGCGGGAAGGTCTTCCCCAGTCTTTGTCATCCACCACATCGGGCAAATAATTAGCGGAAGTAGCAAAATCATTGGCAATATTTTGTGCAGTTTTTACGTAAGTATCTCTTGGTAAATCCATATTACTTGACGGATCCAGCGGTTTGTCTATCCATGGCATTCCGCCCCAGCCTTGTAGTAACATAAAATAAAAATGTCCCCTCATAAAATAAGCCAGACCCAGTATTTTGTTCTTTTGTTCTGGAGTTGCGTTTTCAATTTTATCGATATTGGCTATAGACAAATTACAAATTCTGATACCTTTCCATAATGTGTTGAATCGGTTATCAGCACATTCATAAAACATGGTACCTCCTCCATAAGTTTCCGCAGTCATAAAGTCGCCTGCTCTCATAATAGTTGCAGCAGAAGTTGCCATACTTTGGGTATTGGCCAATCCGTTATCAGTAATTTTATCACGAGTACCATAAAACTGTTTGCCAAAAAATCCGGAAACGGTTGCTGTATTGTTCCAATTGTCGTCCAAATAAGCAAAAGGAACAAGCAATTGATCCACAAATTGCTGACTTTTTGTATAATCAGTAAAAACCTGTTCTTCGTTGAAAGTTACAGAATCGGGTACTTGGTCCAAAAAGGAAGTACATGCACTCATTCCAACACCCACAGCACAGCTAATTACGATTTTTAAAAATATATGTTTCATCTGTATTATAATTTCATTAAATTAGAAGTTAACTTTCAAAGCCAATGTATAAAGTTTTGGAATAGGGTAACTGTAATAACCATAGCTCACTACACCATACGAATCCGTATTGGCTTGATTTTCAGGATCTCCTATAAAATAACCAGGAGCGTAGGTCAACAGATTGGCACCGTTTAATGATAATCTTGCCGACGACAAACCAATTGATTTTAGTATTTTACCTTTTAAGTTATAGCCAATTTCAATATTTTTCAACCTGATATAACTACCATCCGTTACTCCTTTGCTACTGTGACTAAATCCTCCCCAAGCTGCATAGGCTGCATTCGGATTATCTGGTGTCCAGGTATCGCTATGGTCTTTGTAAAGAATAGGTCTTCCGCCGCCAAAATCCATTAGTGGAACAGTGTATCTCCAAAAATTACGGGCATATAAAGATGCTCCCTGCACCATAAAACTAAAATCAAAGTTTCGGTAATCGAAACCACCCGAAAAGCCAAAGGATGCATTAGGGTTGGTTGAATATTTATTCGCTACTGCATCTTTGTCCCATTCCACCAAACCATTGCCGTTGTAATCCAGGAGCTTGTCTGCACCCAAAATAAAACCCGTATTGGCTACATTTGTTGTTCCATTAAATGTTAAATTATTTAGTGAATAATTCATCATCTCATCCATATTCTGATAATATCCATAATTTGGTTGAGAAATAATGGCACTGATTGGTTTTCCTGCTAATTTCATATTATCTGGTGTCAATAATGGTTCATCTTGATTCAAGATTCGATTCTCATTGTAGTTGAAATTTAACTTTACCCAATAATTCAATTCACCTACTTTATCACGATAACCCAAATCAAATTCGTAACCGTGTTTTTTTACAGCACCAACATTCTGATTTTGTACCGTTTGCCCAAACCAACTGGGTATAGTGCGTGGAATAAGAATATGATCACGATTTTCGGAAAACAATTCAACTGTCAACGTCAATCTATCTTCCAACGCACCAAAATCAAAACCTATATTGTGCTTTTTGGCACGTTCCCACGTGGCGTCGTAATTGGGTACTTTGCTTTCGGCCAATGTACTTACCGGCAAGCTGGTTAAATTTGTACCAGTGGAATAGCCTGTGGAATTGGCAAAACTGGAAAGATATAAGAATCCAGACAGACCACCGTCACTACCCGATTCACCATAAGAATAACGGAATTTCATGGTTGAAACAGCAGGTATAGCTTTCTTGAAAAATTCCTCACGCGCCACATTCCAACCTAAAGCAAGCGCAGGGAAAGTACCAAATCTCTTTTCTGGTGAAAACTGTTCCGATCCTGAAACTCCAACATTTACTTCAAACAAATATTTACCCAAATAATCATAAGTAGCACGTCCCACCCAATCTTCTTCAAAATGCTGGAAATTTGCTCCCGACTGACTTATACGACGTTTTATGGAAGCCAGTGCACTCACATTGTGGTTTCCAAAAGAACGCGCATAATTAAATTGCCCGCTATACACATAATTCATGCTAGGTATTTGTCCAAAGTGTCTTAGTACTGCTTGCGTTAGTGGTACTACCGGCGAATAATCATCTTGATTGGTTCCTACATACCTTTTCCATTGATAGCCGCCATTGGCAGTCAATTCGAAAGTATAACTTTCACCGTTATAGCTTTCATAGCCACCACCTTGCCACGAAGTCTGATTGTTGTAGGATAATGAGCCTTGAAAATTTAGCCCTTTGGTTATCATATCCAGGTTTTGTTTCAACACCACATCCGTTCCAATCATGTCTCGCTCTTGTTTCAATGTACCCTGCGTGTTGCGTTGCCAAAATCCACCGCCGCTATATGAAATACGTTCCCCTGTATTGGGATATCTAGGATCGGGATATTGATCTATAAACGATTGTGGATAAAAATAAGGGGTAATGTATGGGGGCATTACATAAGCATCATTTAAAAATTTGGAAACATTTGCCTGATTACCTCCGCCTTGCGAACTCATACCCAAATATCCTCCACCAGAGATGGAAAGTTTGGTGGTTTTGGTAATGTCAAAGTCAAAATTCAATCGGTAGGTATACCTGTTGTAACTATACGAAGGATCATAGAGGGTCTGGTATGATTTTAACAAATCCGTTTCATTCAAATAACCCAAGGAGATATAGTATCTTGCCTTTTTTGTACCCCCTCTTGCGGAAATTGTTAATCGTTGATCACTAGTATAATCTTTCACATTCAAATTCCACGAATCAACATCGGGATAAATATAGGGCATATCCTGCGTAAGATAATGATTTAATACTTCATCGCTCACAACATTATTAAATTGATTTAAGTTACGATACTGATTGTTCAAAGCTGATTTTGTGAGATAAGAATTTTCTTGTATACCCGAACTTGTAGCTGATTTCACTATATAATCATAGGATGCCGAAATTTCCATTTTACCTTCCTGACCGCGTTTGGTGGTAATCATAATCACCCCATTAGCTCCTTTTACGCCAAAAACGGCAGTGGCTGAAGCATCTTTCAGTACTGAAATAGTTTCAATATCAGAAGGATCCATATCGCTCATGCTTCGTTCGATACCGTCCACAAGTATTAGGGGCGTTTGCGAAGAACTACCTATGGTTGAAAGACCACGAATGTAAATTTTGGAATCATTAGAACCCGGCTGCCCAGATTGCTGAATGGTTACCAACCCCGGAATTTTACCCGACAAGGCATTTGCCACCGAAGGAACTCCGGCTTTCATCAAGTCTGCACCTTTTATTTGTGATATAGCACCCACCACACTGGCTTTCTTTTGTGAGGCATAACCAACTACTACTACTTCAGAAATATCTTTTGAAGAAGGCTGTAGCGTAACTCTAAGGAACGACTGATTCTTGATATCCAACCGTTTGGTTTCATATCCTATGTAAGATATTATCAGTTCCGAATTTAGTGTTCCATTTAACGTAAATTTTCCATCATTATCTGTAATCGTTCCCGTTTTCGTACTTTCCATCCGCACATTTGCCCCAATAATCGGTAGATTTGTTTCGTCGAAAACAATTCCTGATATTTTTGTCCCTGTTTTAGCAATTGTTTGAGCATTTATTTGAAACAGAAAAGTACTCGTCAGCAACACGATTATCAATCTGAAGGAACTCTTAAAGTATAAACTACCGATTAATGACTTTTTATTTTTTTTCATATCCATTTTAAACTATAATTTAACAGTTATTTGATTTGAATGGATCCTGAATTTTATCGTTAGAAATTCTTAGAAATCCTTCATTGGGTCCTAAAGGTGGATTAGATTCCAATGCAAGCGAAATTTCATTGTCAAGTGGTATCCATTCGATACGGGGTGCTCTATATTTTTTCTTTTTCATGATACTTATTTTGTTTCGCGTTTCGTGTTTCACGTTTCGTGTTCTTTTATCAACACATCAACGTATCAGCACAACAACACATTATTTAATTATAACTCTGTTTGACTGATTAGCTACTTTTACCAAATAAACTCCGTTTGAGAGTTTGACGTTTGACGTTTGAAAGTTTGAAATTGTTTTTCCGTTTTCAATGATTTGTCCCAATGCATTGTAAATGGCGTAGTTGTTGCCTGCCTGTGCGTCAATTACAATTTGACGGTTGGCATTTACATAAACTTTTATGTTTGCGTATTCGGCATTATCAATTCCTGTGGTAACGCTTGGTGCACGGAAAAGCAGAGCAAATCGGTTTTCGTTGTTGGTGGTAGAAACGGAAGTGTCGAAAGTGTATTCCGTTGTTGGAAGCAGTTCGGTTTGCGCATGTTGCTCTTTATCCAATAAATATACTTTTGTGCCACTTGCAAAGTTGCTGAGTTCACTAACTTTGAGTTTCAGTCCGGTGGCAGCTGCTTTAAGCGTAAAGCCAAGTGGTAATTCCATATTATCGGCAATTGCATTCATACCATTTATTACCAAGCGTTCCGTTCCAACAGTAGTGTACAAGTCGGGCAAGGTAGCGCTGTTATTCATCATCTTTGGCGAATCGTAATTATCGAAACTGTTTGCAGCAGCAGCATCGAAATATAGCAAGGCTTCGTCTGATTGATTGCCATTAGCTAATTGCAAACGTACTAGTTGTCGCTCATCGGCTTTTGGTGCTTTGAATTTATTGTTATCGCCCACTCCGTGAAAACGCATATTGTTTTTAAAGGTAAGTCTAACGTTATGAGTTGAAACTGCTGTATTTGCATCTACACGAATCCAAAATGCTTGCATTGGAGGAATAAACTCGTTGAGGGCATTATTATTTAAAGTTGTGCCCCCTACAACCAAATGGCTTGAACCGTTATAGGTTGTAAACACATACGCATCGGAACTGTTTTTGGTGCGATACCAAAAGCTGGTACTAATACTATCGTTGGTTGCCTCTGCTAAAAATCCATTCACGCCAGTCCATTTTAAGTACGAAGGGTACGGATTACCTACTAAATTAAATCCGCAACTCGAACTCGATTCGGTACGGCTAACGGTAATTGCTACATCGCCTGAGTTGGTTGTACCAGTTACGTTTACAGTTCCTGTTGTGCCGGTAGTGGATGCAGGTGAAACAATGGTTGTAGCAACTTGTACATAACCTTTACCTCTTACTAACGCACCCTCAGTTACCGGAACCCATGCTTTGGTTGCTTCATTCCATCCTTGAACACTCGTACCACGACTTAACCAGGTATAAGGAGCTGCAGAAACTGGCGAACTTAAATACCAATTGCGACCAGCACTTACATGTTGTTGAACAGTGGCAATTAAAGTTGGTGTGCTATAACTATCTAAAATAGTAGCAGTTGCGTCAGTATTGCTTTCGAGGGTGATACCATTGGTTGCAGTCAATGTGTTTGAACCTAAGGTAAGTTTTGCGCCAGGAGCAACAGTAACCTTATTTATAGCTGCATTTGAATTTAAAATAAGTTCACCCGATGAAACTAAAATGTCAGTTCCAGCATTTGCCGATGGCAAATCACTCCAATTTGTAGTGCTATTAATAATTATATTTTTATATTCGTAAGCACCCACTGCCGGAGTTGCCCCAAAACTGTTACCAGCTTTATCGTAATTGTTGCTCGAAGTTATGCCTTTGGCTATTAAATATGAACCCGAAGTAAGCGACCATACTGATTTTTCTGAAGTCAAATCAGTGGTATTACCAGCCGCAGTAGTGGGTGTTGCAAATAAAAATTGAGTATTATCCGTAGCTGTCTGAGTATTATCCGAACCGGTTATTTTAGTTCCATTGGTTAAACCTGCTCCGTTGCTAAAATTATTTTTAATCTGAGTTCCGGTTCCCATTGTTACTTCCGCTACAGAATTATAATTAGTCAATGTACTGCCATTGTAATTATTCCAGGCTACATTGTTGTATGCCTGAATGCCTTTGGTAGTATTTTGAAAATTAAAATTTATTCCGGCAGTAGTAGCAGCATTGGTCATTTTATTATTTGCTACCGTACAATTCAAAATTGAGTCTGTTACACCTGCCGCATACAAAGTAATTGCGCCACAGTTGGGAAAAGTAGGGTATGAAAGTGAACCAGTATATGCCACTTCATTGTTGTGAATAATGCTATTCTTCAATACTGTTTTTAAAGCTGAATGTTTTGAGATAGTAACAAATGGATATAAATTATTACTAACACTGGTTGCTAAAGCACAGTTCAACGTTACTTTATTGTTACGAACAATACAACCCGAAGCACTAACTCCACTTAAATACAAAAAAGGGTAAGCAGTACCACCGTTATAATCGGAAGTCGCATTAAAAGTTAAGTTGTTATTTTGAACCAAATTATTGCTAAAAGTCCCAAGAGGATTCATCAACACTTGAAAAGTTGCACCACTTAAACCCGTTCCATTCGCATAAGTTATATTGCAATTCTGAATGCTGTTATTTCTGAAAATAGGTGCATTGGAAAATACCAGAAATCTTGGTGCTGAAGCAGCACTGCTATTGATAGTATATTTGAAATCAAAACCATCCACAATGGAAGCAGCTACTGTAATGGCTGGAGAGCCATAGAAAGTTGAAAAAATTTGGGTCGGATTGGATAATTCCCAAGATTCTACAATGCCATTCGCGTCTAAATCGCTTACTGCTCTGGTAGTAGTTGTTCCGGTGTTGGAAGCATCGCAACTGCCATAGTAATATCTGTTGGCAACAAAGGTAACTAAAGCACCCGTCGTAAATGTACCACCTTTTATATAGATATTATCGTAAGCCTTACTTAATGCCGAAGCGGCCGCAATCGTTTTTTTTGCTGTTTCCCAGCTTGTTCCTGCTCCGCTATCATCCGTTTTACTGAAATCGACAAAATAGGTTGCTTGGGTTTCATACGCACCCACGGCAGGTGTGGCAGCAAAAGCATTTCCGTTTTTGTCATTTACAATGTTCAAATTGGTAATTCCTTTTGCTACTAAATACGAATCCGAAGCAATACTCCAAAGTGATGTGGCAGCCGCTTTTCCTACCGGATTACCGGAATAAGAAGTTGGAAGGCCTTGGTAATTGGTAGGGTTACTGAATTTGAACGAGCTGTTGTCGGTAGCCGTTTGTGTGTTATCATTATTGGCAGCATAAGTTGCATTCGCTATACCGGCACCGTTTGTAAAGTTATTACTAACTAATCCACCGGTGGTAATTGCTGTAGGAATAACCATATTGCTTAAAGAACCACCATTATAATTATTAAAAGCAACATTATTATATGCTTGAATTATGGCGGAATTGAAACTAATACCAGCACAACTCAAATTGGTGGTTTTGTTATTGGCAACAGTACAATTAAGAATATAATCGGTAGCAGTAGTACTTCCAAAGCTCAAAATTGCTCCACGGGTTGCGGTGGGTAAAGTAGCAGATCCTGTAAAGTAAATCTCGTTATTGTTAACAATCAGGTTTTTCACAACTGTAGCACCACCACCTGCTAATTGCACAATAAAACCCATGGTGCTGGAATTGCTAGTCATACCAGCTTTAACTGTACTTAAATTATAGTTCAGGTTATTATTACGTATCACAAAATTAGAAACATTTGCCCCTGAACCTACCACAACCAATCCTCTATTGGTGTTGTTGTTAAATGTAGCAGTGGTAGTAACATTAAACCGATTGTTTTCAATCAGACAATTGGTAGATGTACCTGTAAGTGTCAGAAAACCGGCAGAAGCACCACCAGTTGAATTAGAGATGTTACAATTTCTAATAATATTATTTCTAAATGTATAAATATTATTAGGTGAAGCGTCTTGAGTAAAAACTCTTACATAAGTTCCTCCAGAATATGTACTTGTAAAAACAAATCCATCTATAGAGCAAAGAGATGCAAAATTAAATACACCTGCGGTGCCTGAAGTGCTATTATTTGTTGAAGAAAGAAGTGTAGGATTTGAGAATTCCCAAGGTTCGATTACGCCGTTGCCATCCATATCGCTCAGGGAACGGGTAGTGGCTACTAATGTATTTGCGGCATCGCAGCTGCCGTAATAGTTTACACCTGCTTTAAATACCATAGCTGTAGAAGTTGTGAAAGTCCCGCCTTTTATATAAATATTTTCGCCCGAAGCTGCAAGAGTTGATGCAGCTAAAATAGTTTGTTTTGCTGTTGCCCAGCCTAAGCCATCGCCGTTATCATTTGCCTTGCTAAAATCTACAAAATAAGGACCAGCTGCATTTGCCATAGCAGAAATGCACAGAATACTAATAATTAATGAGATGTGTTTTTTCATGATTATTTTTTTTATGAATTTAAAGTATAAAGAGAAAATTAGTTAACTACAACTTTATTTACCTTATTATTTATTTTTACCAAATAAATCCCACTGTTCAGTGAGAAAGAAGCGGAGTTACCTGCCATTGTTTTAGTGGCAAGTTTTGCGCCAGCAAGATTATAAACGCTAATCATATCGCCTTGCTTCAAACCTTCCACTTGTAACAAGTTTTTAGAACCCATCAATCTTACATTATCAGAAGCATTGACAAGTCCTGTACTTATGTCAAAAGTTACTGCCAATGTAGCGTTGCCAATCAGAGCAGGAGCAGTAAATACGCCACTTACAATACTGGATTTGCTTTCCACACCATTGTACAGCAATGAAAGAACTTTAAAACCTGAATTTGGAGCAATGGTATAAGCCACTTGTGCAGCATAGTCGCTGGTTACTTCCTGGGCATGGGTATAACCAGATATACCACCGTTGGCACCAATGCTGAGCGTGGTAGTAAACGTGCTGTATTCATACGCCCCAATAGCAGGAGTAGCTGCAAATAGGTTGGCTGCCTTATCATATTTGTTGCTCGAGGTTAAACCTTTGGCAGTTAAATACGAACCTGAAGTAAGCGACCAAAGCGACGAAACTGCAGTTTGACCTACCGGGTTACCAGCGTAAGCTGTTGGCAATCCTTGATAATCTGTAGGATTACTGAATTTGAAAATGGTATTATCAATAGCAGTTTGGGTATTGTCGTTGTTTGTAATACGGGTTCCATTGGTTAAGCCTGCACCGTTTGTATAGTTATTGCTAACCAAACCTCCGGTATTTATAACATTAGGTGTGATAACCATATTACTTAATGAAGTCGTGCTGGTGCTGGTTATTGTATTGTAATTGTTGTAAGCCACATTGTTATATCCTTGCAAAATAACACTTGAACTAGACGAATTGAAATTAATACCGGCACAAAGTAGATTGGTTGTTTTGTTATTGGCAACTGTACAGTTCAATATTGAATCAGTGGCAATAGTACCCGCACAACTCAATACGGCAGCACGGGATGCAATGGGCAATGCCGGAGAAGAAGAAGAGCCTGTAAAATTTATTTCATTGTTATTGATTACAAAATTCTTCACAACTGTGCCTCCTGCAGCTGCGCTATTTAAATGCACTATCAAACCATTGGTATTGCCATTTGCTGTTGATGTCGATAATAAAGCACTATAATTATAATTAAGTAGATTATTACGAATAATGAAGTTTGATGCTTTTGATCCGGTATTGATTATAACCAAACCTCTAGCTGTACCATTATTAAAAGCACTCGTTGTTGTTATAGTTAATTTGTTGTTTTCAACCAAACAGTCGGATGCAATACCTGAGATGTTTAATACCGGACACCAAAAGCTAGCTGCTGCCTTCAAACTTAATTCACAATTACGTATGGTATTATTTTTAAAAGTGGATATTGTCGATTGACCACCAAATGTTCTTGTCATTCCCGTACCGGCAGTCCATGTATGTTTAAATACAAAACCATCTACATTCCCGTCTAAAGTAAATGCTTGATTAGTACTACTGGCATAAGTTGTTGTTAACAATGTGGCATTCGTAAACTCCCAAGGCTCAATTATACCATTACCATCCAAATCGCTCAATGAACGGGTAGTGGCCGTACCGGTATTTGCTGCATCGCAGCTGCCGTAATAATTTACTTCCGCAATGAACACCAGCGTTGTAGTACTCTGGGCGTATGTTCCGGATTTTACATATACACTTTCACCTGAAGTAGCTACTACTCCTGCAATGGTTTTTTTGGCTGTTTCCCAAGACAAACCATCTCCAGAATTGTCAACTTTGCTATAATCTACAAAATAAGGACCAGCTGCATTTGCCATGATCGAAATGCCCAAAAAGCAAATCATCAAAAAAGTAAGTTTTTTCATTTTTAATTGTTTTAAATTGATTGATTCTTGATTAATTGTTTTAAAATCCGCCCAACCGCTCAAAGCGGTCAGACGGGTTATTTAATGTTTTGTTTTTAATCCTAAAATTGTCAGTTTTTTAAATTGAAATCTTCAACCCCAAAAATTGCAGGGACAAATCTTCATCCCGATAGCTATCGGGACAAATTTTCAAATTTTCAAATTTTCAAATCTTCAAATCTTCAAATCTTCAAATCTTCAAATCTTCAAACTTTTTTTACTATCTTACAATCGCCTTTTGAACCGAATTGCCAATGCGAACCAAATAGATTCCACTTTGTAAATCGAAGGAAAGTACTGAAGAAGTAATGTCTTTTTGAGCCATTTTCATTCCTGCCAAGTTATATACCATAGCAATGCTACCAGTGGTAATGTTTATCACATCTAATCTGTTCTTGCCAGCAACTATACTGAATGCTTTGTTTTCGAAAGCGTTATGAAGGGCTGAAGGTGCTGCCAATTCGTAAGCACCTACTGCTCCCGGATTTTTAAATGCTTTTCCTGCTTTGTCTGTAAGATTGCTTGAGGTTAAGGCTTTTCCTGCCAAGTAAGAACCCTCTTGAATTGACCATACAGATTGTTCTGATGATAAATCATAAGTATTACCTACAGTTACAGTAGGCGTTTTGAATTTAGGATTGTTGGTTACAGCATCCAAAGTATTGTCTAGACTTGCGATATTGGGGAAAAGATTATCAATTCCGCCTCCATTTGTATAATTATTGCTGATAAGCGTGTTTACATTCCAGGTTAAACCCGTACCCTGCAACCATTTCATATTGGATACGACCCCATCATTCTGATTGTTCCAACACACATTGTTCCAAGCTTGAATTCCACTTTGAGGGGTTGCTGCTGCGGCAAAAGTACTAAAATACAAGTGCATACCGGCTGAAGCACAATTGGTGGTTTTATTGTTTGCAATTACACAATTTAATATTGAGTCGGAAGGAAATGTACTTGCAGTTGCAAGTATAGCACCACGCAACATTTTAGTCACATCAGTAACAACACCAGTAGTAGGATGGGTATTAATTGACCCTGTATAATTTACTTCATTGTTATGTATAATAAAGTTTTTGACAACTGTATTTTTGTTATTTGCAGAATAAGGAGTCTTTCCTTCCACATGTACCATTAAGCCTATTGAATTCCCATTTGCATTAGCACTCGGACTCATCTGGCTGTAATCTAAATTCAATACATTGTTACGGACAATACAATTTGATGCAGTTGTTTCGGAAGAAATAAATAACATTGGATATGCAGTACCATTGCTAAAAGTAGAAGTAGCATTTAGAGATAAACTATTGTTTTCAATCAAATTGTTGGTAATAGAACCTTTCAAACTACATAACACAGACCAGTATGACCCCGTAACCGGGTAGCTAAGCATACAATTTGTAATGCTGTTGTTTCTAAAAATGCTAGGATTTATAGTTTTGAGAGTGGAAACAAGAGATGTATAATTCAATACATGGGTAAAGGTAAATCCATCTACAATGATGGCTGTAAGGGTACTTCCCGTGGGGGCAAAATTAATAATAAATGCCCCGCCAGCACTTACCCCTGCAGTATTCGTATCTCTATTACTTGAAACAGAACTCAAAATAGTAGGATATTTAAACTCCCACGCTTCGGTAATTCCATTCCCATCATTATCATTCAAAAGTCGTTCGGAAGGAGATGTTTCAGTACCAGCAAAACTCCCATAATAATTATCACCTGTTAAAAACCTCAATTGCCCCATACCTTGCTCATAAGTGCCACCTTTTACAAAAATATCATCCACTCCCGGTGTTCCATACGCCATAGTAGCTGCCATTTTCACTGTTTTCTTGGCAGTTGCCCAAGTTTGACCATCGAAGGTATCGTCGCCGTTTACACCATCTACATAAAAAGTAAGGGCATTGGCCATAGTGGCAAAACACATAACGCTTAGCACTATTAAAGTAATTTTTTTCATTTTGATATTGTTTTAAAAGTTTTTTAAATTAAGAATATTGTATTGATTGGATTTAATTCGATACAAAAATAGTAATGTGGATACAAGCAAACGTATAAAATAATCTGTATTCGTGTAAAATTGTACGCAGGTTTTTATTTATCAGATAATCAATGTTTTAAAATTGAAAATAATTTGCTTTTTGAATGATTTTCTACGGAAATAAATGATTTTAGTGCAAAAAAATCATTCCGAATTATTTTACACGTTCAAAATAGGGCAAATCGGCTATCGTTACCGCCACTTCAATTTGCCTATTTCCTTTGAAAACTTTCCCACTTTTATATTTCCAGTTTCCTTGGGGCAACATTATTTTCAGGGAGCTAATTCCTTTGTCAACTATTGGTGCTACCAATAAAGAATCGCCTAATAAAAACTGGTTGCTAATATTTTCATATCCCCGATTGGGATAATCGAACTCAAGTGGTCGAATGATTGGAATACCTGTAGCAGCAGTGTTTTTTGCAGCAGTCAAAATATAGGCTGAGAATTTCTGACGAAGCTGAACAGCTGCTTTTACCGCTTTCAAGTTTTCGGCACTCAAAATACGCCACGGAGCCACCGAGAATTGCATCATGGGCATCAACGCATGACATTGTGCCGAACGCACGATTAATTCTTCATCTATTTTACTAACAGATAGGAAAGAAGTAAAGTCGCCTCCACCTATCATATCGGGGCAATTGTAATAATAGCCCATTAAGCCCTGCACCATCATCGACGGTACCAGTTTTTGCAAATCCGACCAGCTGTGCGCTTTGTCCCTCAAGCGTTGCACCAGCGGTTGTCCGCCCATTTTCCACATCGCGCGGTATTCGTTGAGCGGAAAGTCAAGTCCTATCTTTCCGAAAAGTTCGGTCTGCGTATTGGCCGAAACCTTCCCTTTGCTAGTACCTCTGGCATAAAATTCAGCATCGCCGGCATCGAATTTGAAACCATCAATACCATAGTTGGTTTGCAGTTTCTTCAATTCTCCCTTGAACCATTGCTCGGCAATGGGGTTCGACAAATCGAGCACTGCGCTCAATCCGTTCCACCATGCAACCATTTCGGGTTTCACGTTTCCCCTAAAATCGAGCGTGGGCAATGTGCTGTTGTTCACTGTTTTTGATTCGGAATTCAAGAAAGCTCCTTTTGAGACCAAGTCGCGATACACATCGCAATCGGCACTCACAAAGGGACATACCCACAGCATGACTTTAAATCCCAAGCCGTGAAGTTCTTGTATCATGGCTTTCGGATTTGGGAAACGGGTAGCATGGAAATTCCATTTGCCGTAATCTTCCTGCCAGTTGTCATCTATCATCAGCACACCAGCAGGAAAACCATTGTCGATAATGGCATGGGCATATTTCAGAATGTCTGCCTGATTTTGGTTGTACATCAATTCTATCCAGGTATTGTATTGCGGAGCAGAAAAAAGGGTTGCATCAGGTAATTTGTGTTGTGAAGGAAAATAATGATTGGAAGCATATAAGTAGGCTTCTTTTAAGCTGTTACCTGCTTTTGTTTTAATTATTTCTCCTTTTGCTTGAAGGATATCCACTTTTCCATTTTCTATTTTCACTTCAAAAGGTTCTTCACTCCACACCACATCACCTTTGTTGGATAATAGAAGCGGTTGCACCTGATTACCATAGGAATCGGCAATTATATTTCCCTTGAAGTTTTTACTTACGGGCATAACATCACCGAGTGCCGTGATTCCTACCCACCAGCAGGTATCGTTGGTTGGTTGTGGTTTACTTGCAGGTTTACTTGCAGATAAAGTTAATGTCGATAATAAGAGTAATGCTGTTAATGTGTAAAATTTCATAATGTTTAAAATTAGCCCCCTGCCCCCCGAAGGGGGAAAAGAGAGAAGTTAGTTAATTTGATTATCATTTATTTGTACAAACTGTGTTTTGAAATCTTCTTTAGTACCTTATCTTTCAAATTCGTGTATTTCCTGGCATAATATTTCAATATAAGTCATTATATCAGCTAACTACATTGCATAAAAATCTGAGATTTTGCTGCTTTAATTTGCGTTCAAATCTTTTGTTTCGCAAATAGACTTTATATAGATTAAATTGCTACGCAATTAAAATTTAAGAGATTCAACACTTAGTCCACATAGACCACATAGATACACTAAGTTTAATTTTCAACCAAATATAGACCACTAAGTATAAAACATAAATGTTTTATAGAGAAACAATTGCAGATAAAAAAACATTTATGTTTTTTCTTAGTGTTCTTTGTTCAACTGATATTCTTAGTGTATCTCAGTGTACTTAGTATCTCAGTGGTGAATCTTAATTCTTTGTTCTGGTTTATCTAGCTTAGGGGTTGGGGGTTATAATATATGCCGGAACAATTCCTTCGTTATATTTATCCTCTTCAAACTGAGGTTTGGCTCCCATGTCAATAGTTATCATATCCGGTTGCTCGTTAATTTTCAACTGAATGCTATATTTTCCGTCGCCTTGTGCAGTGGCCACGCCGCTTACTGTGGGTAATTTTTCTCCATCAAACGGAACAATCAGCCACACATACCAAGTCAACGACTCGCCTTTGCAGTAATACTCAGCTGCAAAAGCCGGCACTTTCTCTCCATATTTTGGTGCATACCATCCTTGTTTCAATGCCTCGTTCCCGAAAAACAATTTTCCTGTTGGCGATACATTTCCTCTTATTGGAAGCATGTATAAATTACCTTTGTCTGCATCGGAAGTTACAAGAGCTTGATTGGCTAAAATTTCCACCTTTTTTACATCTGGATGAAAGTGCCAGTAAGTGGTCACATCACGTTTTTGGTCGGTGAATACCTGATCCAATACTACCCAGTATTTTCCACGTTTATAATACACACCACGTCGGTGTGCATTTTTGCCTAATAATCTAGCGCCAAATCCTTTGCCATCTTTATCATTTTCGATATAACCGTTGCGCGTTATTCCTCTGAAAAAATCAAAATCCTTTGTAATTTTGTATTCGGTGGTGGCAATGGGTTTGGTGGAATGACTGTAATAATATTTTTTCATTGCTTCGTTGTCCACACGCCAATCGGGGAATAACTGCGTGCAACTGTCAATGCTTACGGTGTTGTGACCGCGTGTGGCTTTGAAATAATACTCTGTCCAACCATCATACAAGAAATAATGATAGCGCCCATTATCCACCAAAATTTTGCGTTTGTTGTAAATAGAAAGCATCAATGCATCGTGTTGCTGATGACCAGAACCGTAAGGCCCCATATCAAAAAAGCTGAACTGGTTGGCAACCGGCAAAGTATCTCGGCTCACAGCATAGCCCGACCAG
The DNA here is from genome assembly GCA_020049335.1 of Paludibacter sp. Classification (GTDB taxonomy): domain Bacteria; phylum Bacteroidota; class Bacteroidia; order Bacteroidales; family Paludibacteraceae; genus Paludibacter. Next base: position 27,858 of record JAIFKX010000075.1, on the reverse strand, counting down.
TCGAACAAGCGGGATGGCAAACCGTTGGGTGCTTTCCCTTTTTGTCCTTTACTAAAAAGATACAAAGCTTCATCATTCCCTGTTTTTTCTGCATAATCGAGCCCAGATGCGAGGTCGTTGTTCTCTGAATTGGAATCGCCTGCAGGAAACAAAGCACCATCTGGATAGGCACACCAGGCATTATAAGTCAATTGGGCATTCAGCTGACTACTAAAAGTTGCGGGGACTTTTAATCCAGCACGAATCATTAAATCCCTGAAATTCATACAAGTTCTATATGTTAGATACCCGTAATGTAAGGACAATTCGGTTTGCGCACCATCGGCATAAAAATCGGTGGTTAAGTTGTGTAAGAAACGACCTGAACTCACTTTTTTCCAATCGGCTGCATTTTTGAACTCAGGAAAATTCACGGCGAGATTGAGAAAAATTGCCGATTCACCAGTTGTCCAATTCCCCTCTCCAGTTGCCCCATGTACATTGATAAATTCGGCTTGTTCCTCTATGTAACTTAATAGTAAAAGCGCAATACCGTCTTCTTTTAATGGGTGTTGAATGTAACTGTAAAATATTTTCACGAAAGCATCCATACGAATAGCAACGTTCAAGGATGTCCAATAAACATTGTTCAGTTGAGCCACTCTGCCAGCATAATACACTTGTGGTTTGTTGTCAAGCAGGTAAAATAATCCACTTTCAATTTCTGCTTTTGAAGTTGGCTTGTAGGTTTTATGCCAATTTTCTACGGCTTTTACCGCTTTGGCATACCGTTCGGCCAAATATGCATTACTGTCGAAAGTAACGGAAACTCTTTCACTGTATTTCGAAAGGTTTTGTGATAAACCTGCTTTCAATGCAGCATTTATAGTCGTTTTTTTTCTTTCCACTTCGCCAGCAGCCGATGATTGATAGTATTGAATTAATGCTTTCATTCCTTCAGCATCGCTTTTTGCATACCCCGCTTTTACTGCACTTAATTCTTTCAAATTCAAATTCACGGTTGCTTTTAAGCGCTTGGCTCTATCCGGACAACGGTTTACAAATTCCTGAACTCCGAAATACTGATGATAACTGTTTTCAGGAGCTTTTTCTTGTGCATGTAGGGTAGAGAAATAGGGTAATAGAATGATGCTAATAAGCAATAGAAATGTTTTTTTCATTAGGAATATTATTTAGTTTCAATACAAATCAAAAATTTCAATTAATCAATGCCTTTCCACAATAACCAGCATCCTTTGTTTTCAATGTCCATAAATATGTCCCATTGCTTAAATTCTGAATATTTACAGCATTATCGACAGTGAGAAATGACAACTTCTTATCAAGTATTTTTCTGCCTTGCAAATCATTCAATGTAAATTTAAAATCCTGATTGCTGACAGTTTTGTTCTGAATAATTATTTCTTTTGAACTTGAACGATTGTAACGAACTGAAATTGGATTATTGGTTTTTAACTCCGATAGCGTGGTAAATGACGATACCAATTCAAGGCTGTGTATTCCGGCTGTAATATCAACGGTTACTGAATTGGATGTTACACTCACATTGGTCAATAGCACATTGTCCAACTTCACATTTAGAATACCATTGTAGCTGAAAGTTACTCTTGCACCCGCTGAAATTATTGCACCTGTCCTGTCATCCATTTGAATACTTATGTTCTTGTCCGCAGAAAACCCAGTGGGAATAGTTGCACCATCGTTCAATTTCTTGCCATTAGCTACCGCGTAATTGGTCATTAAACCTTTGTTGTTACGGTAAAATACGCTTTCGCCATTAAAAGTGTAGGTATCGTATGTATTTTCTACTGCTGCATTGGGAACAATAAAATAATCGATAAAATTGGCATTGTGTGTAATTTGTGCTCCCGAATAAGCGGTATTGCTAATGCGGCTAAAAGTAGCTTTGGCATGCAAATTATCCTGTGGAAAAAGAACTGTAGCAAAACGCACAAATCCATCTGTACCAGTCTTGTAGCAAGAACGTAAATAATCTGCCAAGAAATTATGCCGTTCAGCCACTATAGTGGAAGCAGCATTGTTTGGTGCATCAAATGAAGCTCGCCATACTTGTCGTACATTTACACTATCAGGTGTGGTAGCATAAAAAATATTGATTTTCTCAGATCCATTTGTACTGGCAGTAACGAAACCGTTAATTGATCCCTGATACTCCATTTTATCCTGAATATTCTTCACATACCCTTTTTGAGAATTTGGGTGCAACATCATGGTTACCACTTTGCTGGGGTTGGACTGCACTTTATCCCTCAACAAGAAGTAACCGTTTGATTGTCCATCCACAGGCTGAACAAAGAACAGAGTCCGCCAGTGATTTGAGTTTCCAGTAGTTGTAAAGGGAATGTCTGTTTCGCCAAACTCTAGCATTCCTCCTACCAAACCATGCCCAACTTTAATGCCATTGGCATCTTTCAAACCATAAGTATCGGTGAGTCCATTGCCACCATAATCCATAAAAGTTTTTTTACCGTCCACTAACACCACATTTTGAAGCCAAGCATCACTCCAACCTCCGCCATCAGGTCTGGTGCCTGGATAGTTGGGATAATAATTTGTACCTGAATTCATTATCAAGAATTCACCATATCCATTTACAGCAATGCTATTCTGGTCTTGATGAGCATGTTCAATTGTTTCTATCGTGGTTTTAGGTATCTCACGTTGGAGCGAATAAAGCATACCCTGCACTGCATTCGTCGAATTTGAACAATCCCAAAATGAGGCGCCGGAAAATGGTTTTAGCAATGAAGTGGGCATTGTAGGTGTTGCTTTTGTCTGAGGAATTAGCAGATAATTAAACAATAAATTGTTATTATTATTTGAAGGATTGTTGTGAGTTGAACCAAAAAACCAGTTTGCATTTTGTCCGGCTTTCTCGCTAAACAAGCTCATTCTGTACATCAAGCCATCCCTCGATAGCATTTCGGGAATATTTCCGGAGTCTCCAAACCGTTGTGCACTACCCCATGGAGTAAGTGAAAAAGTATTCGCCCAATCCATGGTTTGAATCATTCTTGTATCGTTATGAAAATCATAAATACCCATAAATGTAAGAATTTCAGTAGCACACCATTTTGCAATTCTATCTCCCGAAAGTCGTGCATGCCAATACCCTGGTGTTTGGAGCCAAGTACCATCACTACACATATCCCTATTCAAAAGTTCATATTTATAGGTATCCACTGCCGTCTGAATATTTATTTTATCATCTTTGTACAAGTAATAAACTACGTTTGCACCCTTCCACGATAAACTCCAAGCAATATCTTTACCTTTAGATGATCCCGACAAGAATTTATGATTAATAAATGATATGGCTAGATTATCAATTACAGCTTCTGCTTCTGATAATTGTGTTGCTGAAAAATCATCGTGCATAATATCCAAGGCAATAATTGCATTCACAAATGCTCCAGCTGCATAAACCGAGTTTAGATGTTCACCGTTGTGTAAAATAGAATTTTGTTCTGGTAATCTTTTGATGAGCTTAACAGTGGAATCTCTAATGGAATTTTTTAATATTTCGTTGTCGTAATTTAAAATGTAATGAAGGGATTGCGCCGCAAAAATTTGTGTGAATGTACCCCAATAATTTGTATTGGGTGTTGTGGCAGGAACAGTTGTTTTCCAATAATACGAAGCACTACCTATAAAAGAGGTAAATGGAACAGATGTAGACCTGTTGCTAGCTCTTAATGCCGGATACATATCCTTTGTAACTATCAGGCCAGGATGGTTAATGGCTGACAATTGAGCAAAAGTCAGTACAAGTAAAGCAAGTAGAACTAATTTTGTCTTTTTCATTGTATTTTAATTGGCACATTATTTATTGCTAATTACTTATTTATTTATCGGTTTTATCACAAAACTATATTCGTAATTCTGATACGGTAACAGGTATTCAGGTCGTGCAATATCTTTCCAACTATTAACACATCCCAATCCCGCCTGCACTTTGTCAATGCAAAGATTTATATAGTCGGTTTTGGTCAAATCTGCTGGGTGACTTTGTTTTTTGTTAGTACCATCATCCAATGATCCAATAGTGTAGAACAAAGCAGACATGGAAAGTCCGACATTAGACACAAACTGCAAACCGTGTCCGCTACTGTTCAGCAGTTTCCACCAACGAATATCAGTTTTATTACCAGTTTCCTGTGGACGTATATAAGGATAAAATTGCTCGTCAACAGTTTGATTGTAAATGCCTAAAAATGAATTGTTATTACGGTCGTTATAATTTTCAACTGGTCCACGACCGTAGTAATTGATTTTGTCGTAATCTTTATCAACACACATTGTCATCCCGAAACGGAACAAATTTGAAATCTTTTTAGACGACTCAACTTCTAATTTTTGAGTGATTTTAATTTCACCTTCGTTATTTATTTGATATGTCAAATAAAGTGTTGATGATACTTCCGGCATCTCAAATTTGGTTGATATTAATGCCAATCCGCTATCAATGCTGGATTTAAAATCTACAAGTTTCAGTGTCGGGTTGCGCCAAACGTTGTATTTATTGTTGATTCCGGCACCAAAATCATTGTCTGTAGGAGCGCGCCAAAAATTGGGTTTCACAAAACTTCCTTTATGCAATATTTCCTGATTTCCAATTTTATAACTATTGATAAAGCCTGCTTTTTGATCAAATCCAAACTCAAATTTGGATGAGCTTACAATAAGAATATTATTACTGTTTTGTTCCTGAATGATTGGTGTTTCAGCCTGCGAATTATCTGACTCCTTGCTGTTTAGTACTAATAATTTTTCAAACAAAAATGGACGAACAATAAGCTGTGCTTTTGCCAATTCGTAGTCAGCCGGAAGCATATTGGTAGCAGTTTTGTGTCTAAAGGAAACGTTCAACAAAATCTCTCCCTTATCATTAATATCCGTAATTGAATAGGGCAGTTTGATTTTCTGTGTTTGTTGTGGAGCAATATTTAATTCGTTTACATTTCCTGTTTTTATACATTTTCCATTGAGCAATAACGACCATGACAGATAATAATCGGATAAATCAGCAAAGAAATATTCATTATAAACCTCAATTTCACCTTCTTGAAGCTTAACTGGTTTTACCCAAATAGATTGGTAGATATATTTTACTTCGTAAGCATGTGGATTTGGAATACGGTCGGGACTAAATAATCCATTATTAGCAAAATTATTACTGCTTGGGTCTGTTTTATTCCAATCACCACCATAGGAGTACATAAATTTTCCATCGGGTCGTTTTATCCGAGGCGATTGATCTACAAAATCCCAGATAAATCCACCCTGGAACATAGGATATTTACGGATTAAATCCCAGTACTCCTTAAATCCACCTACTGAATTTCCCATGGCGTGTGCATACTCGCACATGATAAGTGGCGCTTGTGGATTATCATTAATGTATTTTTCACAGGCTTCATAATTGGGATACATTGGGCAATAAATATCGTTGAACTGAAAATTTTGATGTGCTTGCTCATACTGAACTGGCCGACTTGAATCCAATGATTTTACTAATTTATACGACTCTTCAAAGTTAGGTCCGTAACCGGCTTCATTTCCCAACGACCAGAAAACCACACTCGGATGATTGCGGACATGTTTCACATGCCTTTCATTGCGCTGTAAATGAGCTAATTTGTAAGCTTGGTTTTTAGCAAGCGTTTCTTTTGTATTCACCATGCCGTGCGACTCCACATTGGCTTCGGCACAAACGTAAATCCCATATTCGTCGCACAATTCGTACCAACGGTTATTGTTTGGATAATGGCTAGTCCGAACGGAATTGATGTTGAACTCTTTCATTAACCTGATATCCTGCAACATACGCTCTTCCGAAACATCATATCCCTTTACAGGATCCATTTCGTGACGATTTGCGCCTTTGATTTTCACTGCTGCTCCATTGATACAGAATTGCTTGTTCTTAATTTCAACCTTGCGGAAACCGACTTTTTGAGGTATTACTTCCAATACCTTATCGTCCTTTTTCAATGTTACTAGTAATTGGTATAAGTTGGGCGTTTCAGCCGTCCATTTTAATGGATTTTCAATACTCAAAACTGTTTTGACGTTTTTCCCGTTGGATTTGACGTTCTGTTTGGTAATTGTTTTACCGTTTTTGTCGGATAGTGATATTTCGGCAATAGCACCGGCAGACTTTGCAGAAAAATCAAATTCAACCGCTAATGTCGCATTTTTATAGTCGGCATCCAAATCGGGTGTAATCCTAACATCGTTTATTCGTGACTGATTCCGGGCATACAAATAGCAATCGCGGGCAACACCACTCAAACGGAAAAAGTCTTGATCTTCGAGATAACTTCCGTCACACCAACGAAATGCCTGAAAAGCAAGCAAGTTCTTGCCGCGTTTAAGGTAGCGGGTGATATTGAACTCTGCTTCAAGTTTTGAATCTTCGCTGTAACCTACAAATTGGCCATTCACCCACAAATACATATTGGAAGTTACAGAACCAAAGTGAGCAAAAACATCCTGTCCTTTCCATTTTGCCGGAATTTCTATTTCGCGGCGATACGAACCCACATGATTATTTTCTACTGGTACAAAAGGCGGATTATTTTTGAAGTGATTAGACCAGGGATACCTCATATTGGTGTAAAGTGGCTGTCCGAAACCATTGAATTCCCAAATACCTGGAACAGGCATCCTACTCCAGTTTTTGTCATTATAATTCAACGCAAAAAAGGCAGTTGGTCGTTGATCAGCATTTTTGACCCAGTTGAATCTCCAAATTCCATTCAACGACAGAAAATTAGTTGAAGTTTTCCATTTTCCTTCCAATGCTTTCACTTTGCTTTCGAAAGGCAAATAATTGGTATGCATTTCCAATCTATTAATCTCATTCATCTGAGAATTTAACCATTCCTCATTTTGAGCTTGAAGATAAAAGACAGAAAAAAGAGATCCCAGAAAAACAATAATTTTTGTTGTATAAAACATAGTAAATTGATATTAAGCAATTGAAATTATTTAATGATGGATTTGTTAAGTACTAAAACAAATATAATGTCGTATTTTGAACGCTAAGTTGAAATGTTATACATTTTTCTCAGTTTTATATTAATTTCATTTCCGACCCCCAAACCCCCGAAGGGGCATAGCCGTCAAGCTAATTTTGCATATTTCCGCCCCAAGCACCTCCCGTCTGCGTCGGGATAAATTGCGGGGTGTTGATTAGTTTCGTCTCTGAAAAACAACCAATCTGATATTGTAATTATCAACACTAATTTCTGTTCCCCGCAATTTATCCTAATTCAACAACACTTTACCACTATAACCGAAATCCTTTGTTTTCAATGTCCACAAATAAATCCCTTTGCTGAAACCCTGAACATTTATTGCATTATCGACAGTAAGAAATGACAACTTTTTATCAAGTATTTTTCTGCCTTGCAAGTCATTCAAGGTAAATTCAAAATCCTGATTGCTGGCATTTTTGTTCTGAATAATTATTTCTTTTAAATTTGAATTATTGTAACGAACCGAAATTGGATTATCGGCTTTTAATTCGGATAGGGCATTGGGAACAGACGATACCAATTCGATGCTGTGTTTTCCGGCTGTAATATCAACGGTTACTGAATTGGAAGTTGAACTTACATTTGTCAATAGCACATTGTCCAGTTTTACATTTAAAATACCATTGTAGCTGAAAGTGACCTTTGCACCCGCCGAAATTATTGAACCTATCCTGTCGTCCATCTGAATACTGATATTCTTGTCGGCAGAAAACCCTGTGGAAATGGTGGCACCATCATTAAATTTCTTGCCATTAGCTACCACGTAATTCGTCAATAAACCTTTATTGTTGCGATAAAATACACTTTCGCCATTAAAAGTGTAGGTAGTGTAGATGTTTTCTACAGATGCATTGGGTACGATAAAATAATCAATAAAATTGGCATTGTGTGTAATTTGAGAGCCCGAATAAGCGGTATTGCTAATGCGGCTAAAAGTAGCTTTAGTATGCAAATAATCCTGTGGGAAAAGTACGGTACCAAATCGTACAAACCCATCGGTACCTGTTTTGTAGCAAGCCCGTAAATAATCGCCCAATAAATTATGTTCTTTCCCCACAATGCCAATATTTGTATTGGCACCAAACGAGCCAACCCAACATTGTCTGATATTTACACTATCGGGCGCAGTGGCATAAAAAACATTGATTTTCTCAGTTCCATTTGTATAGTCTGTAACAAAACCATTGATTGATGCCTGATATTCCATTTTATCCTGAATGTTCTTCACAAAACCAGTTTGTGAATTGGGGTGCAACAACATGGTTACTACCTTAGCTGGGTTCGACTGCACTTTATCGCGCATCAAAAAGTAACCGTTTGATTGTCCGGCTACTGGTTGCACAAAAAACAATGTCCGCCAGTGATTTGAATTACCAGTTGCAGTAAATGGTATATCGGCCTCTGCAAATTCAACCGCTCCACCCACCAAACCGTGACCGATTTTCACGTTATTCACATCTTTCAATCCATAAACATCGGTTAATCCATTTCCACCTTTGTCCAAAAATGTAGTTTTTCCATCCACCAACACAATATTCTGTCTCCAACCTTCAGTCCATCGCCCACCATCGGGTGCTTTGCCAGGATAGGACGGATAATAGTTCGTTCCAGCATTCATAATCAGATATTCTCCGTACCCACTAATAGTAACACTGTTCACGTCATCGGAAGAATGCCATATAGTTTCGCGAGTTGTTTTTGGAATTTCGCGTTGTGGATTATACAATATACCTTGTAAAGCATCAGTCGAATTAGTCTTGTCCCAAAAAGTAGCGCCTGAGAATTTGAAAAGTGCCGATGCGGGCATAATGGGGGTAGCTCTTGTGATTGGGGTTAACAAATAGGTGAATAACATTGATGTTCTTGTATCAGGATTAGTTGTACTTAATAGCCAAGATGCATTCGAAGCTGCTTTTTCGCTCCACTGACTCATTCTGTACATAAGACCATTCGAAGACAAAGCACCTGCTGACCCACCGCTACCCGTTTCACCCAATCGTGGTGATGCTCCCCATGGAGTCAATGAAAAAGTATTGCACCAATCCATTGTTTTAATCATTTTGGGGTCGGTGTAAAAATTATAATAACCCATAAACGGCAGAATATCAATACCGCACCATTTTGCCACCCTGTCTTGTGCCAATCGGGCATGCCAATATCCGGGCGTGTTTATCCAGCTACCATCGCTGCACAATTGGAATTCTAATATATCTTCTTTATATTGATCAATGGCAGTCGGAATAGAATCTTTTTTGTCTTTATATAAATAATAAACCAAGTTTGCACCTTTCCAAGCAGTTCCCCAATTCTGCACTTGTCCTTTGAAACGACCTGAAATAAAAACCCTATTAATGAATACCTTGGATAAATCATCTATAATCGAATCACAGACAAAAAGTTCGCGTTGGGTAAAATCATCGTGCATAATATCTACGGCAAGAACGGCATTCACAAAAGCACCCGCTGATAAAACTGAATTCTCATGATCTCCATTTGCTATAATTGGGTACATTTCATGAATTCTTTGAAGCAGAGATACAGTTGCTTTCCTATAGTTGGCTTTTAAGGTTTCATTGTCATAATTTATCACATACAATAAGGCATTGGCCGAAAACGGAGTAGCGTAATAAAACGACCACCAGTCACTATTAGCACCTGTAGGTGGCACTTGATTCCATTTGGCATTAGAATATGCGATAGTAGATGCAAGTATTGGAGATGTATTTCGTCCACTAGCTCTTAAAGCCGGATACATATCTTTCGTAACTATCAGGCTAGGATGGTTAATGGCAGCTTTCAACTGAGCAAAAGTCAGTACAAGTAAAGCGAGTAGAATCAATTTTTGTTTTTTCATTTTTGATATAGATTTCATTTTCTTTGTGTTTTATTTCTTAGTAGAAGTAGCCATTGTTAATTTATCATTGCTCATTAAAATCTGTTTACGCGATAATGCTTCCAAGAAATAATAATCAGCATAATTGAGCGGCACATCTATTTCTGCATTGTGAGGAATACTCCCTACCGAGTGTTTAAGTATAAAATTCCCGTTTTCGCCAATCTCTGCTTTGTAATCTGGCGAACTGAGAGATTGCATAATTTTGTCGGCCGTTAAGTTGTATTTTTTATTCGGCAAATAAGTATTCAATTCATATAATGCAGAAGCTATCACTGCTGCTGAAGAAGCATCTCTAGGCGCATTTGGTATATCGGGGGCATTAAAATCCCAATACGGAATGAGGTCTTTGGGTAAATTTTTATTACTGAAGATAAAAGTATATACTTTTTCGGCTTGTTCCAAATACTTAACATCATGGGTGTAACGATAACAGACCGTAAATCCATACAATGCCCAAGCTTGTCCTCTTGCCCACGATGATTCGTCGGCAAATCCCTGTGCGGTTTGTTTGCTTCTCACGTTACCGGTTAGCGGGTCATAATCAATAACATGATAACAACTATTGTTATTTCTAAACTGATTTTCGAGCGTTTTGTTCGCATGACTTACCGCAATTTTATAGAAACTAGAATCACCCGACATTTTTGTAGCCTCGAACAATAATTCCAGATTCATCATATTGTCAATAATTACGGGACATTTCCATCCGCGAGTGCTCATCCAGTCTTTATCCACATCCCACGATTGAATGACACCCGCATTCGGACGAAAGCGGGTAGCAAGCGATTTAGCTGTCTGTATAATAACATCCTTAAATTGAGGATTACCGATTAAACGAAAACCTGTCAGGTAACTGCACCCAATCATAAATCCCAAATCGTGTGACGTTTTTATGTTTTTCACCGAATCTAAACTCAAAGTATATTTTGTGGCAAGCGGAATCCATTTCTCGTCCTTTGTCAATTGGTAGGTATACCATAAACTGCCGGGAAAAAATCCACTGGTCCAATCAGTGAGTGGAATATAAACTATGTTTCCTTCCTTGTCTAATGTTCTTGGATTTATGAATTTTCCGGATTTTTCGATTAATTCTGTTTGTAGATTCTGTTGACCTACGGCTGTCGCAATATTGTCGGTCATTAAATCCACAGTGGTAGGTTTAGCTAAATTACAAGCAGAAAAGAAGAGTAACAATACTCCCAATAGACTAATAGATGTTTTCATTTTCAATAGATTTACTGATAGCGCCATGACATTTTTTCTAGTTTATTCAATCAAATGATTTGGATAAAGTCATTATTCAATTGCCTAGAATTATTAAGTACAAAAATAATACAAAGGCAACCAATCAAACGTGCAAAATAATCCCGATATGTTCATATTTGTCCAAAATTCAAGATATGGCACTACAGCTAGGTGTTGAATGAGCTAAAACTTCATCAAAAGTATTGTTTTATTCAAATATGAACTTTTGTGACCGACTATAAGAAGGGTTAACGGAAATTGAAATTAGAGGAGTGTTTGAAGTTGGGTTGATAGAGTCAAAATTGTATATTTGCATTAAAAGGAAAATATATTAAGTATTCAGAAAAAGTTACGCGTGGATAAAATTTACATCAACTTTTTAGGTTTCTTCTAATTGTAATCCATTTATCAAAACCAACAATGCCTTATTTCTTTCAATCATTGATTGGAGGTTAGGGCTGAAAGTTTTTTGAATTTCGGGAAAAGTTTTCTTTGTGCTAAGTTCGGCTATAATATAATCGGCAATATCCAAGCCCTTTTCACGGTCAATGTCAGTGGCTTCAACTTCTAAAAGGTTTGATAATATGATATTACAATTATATTGTTTTTTTATTTCAGTCGCTTTCAAACTCCATTTCTCATAAGCTCCCAAATCGGGATATAAGGTCACATCTCGTTCTTTCAAAACTTGACATTTTTCAATAGACAGTCCATTGAGATTTCCAGCTGCCAACCAAATTAAATCTGGAAATAAACTACTGGCAATTATGGCGGATTTTTCACTTTCAACAATGGCAATAGATTTCTCAGGGTAAATTTTCAATAAATGTTCCCCAAAGAAACATTGTTGCAAATTGAAGTCTTCAGGCAATACTCCTGATTTTTTCAATTTATTGTGTACCCAATCAATCGCACCACTTTGGTGTTTAATTCTTTTGCCAGTTGTGGGATTGTACTGCATGATTTTGCCAGTTCTGACCTTTCCTGTAATATCGATTTGCCAAAAGATTACTTCTTTGGATTTGGTTGCTCCCAATGCATAGTTTTCTCCGACTTGTTTCATTTGTTCAACTGCAAGAAACTCGCAAAGGAAGCGAATGAAATTGCTTTTGTAGGAGGCAGATTGTTGGACGTAGGAGAAAGGAATTTTACCAACCTGACCTACACGAATTGGAGATTTTTGAAGTGAAGGAACGTTTTTAAATGACATTGAGGACGATTGGGACATTTGATTATCAATAAAATATTGTTTTGGAGTGTAATGATAGCCACATTTGGTTTCACGATTGCATTTGCCAACTTTGGTATTTATTGGTTCGTGAGTATCGCCATTCAAATACAGTGTGAAGCTTTGATTGGTTTCACATGCTGGGCATTGATGACGAGTGGATTTTCCTTTGTATTTTTGAAGATAGTGCATAGTTTGTAGAATGTAGATGGTAGTCTGTAGATTGTAGTAATTAAGAATGTAATTAGTAACATGTGGTAACATTGGTAACAGCTGTTACTAGTGTTAATAACTGTTACTATCAACAGTTTTTCTTGATTTTCGTCTAGTTGCGGCATAAAATTCCGGAAAGCCTTTACTGTAAGGGATTGCAACGATATTTGACCGCAACTAAATAGAGTTTTATTGAATTCTGTTTTTTTATTTTAGTTGCGGGGCATTTCTTCTGAAAGCTAGACTGCATAAGGGTTTCAGAAGACCGCAACCGCAACTCCGCAACCAAGGGTTGTTTTCAGTAAACAGTGAACAGTCAGCAGTTATCAAAATTATTACTCGTTGCAGATTTTTGAAACATATTGCCTGGTGATTCCAATGGAATCGGCAAATGCCTGTTTGTTCTTGATGCCATATTCTTTTTGGATGGTTTTTATAGCTTCAGCGGAATTCATTTTGGTTGGAATGTTGGTAATATCGACCAAAATTATTTTTGAATTGAAATAATCACAAAGTTTGATGGCATATTGAATTGCTTCTTTCGTTATCAATCCTTGTTGCCATTCCACATTGTCGTAAATACCCCTTATGATTTGAACAATGAGGGCTAACCGCAATACCTGAATTTCCATTTTGGCATAAGTGGCACGAATGAAATTATTTGAACAGCTATTTACTAATTCCGTGGTTTGGTTGGCATATTTTATAAACAACTCTTTTGCTTCCTCTGAAAGCGTGAATGGATTTTCAAGCTTTGGCAAATAATAGCAATGCGTTATCAGTTTTTCGTACCGCTCAAGAATGTTTCTGTCGGGAGTTCTTTCCGAATATTTCTGCTTCTTGACTTCCTTTGGATAGACATACAAAAAACGGCTTGCAAAACCATTTTCTTTCAGGGTATTGCTGCTCAAGGCAATGTTTAATACTTCTGGCTGAATCGTTCCGCAAATGGTCAGGAATGGTTCTGGTATTTGCAGTGGTTCCTCACTTTTTCTGTTGATGCAGAATTGTGCATTGTTGAAAATGGACAAATACCTGCTGATTTCTCCATTCTTGTTGTATCTTCCAAAGTCGGCAAACCAGCCGGATAGTTCATCACGGTAGAGTGATATGGATCCGTTATTGCGAAACATGGTCTGGTACAAACTCTCGGGGGTGAAATCATCAATCAGGCATTGCTTGAAGAATGGTTTTTCAGGTTCCTGGGTTTTGATTTGTTTTGCTTCGGTACATTCCGCTTTCCAACGGCTCAACTCCAGTTGATAATCATCGTAGCTGGAATTGTCGAGCTTTTGTAACGGTCTGAAAGCTGCTGATACGGGTTCGGTCTTTCCTACTCCGGGAGGTGCCACCAGCATTACCCACAATTGTCCGAAGTTCCTGTACTTACCACTGTCAATCGTGATTTTCTTTCTTACTGAAGCACTAACCGCACATAATGCTGCCATTACAGGAAACTCAATGGGTACGCCATAGACCTCTGAAATCTCAACTGCAAAATCAAGAATTACCTGAGGTAATCCATTTATTGGAAAAGCTGTATCATTTGCATTAGAATTCATGCTTTTGGACTGAATTTCCGCTTTCAGTTTCTCAATAAAATTTGTACTTTTGCATTGTTCTGGATTCATTGCCTCTTCGAACTCTCCAAAGTTTGAAGGGGCGTTTTTTTTGTCTATCATTTCTTTCTCAGTTTGGTTATTGATTTATGATAGTTCTCATCCAACAACTTTTGTATGTCGGACATACGGTAATAGATTTTTCCACTAATCTGGGAATAACTGATTAATTCCTGGTCTCTCCAAAGCTGTGCAGTACGAACACTGATGCTCATCAAGTTCATGAATTCTTCATTCGAAAAGAATGGATTATCGGGCAGCTTTCGAGTTTGGTTTAAACCACCTATCAGTTTATCCAATCGTTTCAGGAGTTCTTCGTGTTTCTCGTTTATTACCAACAACGATTCCAGGATTATTTCATCATCGCGCATTTTCTTGCGAATGTCGGCTTCAAATTTTTCGAAATGTTCCTTGAAGTTCATTTCTTGTTCCTCCCGTTAGAAAGTTGGTTTTCTTTTAGTTCTATAAACTCTTCCACAGTCTGTACCCGATTGGATAGCAGCCAGGATTCAATCTCATTCTTCTTGAAAATGACCCGTGCATTTTTCTTGTAAAATGGTATTGCTTTTTCGCAAATCATTTTGTTGATGGTGTTGACGGCATAGCCAGTCAACTGGCTACATTCTTTTTTGCCAAAGGTTTCAGGGAATGGTTCTTTTTGTGATTGGATGTTTTGTTGCGGTTGAACCATTGTGACAATCAGTTCCTTGAACTGGCCAATGGTAAGTGCAGCCAAGGGAGTTTCGTTGGTTGGTTGAAATCTTGTTTCCATGATGATACTTTTTTGAGTTTTTTAGAACCCAATAGCTGCGCAGTCTATTGGGTTCCTGCCGGCAAAAGTATCATCAAAATACCAGCATATATCATCAAATCACGATTAATTTAGGGTCGTATTACGACTCGTGGTAGGTCGTGGTGGGTCGTGATTGTGATGATAAAAGCCTCAAAATTGGGGCTTTAGGTAGGTCGTGGTTAGGGTCGTGAATTTAGTCACTTATTTTGCTTTGAAACAGTTATAATTTGTTCTATTTCTTTGTGTGTTTTGCTAACTTCATAAATTTTGCGGGTTGGTTTGACATAATCGAACCTGTCAAAAGCGACATTTATAGTGCTTGAAATACTTTCACCGCATAAATGTTGAATTACATTTGACAGCATGGTGGCTGAGCCATACCACTTTAAAGGTTTTGGGGCAATTAAGTTCTTTTGGTTAAACCAGAAAAGCCAGACATCGGCATTTGGATTTCGAAGCCATTTCTTATTTGATAAGTATTGCATGACTTTTATCAGGCAGTCGTCTGAATAAAGCGTGTTGAATTTTGGAGAAATACTCGGCTGCGAATTGTCAATGTCGCTCACTGCAAATTTATTATCATTTAAAGTGTATAAATTGCATTCTACCTTTTCAGCTAATTTAACTAGACAAATCTCGAAGCATAAGAATAATTCAATTAATCTCTCAATAAAATCAAAATGGTTGATTAATCGATTTGTCAAATCATAACT
This sequence comes from Paludibacter sp., assembly GCA_020049335.1. GTDB lineage: Bacteria > Bacteroidota > Bacteroidia > Bacteroidales > Paludibacteraceae > Paludibacter. The sequence goes on along the minus strand of JAIFKX010000075.1, from coordinate 12,087 downwards.
GACGTGATTCTTACAATTTTCAATATCTAATGGAGAAATAATATTATCAAATTTGAACTTGACATTTAATACAAATACAAACAATTCTTTGTAATTCAATTGACAGTTTGAATCACAAACATACTGATTATGAATACTATTTTTATCAAGGTCACGTAAGATAATATTTGCGTAAGCAATTTTATCAGCTTTATTGTTTAGAATAAATAGATTATTCTCTACTTCCAAAATCACCTGCTCAAAGAGTTCAATGTATTCGCACAATGAGTTCTCATCGTCATGATTTACGTATTTATTTACCCAGGAGAGTGTTTTAAATTCTAATCTGTTTTTGAGATTTATTGGCAATTCATTTTTTACAGCATTTTTGTGATTATAAAGACCATAAGAACGAATCTGATCATTGAAAATAGCCTCGTCAAGTAGATTAGAAGTTTTACAATATGAATTATGCCAGCAAAAATACAATGTTTCATTTAGTGAGTCAAAATAGTTCAAGTAAAGGTCTGTAAGTGTTCTGTTAATCATTGATTGAGATTGTTCGATTGTTAGTTTTTATATAGTTGACTGGTTAGTAACGAAAAATGACATGATAAATCATGCCATTTTTGAATTAATTCAATATGTTTATTTTAAGTATGTTACAAAAATTTTACAGCTTCATCAATTTCCGAATTTGCAAAACTGTCAAGGTAAGTATTTGTTGTTTTCATGTCTTTGTGATCCATTATTTGTGAGATTAATTCTCGTTTTACACCGTTGTTTTGGAGCGTCATTGCCATGGTATGGCGACTTACATAAGTTGTTATATTTATATCATCAATGCCAAGTTCTTGGGCCATTTCGCCTAAGTATTCGTTTAGTTTGACAAGTCTGTTTATTATATGCTTGAATAGTTTTTCACCTGTGAATCCTTCTTTGGTTACGATTGGCATAAGATAGCCTTCAATCGGTGCTTTAATGATACAAAGTTCATCAATGATGGCAATTAACTCATCCGTCAGCTTGATACTAATGGACTTGGACTTTTTACTGTATTTGGTTTTTTGTCGTTTGTAAACGATATATTGACCATTTTCAAGCCTTTTGATATTGTCCGAAGTAAGATGCGCCATATCCACAAAACTCATTCCATAACAAAAGTATGAAAATAAAAACAATAATCGTGCGTAAAGTGAAGTTTCTTTTAACGGAGTGTTTGATTTTACTTTCTCAAGGTACTCAGATGGCAAATATCTCTTATCAGTTTCTTCTTCTAATTTGGCTACTTCAAATCCTCCTTTTCCGAATGGATAGGTGGCTCGACTTGCTTCCTTGGCTTCTATTGCCATATTGAGTATTGCCCGCAACCCTTTCATGTAGTATTTGCGACTGTTGCCACAACAACCCTTGCGCTGTACTATCCGAGTGTTGCCGCTTGTACTTCTACATATCGATTCTCGTGGGGTTTGAAGGAAGACATCGAATGCCCGAACATATACAATATCAATTTCCGAGAATAACCTTTTGTCGAGTTTCTTGTCATAAATATCCAGCATGACCAAGGTGCTTTCATAGCATCTTGCATTGCCATTGTGCCCAGTATTTTTCAAAGTTTGTATGTGATTCTCAAAAAAAGGCTTAACTTTGCCCTTCTTTGAGCGATGTAGGAATGCTTCTTCGAACTGGTTCAAAGTCCAGTCGATTTTATTGCGGTTAAAATCATCAATAACATCTTGGGCTTTTAATAGTTGACTATTGATAAATGCATTGTTTTTCTCGTGATCAGGATTGATGCGTTTGTCTTTTTTGAATTGAGCAAATTCGTCATTCCACTGGTTCAGGGTAACGGAGAGATTTAAACTGATATACTTTCTAACCCGATCTTTGGTAATTCTTAATACAATCGGGTGGCTACCATTCTTTAAAATGGTGCTTTTGTAAGGGATAATTGATATGTATTTCATACTTACGTTACACATTTGCGTTACACAAACATTACACATTTGATGAAACTTATTCGAAAAGAATCAAATATGAGTGATTATTAAACGCTGATTAATAAGCACAAAGGTACACAATTACAAGCAAATACCAAAATAGATTAGTGATAATTATCACGTCTAAAGGGGATGTAAATTTGTTTTGTTTGTAAAAAAAATGTCTATTTTGTAATTGTTTTACTATTAAGATGTTGCATAATAGAATCTCAAATCTTCAGAGAAAAATATCATTAGTCTCTGCTAGCACGTGTGTGTCAGTAAGAATATTATATTTCAAATCAATTTCGTAACTTACATCCGAAATTTCTCGTTCCGTTTTCCAGTCGGCTTTGTTTTTGAGAACAACAAGAAAATCATAATCTGATTCAGCATTAGCTGAGTCACTTGCCTGTGATCCAAAAAGAATTAAATCTTTCAGATTATCAGACAATTTAATACGTAACATCGAATTAAAATCCTGAATTATTTGTCTTTTTCTTGGTATCATCTTTTTGAGTTATTAAAAAATTTATTGTCTTTTGTCTTTACTCTTTGTTTTTTAATCTAAACGGGATACTGCATCGTTACGCAATGAAGCGAACCATGTTGCTTGATTAGAGCGGTGCAATCAATGCCAATTATTTCGCGGTTGGGAAATGCTTTTTGCAATTGCTCCGCAGCGATTTTGTCTTTGGGCGAATTGTATGTTGGAAGCAAAACAGCATTATTTAGTATCAGAAAATTAGCATAAGTTGCTGGTAATCTTTCGTTTTCAAAATATACTGCATCGGCCATTGGCAATGGAATAAGATTGTAAGAACCACCAACCCCTAAAGGGGAGTATGATTGCAGCTCCTCTTCCATTTTTTTTAAAGCATCAAAATGTTCATCTGATTCGTCATCGCACTTTAGGTAAACAATGGTGTTGTTTGGGCAAAGTCGTGCCAATGTATCTACATGACTGTCAGTGTCGTCGCCTGCTAAATAGCCATAATGTAACCACAGGATTTTTTGTGCACCAAAATATTCTTTCAATTGCTTTTCTATCAATTTTTTTGATAAATTATTCCGATTGTCGGACAATAAACATTCAGCGGTTGTCAGAATTGTTCCTTCTCCATCCGATTCGATGCTTCCACCTTCGAGCACAAAGTTCAACTGATTTTTATAGTCCGTGTTTTCGCCAAAAATGCTTGTATCAAATAGCTTTTTTGTAATCAGATTATCGTAATTTGCAGCAAACTTCATTCCCCAACCGTTGAATGTAAAATCGCAAATCGTGCGTTTTCCATTCTCGAATATGGTTATTCCGCCATGATCGCGCGCCCAAGTATCGTTGGTTGGCATTTCGATAAACGAAATTTTTGATAATTCCATTTCATCAAAAAAAGGCTCAATAGCTTCACTATCAACACAAACAATTAATAAATGTTCGTATTTTATTATTGCTTTTGCAATGTTTACAAAGCATTCAGTTACTTCGTCGAGCATATCTGCCCAATCGGTTTGGGCATGAGGCCATGTAAGTTGAACAAATTCTTGTTCAGCCCATTCGGCAGGTAAAGTTATGTGGTTTGGAGATTTCATTAGTACAAAAATACAAAAAAAGATTCGAAAAAAGAAAAGAGCCGCATTCTGAATTCAGAATACGGCTCCAAAATATTGTAATATTATCAAATTATTTCAATGCAAGTTTCTTTTTTACGGCAGCTGTGATGTCGTTCGAAGTAGGCGATTTGTAAATAATAGCTTGCGAACCTAAATCGAGGATATAGGTAAATTTGCCCTCAGCAGCAACTTCGTTGATAGCTTTTGTTACTTTGTCGCGAATAGGAATAAATAAATCCTGTTGTTTTTTCTGAATTTCTTGGTAAGCAGTTTGGCGGAAAGTGTTTACACGCGTTTCAATCTCTTGAATTTCGCTCACGCGCACTTTTTTAATTCCGTCGGGCATACTGTCTTGTTTAGCCTGAAACTCTTTTACCTTCACATTGTATTCTTCTTGCATTTTCATTATTTCACCTTCGTACTGTTTGCCAACTTCATCCATTGTTTTTTCGATGGTAGCAACTTCGGGCATTAGTGTAATAATTTCCTGCGAATTAATGTGTCCAAATTTTGCATCCTGTGCAAAAAGACCTACGGGTAGTGCACATAGCACAACTAAAGCAATTTTTTTAAACATGTTTATGAATTGAATTTAAATTTATTTCGTAATTTTTCTATTACAAAGTTAGAGAATTATTTTGAATAACCTAATTTTTGAAGCACTAAATCGCTGACATCTAATTTGGGAGAAGTGAAAATGATATTCATCGAAGAGCCTTTATCGAAAACCATGGCATAATCTTTTTCCTTACTAATTTCTTGTATGGCAGTGTATACTTCGTCCTGAATTGGTTTCATAAGACTTTGACGCTTTTTGAATAATTCGCCCTCAGCTCCAAAATACTTTTTCTTTAATTCGTTAGCTTCTTTTTCTTTGGCGATAATTTCTTCTTCGCGTTTTACCTTCATGTCATCCGAAAGAAAAACCAACTCTGTTTGGTAATTTTTGTACATTTTTTGTACTTCCTGCAATTGAATTTCAACTTCCGATTGCCATTTTTTCGAAATCTGATTGATTTGTTCGTTAGCGGTTTCGAACGATGGAATGTTTTTCATGATATACTCCATATCAACCATTGCAAACTTTTGAGCGGATGAAGTTAAAAACATTCCCGCTACAAAACTTATTATTAAAAATACTTTTTTCATATTACAACGAATTTATTGATTAAATTTAAAACTATTTTCAAGCCTTAAACAAATACTTTGCCAAAATTTTAAAGTTACTGCCCCAAGCCCCTAAAGGGGCATAGCCGTCAAGCTAATTTTCCATATTTCCGCCCCAAGCCCCTAAAGGGGATGTAAAGTTAGCTTCGTCTCTTATATTCAAATCATTTATTTATATTTAAATCACTTCGAATACAACTCTTTAAGCTCCGTCAGCTGACGGATTTGGGGCAGTATTATATTTGTTTATAAACTATAAACTATCTTACAGCTCTTGTCCCAATACAAAGTGGAATTGACTGCCGCCTTTATTGCCATCAACGCCTTTATCGAAGCCGTAGCCCCAGTCGATACCCATCATCCCAAACATTGGTAGAAAAATACGAACGCCAATACCGGCAGAGCGTTTCAAATCAAACGGACTATAATCCTTTAGCTTGCTGAACGAATTTCCTGCTTCAAGAAACGTAAGTGCGTAAATGGTTGCAGATTGCTCTAACGATAATGGATAACGCAATTCCACCGAAAATTTATTGTATAAATAGCCCGCATACGAACCCGTTAATGGATTGCGAGGAGTTAACGAACCGCTTTCGTAACCACGCATAGCTACATAATCGGTACCATAACTTGTGTAAGCCGACATACCGTCGCCACCCATATAGAAAGTTTCGAAAGGCGATTTTGCATTTTCATTAAAATGTCCTACGTACGAAAACATCATACGACTCATTAAAATTAATTTGTTGCTTGGGTCGAGTGGCGTAAATGTTTTGCCAGAGAAAGTCCATTTGTGGTATTCAATCCAACGATAGCGATCTTGCTCGCTCATAGTTGCATCGGAGTATGCTTTGCCATTTATTTTTCCGCCATTAAGCGAGGAATAAGGAGGTGTTACTTTTAAACCAAGCGAGAATGACGAGCCACTTCGTGTAAAAATAGGATTGTCGATAGAGTTTCGGCTTAATGTTAAGTTTAAACTCAAGTTGTTGAATTGTCCTTCGGTCATGGGGAACATTTGTGGATACCAATCGCTCAACATAAAACGTTGGTACGACAATTCGCCATAAAAGGTAAAAAAGTCATCAGGCCAATTCAAGCGTTTTCCATATCCTATAGTTGCACCTAAAGTACGCATGTACTTTTCGGGGTCGTAATTGAGTGCGTAGCCAGTATCGTAACCACCGTAGCTGTTTCCATAGCTACTGCCATAACTACTGCCATAACTGCTGCCGTAGCCATAAGGTGAGTAGCTTCCATACGAGTTTTGCATACTTTGAAGGTAACGGTCGGCAATGGCTGTTTGGCTCGAATAATACACCGATGTTGAAAGTGAATTAGGGCGTTTACCACCCAACCAAGGTTCGAGAAACGACAGACTTACAGATGTATACGATTGCCCGTTGGTACGAGCATTAATCGAAAAGGTTTGTCCTTCGCCCTGTGGCACAATACGATAGGTTTCGGGACGGAACAAGTTCTGAATAGCAAAGTTGCTGAATTTCAAGCCAACACTTCCAACAATACCTGTTGCCCCCCAACCAGCCGAAAATTCAACTTGGTCGCTCCCTTTTGTTTCGAGATTATAAGTAATATCTACTGTACCATCTTCTTGATTAGGTTCAATGTCTGGTTTAATTTTTTCCTGATCAAAATGTCCCATTTGCGCCAACTCACGGAGCGAGCGCATAATGTCCGACTGACTATAAAGTTGCCCTGGTTTGGTACGTAGTTCGCGTCGAACCACATGTTCGTAAACACGCGTATTTCCTTTAATATTTATTTCGTTGATGGTAGCTGGTTTTCCTTCGTAAATGCGCATTTCGAAGTCGATAGAATCATTTTCAATAAGCACCTCAACAGGTTCGATTTGTGAAAAAAGATAACCTCTATCCTGATACAATTTACTTACAGCATCGTTTTCGTCGGTTTGTATGCGCTCTGTTAAATGTTTTTGATTATACACATCACCTTTTTTTATTCCGAGCACTGCGTCTAAATAGTCGAACGGATAGATGGTGTTACCAATCCATTTAATATTACGAAAAAAGTATTTTTTTCCTTCATCAACACTCAAATAAACGCTTACACTTTTATCGTCGAACTTAACCACACTATCAGCAACAAGAAAAGCGTCGCGATAACCAATTTCGTTGTATTTGTCAATCAAGGCAATTTTATCTTTTTCGAACTCTTCTTTTACAAACTTTTTGGTTCTGAAAAAATTACGCCAATTCTTGTCGTTGGTTTTTTTCATCGCCTTGTTTATCTGATTAAAAGTGAGCGCTTTATTTCCTGTAACAACAATTTGATGAACGCGTGTCTTCAATTTTTTATCTACTTGAATATCCACAATAACATGACCCGCTTTTTTGGGGTCATTTTTTTGTAACACCTTGGCTTCTACGTTTAAAAAGCCCTTTTCTTCCATGTGTTTTTTTATTACTTTAACAGCTCTATCCGAAATGTTAGGTGTAATTTGATTCCCCTTTACAATACCAAGTTTGATTTCAAGGTCTTCAATTTCTCCTTTTTTTAGACCCGAAAAATTGATTTCCGAAACACGTGGACGTTCTTTGAGCGCAATATTTAGCCAAATTTTACCATCCTCAATTTTATTTGCAAAAATCTTTACATCCGAAAATAATCCTTGTTTCCAAAATCGCTTCACAGCGCTTGTAACGGCATCGCCAGGCACTTTAATTTTGTCGCCTACCGAAAGACCAGAGAAACCAACAAGCACAAAATCTTCGTAATTGGCTGCCCCGGTTACACTAATTGCTGCAATTTCGTAAGTTGGCGCTGCATTGGAGTATTCAATTACAGGAACACTGTCGACAACTATTGCATTTTGGGCAATAAGCCATTGACCTGCAAGAAAGAATAAAATGACTGAAAGAAGTTTTTTTAACTGCATATTTTTTTGCTGTAATTCGGCGAATGCTAACTAGTTCGATTAATTTGTTTTTCCAAACCGGCGTTCGCGGCATTGAAAATCGCAGATAGCTTCGTAGAAGTTTTCTTTGCGGAAATCGGGCCAGTGAGTGGGTGTGAAATATAGTTCGGTGTAGGCAATTTGCCAAAGTAAAAAGTTGCTTATACGGCTTTCACCACTTGTACGTATCATTAAATCGGGATCAGGAATTTCTTTTGTTGTTAAATAGGATGAAATCAATTCATCGGTAATTTCGTCGGGCTTTAAGTTGCCCATACAAACTTCTTTTCCAATTTCAATAATAGCGTTTTTAATTTCCCAGCGCGAAGAGTAACTCAAAGCAAGTACCAATGCCAAACCTGTATTGACACTAGTCTCTTCGATGCAACGTTTCAGTTTAATGCCTGCATTTACGGGTAATCGACTTAAATCGCCAATTGCCATAAGTCGTACATTATTTTTGTTAAGTGTGGGAGTTTCCTTTTCGATGGTATCAATCAATAGTTCCATCAATGCATCGACCTCGGCCTGCGGACGTCCCCAGTTTTCAGTTGAAAAAGCGTATAAAGTGAGGTATCCAATACCAATTTCGGCAGCTGCTTCGGTAACTTCGCGTACAGAAACTACGCCATTTTGATGCCCAAAAATCCGATCGTATCCACGTTCCTTTGCCCAACGACCGTTGCCATCCATGATGATGGCGATATGTTTTGGCAAGCGAGTTTTATCAATTTTTTCTTTAAAAGAGGACATATTCGAAGCGTGTTGTACCTACTAATTTTGTTTAGCTTAGTTATTTATTGTGTAAGCAATCACATTGTTTTTTCCAAATATTATACGTTAAACCAATTGAAAATGTGGATAAAACGTCATTATTAAAAATGTTGGAACCATTTAATTTGTTTGCGTTGTTCAGTTGAGAAGCACCTTCCATTTTATCTGTAAGCAACAATCGCTGCGACCAAATAAAGTTCAAATGAAACCTTTCGCCCAACATAAATTTGTATCCTACTCCAATTGGGTAACTAAACATAAAATTTGTTTTGGTGCCCGAAAAATTGGTATAAGGAAAAAACATTCCACCTATTCCAGCAAAAATAAACAAGCTGTTTTTTTTGCTGTTTGGTTTGTAAATTTTATCGTCGTAGTCTGAGAAATTAAACTCCCCACACAGGTCAATAGCATTTATCGGATTGTCGAATGTAACACCAGCGCCCGTTCCCAATACATTTGTTTTGTTCCAAGTGCCAGTTATTGCTAATCTGGTGTCGAACTTTTGCCGATAAATTAAACCAAACGATGGTTGATTATTGGTAAACAGTTGATTGTTGGCATCCCCCAAATAAAACGAACCACCACCCAAAATTCCTATTTCTGCACGAAATTTGTTTTGGGCAACAATACTTCCAACAAAAAATACCGAAAAAGCTACAATTGAAATTCTAATTATTTTAAAAGTCATCTTTTTTTTTAAGCTAAAAATTAATTAGAATAACAACGGTTTTTTATGGTTTAAATTTTATCTGCTTTTCAAAAACAATGAACAAAAGTAATGATTATCTTTCAAAATTAAGAAAATGGCTGTGTGCTAAGGTTTTTATTTAACAAAATATTGCATTCTTACTTACAATGTTGCAATACAAAGAATTGTAAGTAAACATTACTAAAAATGAGTTTTGAGTATACAGCACAATAAGAATTGTATATTTATGCCGTTAATATTCAATTTAATAGCTCTCTTTTTAAAAAAGCTGAAAAGCAGAAAAAAAGTAGAAATTGAACTTGCACATAAACGATAAAATGAGTACTTTTGCCAAAATTTGGACAATAAATATTTATGCAAAAGTACAAGCCCTTTCAGTTAGTTTTGGAGGATGGTACCGTTTTCGAAGGGAAATCCTTTGGTTATGAAAAAGCGGTTGCCGGAGAAGTAGTTTTTAATACGGCCATGGTCGGGTATCCCGAAAGTTTAACTGACCCATCTTACGCCGGACAGTTATTAGCCGTTACTTTTCCTTTAGTTGGTAATTACGGTGTTCCAAACGACATCATCCAAAACGGACTTTCTACTTTTTACGAATCGGAAAAAATTCAAGCATCTGCATTGATTATTTCCGATTTTTCTTTTGAATACAGTCACTGGAATGCCGGCAAAAGCCTCAGCGATTGGTTGAAAGAAAATGAAGTGCCCGGAATTTTTGGTATCGACACCCGTGAACTCACTAAGTTGGTGCGCGAAAAAGGAACTATGAAAGGAAAACTGGTTTTTCCGGATGGCGACGATATTGAATTTATCAACCCCGATGATGAAAATCAGGTGGCAAAAGTGAGCTGCAAAGAAGTTATAACTTATGGAACTGGTAAAAAGCGAGTTCTTTTGGTGGATTGCGGCGTAAAACACAACATTATCCGCTGCTTGCTAAAACGTGACACAACAGTTATTCGTGTGCCTTGGGATTACGACTATAACCACATAGAATTCGACGGACTGTTTATCTCCAATGGCCCGGGTGACCCTGAATATGCACAAGATACTGTGCGCCATATTCAGGAAACCATGAAAACCGGAAAACCAATTTTCGGTATTTGTATGGGTAATCAGCTACTTTCGGTTGCCGGAGGTGCTAAAACGTACAAACTGAAATACGGTCACCGTAGCCATAACCAGCCTGTACAATTGGTTGGTACGCAACGTGCTTTTATCACTTCACAAAATCATGGTTTTGCTGTTGACAATTCAACATTGAGTGCCGATTGGGAATCGTTGTTTGTAAATATGAATGATGGAACCAACGAAGGTATTCGTCACAAAACAATGCCTTGGTTTTCAGCTCAGTTCCACCCAGAAGCTGCTTCTGGGCCAACAGATACTGAATTTTTGTTTGATGTTTTCCTAAAAACACTGGACGAATTTACCAAACCTGTAACTGAAATGATTCAGGAAGAAATGGATGCCCGTTTGGTAACAAAACAAGAGTACAAAGGAGTTGAAAAAGGCGATGTCAAAAAAGTATTGGTACTTGGTTCGGGTGCTTTGAAAATTGGTGAAGCTGGCGAGTTCGATTATTCGGGTTCTCAAGCACTAAAAGCTTTGAAGGAAGAAGGTATTCAAACGATACTTATCAATCCAAACATTGCAACCGTTCAAACGTCAGAAGGTATTGCCGATAAAGTGTACTTCCTGCCCGTTACGCCTGATTTTGTGGAGCGTGTGATTGAAAAAGAACGTCCTGATGCTGTTTTCCTTTCGTTTGGCGGACAAACTGCATTGAACTGCGGTGTGGCACTTTACAGAGACAAGATTTTTGAAAAATACAATGTACGTGTTCTTGGAACGCCTGTACAATCGATTATTGATACCGAAGACCGCGAAATTTTCAATAGTAAATTAGCAGAAATTGATGTAAAATACATTAAAAGTGAGGCAGTTAACGACCTCGAAAATGCAATACGTGCTGCCAACGAACTGGGTTATCCGGTTATTGTGCGTGCTGCTTATGCATTAGGTGGGTTGGGCTCAGGCTTCTGCGATAACGACGAAGAACTGAAAACATTGGTTGACAGAGCTTTTGCTTATTCAAATCAGGTCTTAGTTGAAAAATCGCTCAAAGGTTGGAAAGAAATTGAATATGAAGTAGTTCGCGACCGTTACGATAACTGTATCACAGTTTGTAACATGGAAAACTTCGACCCACTCGGTATTCACACCGGCGAAAGTATCGTAGTTGCTCCTTCGCAGACATTGACCAACACCGAATATCATAAATTACGTGAGCTCGCTATCCGCATTATTCGCCACATTGGCATTGTGGGCGAATGTAACGTGCAATATGCCTTCGATACTGAATCGGAAGATTACCGTGTTATCGAAGTAAACGCTCGTTTGAGTCGTTCTTCGGCTCTGGCTTCGAAAGCAACCGGTTATCCACTGGCTTTTGTGGCTGCTAAACTTGGCTTGGGCTACGGATTGCCCGAATTGAAAAACTCAGTTACCAAAGATACTTCAGCATTTTTTGAGCCTGCACTCGATTATATAGTTTGTAAAATTCCTCGTTGGGATTTAGGTAAATTCCAGGGTGTAAGTCGTCAGTTGGGTTCAAGTATGAAATCGGTAGGCGAAATCATGTCCATCGGACGAAATTTCGAAGAAGCATTCCAAAAAGGTTTGCGTATGATTGGACTTGGAATGCACGGATTTGTGGCTAACAAAGCCATGTATGCCGACGATTTGGACACTGCCCTTTCGAAACCTACCGACAAACGTGTTTTCTATGTTGCACAGGCACTTCACAGTGGTTATTCGGTGGATAAAATTCACGATTTGACCAAAATTGACCGTTGGTTCCTACACAAATTGCAACGCATTGTTACACTCGAACATAAACTCGAAGAATTCAATTCGTTGGAAACATTACC
>JAIFKX010000018.1 GCA_020049335.1 Paludibacter sp. | reverse complement strand
GCGCGGGGCACATATTTGAGCTCTATCAAGTAACTATGCAGCATGTGAGGGCGCACAATAAAGTTGGGCTGCAGCCACAAATCGACAAATCCTTTGCCCATTTCGGCTTCGGAATGTACCACAAAGTAATTCAGCATGTTTAAATATACCAAATGAAACATCTGCACCGTTTTTTCGCCATCCATAAAGTCGCGCACGGAGGTTTGTTTGTAAATTTGCTCCGAAAAATACGTAAAGAAGGGCTTCCAATGGCCATCGTAAGCCATTTTTTCGCCCATATCGGCTAACGACATGGAATCAACATTGAAAATTTCGGCTTCGCTAAAACCCTCCACCAAATACGAAAACAAAACGGTACGAATAGCCAGATTAGGAACGTGGAGAACCAATCTATCACGTTCCACTCTATCAATAGTCAGTATTCCAAAATAATAAAGCAGCGATACAAAATTTTCTTTGGCAATCAACTTTTCGGCTGGGAATGAAGTTACAATAGAAGTGCGAATTTCACCTTCCTCGGCAATGCGCTTGATGGTGGAGAAATTGCCATTCACTTTTTTATCTAAAATAATCAAATGACGTAGTTTGCCATAATCAATCTTAATATTATTGTCGATCAATACCTTAGGAATGCTCCCTTTGGTTAAATAATTATCCAAGAAGTAAAGCGTCATGTCCGAATTGTACATTTTTTGGTCTACCCTGTCTTCGGCAAAACAGTAATTGTTGTACCACTCGCGCATTACATCCAGCAAATTCTCAATCGGTTCGTTGATTAATCCTTCACCTTTGTAATAGTTAAGCATAGTAATTACTTCCGCTTCGGTAAAACCTATTATTGAGTTAAAATTTGCATCGGTGGTAATGTTTTTGGCAATATTAAATCCGCTCGTTACATCATCTAAAGTTACGGGCGAAACGCCGGTTATAAATATCTTTTTGAGTGAAGCATTTATATCGGTAGTGGCTAATTTTATTTTATTAAAAAACAAGCGAAAAAAACCATTTCCGTGCGTTATATCGGCGTAAGTACGCTCGCCATGTTGACTGAGTATGGTGTTGGTGAAATTATCATATTCGTCGATAAACAAATAAATGGAAAGACCAAGTTCCTGACAATAGCGTGCAATGTATTCAAGGCGTGCCTCTGCAGTTTTGCGCAATTCAAATCCGGCCAAAAAATCTTCTCCTAAAATTGACTTATATTTTCGGTAAAAAGATTCGAAGGATTGTAAACAATGCTCCTCGAAGGACGATTCAAGTTTTAACAATTCGGGATTAACGCCCGAAAAATTAAAATTGAGAATCAGATAGTTGTTTCGCTCTTCGGTTGGATGCTTTCCGATATAAGTTTCACCAAAATTAGCTTCGAAATTTGTCGCCTCATTCACATCATAATAAGCCATCATGGTATTCAACCACAGCGACTTACCAAATCGACGGGGGCGAATAAGGAACAAAAAGCGCGATGCCTGTTCAACCGTTTCAATAAAATACGTTTTATCAACGTAGTAAAAGTTGCTTTTTGCTATTTCAGCATAATCGCTGATGCCGTAAGGAATTTTTTTGGCCATAATGGTAGATTTATAGAGAAAAGAGCAATATTGAAAGTTAAATGTCTAAAGTCAAATGACCTTAGACTTTAGACCTTAGTCTATTGACTTTTTCTTCTTGATTTGCAAAGGTACAAATATTTTATGGCTCAACTAAATGAAAGCTATTATTTTTTAGTCAAATATATAGTAACCTAAAGGTCAAATTTTGCCATTCATAGAATAATTTTATCTTTGTGTTTCCAATCAAAACAATCAAAAGTGGGTTGAAATCATCATTACATTATCACTGTAATGAGATTTTTTACTGCTTTATATTTAAATGAAGAATCTTCTTTCGCATTTCGTTTGTCGCTGGTATTGCCTTGAAATTCTCGACAATCAAGTCTTCCGTAAAATTACTTATTAGTCCGTATGCCGGCATTACTGAATTGTACATGCCATAACCCGGATATCCGGCAGCATGCCAACTAACAGGTTTTATTTGCGTTTTATGCGTAATTGCAACACCTGCCTTGATTGTAATATCTTTTAAGTGTACTCTTCTGACTGGATTACCCGGATAGCCCGCAATAATAACGGGGTATGGACCTACGTTTGTAGCAATTATGTTGTACAACAAAACATCTTCCAAAACAGGTATAATAACTTTTGAGTTTTTGAGTGAATCAATTGTGTTTTTATTGCTATTTTCAGGTCCTGTGCCTTGATTGCGAATATTTCGCGACAATCTGTTTCCCAATCGAATATGTATTGGATTTAACACATCTTCCATAGTAATATTCGACACAATTACATTTCTTAAAAATCCGCCATCAGTATTTATTAAATCAATTCCAGTTAAACCTTCCCATTGACCTAATGGATGGAGCATTTTTTTTGATGCAGAACGTTTTATTACAATATTGTTGAAAGAAATATTTTCAAATCCACCAATTGAACCAGTTCCGACCTTTATAGCTGATGCATGTGTTGCAATGACACAATTGCTAACAACAATGTTACGAGCAACAATATCGGCTTCTGATTTAATACAAATAGCATCATCGCTTGTGTCAACAAAACAATCCGAAATAATGACATCCTGACTTGAGTCTATATCTATACCATCATTATTCATATTTGAGTGATTGTAGATATTTAATTTGTTAAGTCGAACATTAGAACAAGCAAAATAGCGTTGCATCCAAAAAGCTGATGACCTTAAATTTAAATTTTCTACAACAATATTTTTACAGTTAATAAAATGTAATCCATAAGGTCTGTTCGGACTGTCACCTTCTCCGGCAAAACATGGAGCATAGCCAGAACCATCGATAGTTCCACCTCCATGAATTTTAATGTTCTCTTGCGTGTCGGCATGCAAAAAAGCTCTCCATGGAACCACATCCATGCGGCTTTGTATGCTCGATTGTATATACTCAAACGCTTCTGCCTTGGTAATCGCTTTTAAAACCGACTTTTCGTTTATATATAAGGTTACATTACTTTTCAGATGCAAAGTACCTGATAAATAGACTCCTTGCTTTAATTCTACAGTACCTCCACCAATACTATGACAAGAATCAATTGCCGACTGAATACTTTTGGTATTGTCAGTTATTCCATCTGCTTTGGCATTAAAACTCTCTGCTTGAAATGTTTGCGCATTGCTAATGCCAACTACAAATATTAAAATCAGACTTAAGATGTAAATTTTCATTTTAAAACATTTTTGTTAGTACTATCCCATAATTACAGTAACATAATTATTGTCAAGCATATAGTTGAATTTAATAATATTATTTTTCAGAATAAATTCATTCATAATTATTTGTTTCACACCTTTTTCAACTCCTGTTGGATTATTCACTTTTATAGTAAGCTTTTTACCCCTAAAAAATCGAGTCACTTCAAATCCATCCCAAGTTGATGGAATGCAAGGATCAATTTTCAATCCATCCACTACTGGCTGTAGGCCTAAAATATATTGACTAGCTGCCACAAATGACCATGTAGCTGAACCACTTAACCAGGGTACACGTGAATTCCCGTAGCGCGGACTCGATTTACTGTGTGTCGATTGACAATATACATAAGGTTCTATCTGGCGAATTTCGGCTTTGGTATTGTAAGCCGAAGGCATGTATTTACGGAAATATTCATACGCACTATTCCCATTTCCACACATTGCTTCGGCAATTACCGCCCAACCTTGTGTGTGCATAAAAATACCCCCATTTTCCTTCATTCCTGTGTTGAAGAGTGCTGCACGTACAATGTTATAATCCGTTTCGGTATAAGGTGGGTCGCAAAGCATCACGCCATAGTCGGTTGCTAATCGGTCGCGCATACTTTTCATAACCAACGATTTTTGTTCGTTAGTGGCTGCATCACTCATAATAGACCACACCTGAGGATTCATGAAAATCTGACCTTCTTCAGATTCCTTTGAACCAAACTTAAAACCATCGGCACGATAACCACGCAGAAACCATTCGCCATCCCAAGCGTATTTTTGGATGTTTTCATCCAATTTCTCTAATAATGGTTGAGCCCACGCTTCTTGCTGCTTGTTTTGCAATAACTGACATATTTCAATATACATTTTTAGCGCAAAGCGCAGCTGCATAGCTACAAACGTAGTTTCGCCATCATGTCCAAATTTCAAACAATCGTTCCAGTCGGCATGTAGTCCACATGGCAAACCGTGATTTCCTGAGCGGTCGAGATTAAATTGAATAGCAGCCTGCAAATGACCTAACACAGTAGCTTCGCCTTTGTCAGAAAACGGCAATATTTTGTTATAAAAATCGATATTCCCAGTTTCGTTTACATAAGCCGGTACGGTATTGAACAACCACATACAATCGTCGGAGCGGTATTGATTTTCAGTTGGAGCGGGCTCATTGCCCGGATTGTGCGCTACTTTGTTCACCACAGGCATAGCACCTCCGGTGGAAACTTGTCCTGTAATCATTAGCTCTAATCTTTCGCCGGCTTCGACGGGAATGGCATGCATTACTCCCAATAAATCTTGCACACTGTCGCGGTAACCAAGCCCATCGCGCTCGCTGGCCGAATATACCAGGCTGGCAGCACGGCTCCAAGCATAGGTTATCAGGCAATTGTACGGGCTCCACATATTCACCATACTATCAAATTCAGCATCGGGTGTTTTTACCGTCAATCCATCTATCCGATTGTGCCAATGATTCTTCAACTTGTCAAATTCAGCATTTATCGTTTCGATATTTCCAAATTTTGCCACCGTGGCTTTTCCTTCTACTTGGGCTTGCCCGACTCCCATTAATACAAAATAATCTTTGCTTTCGCCGACTTCTAGTTTGGTGTCAATTTGCAAAACGCCACAAAGGTTATCGGCAGCTGCTTTGAAATTGGAACAAACGCCCTTTTCAATGGTTTCAGGATTGGCATAAGTGCGATAATTCCCTAAAAAACGTTCTAAATCGGTTTCGTAGCCAACAATTTCGCCACCCACAAAAGCCAGAAACGAATACCGTCCCTGGTCTTTTTCGTTGAAATTATCGGGCATCATGGGAATGTGCACATTAGTGCCATGACTGAGAATGCCATCCACCACATCCATTTTACCAATGTATTGCGTGTATTGAAGATTCAGCAAATCGTCCATTGCATTCCAGTTATTGGCATATTCCACAAAAGTAAACAGACTCAACTCACGTACCTTTTCACTGTCATTGGTTACTTTCACATGCCACACTTCAAAACTCTGACCCAGCGGGACAAAATAACGCGTTTCGGTTTTAATACCTGCATATTCAGATTCGATAATGGTATATGCAGAACCATGGCGACAGGTGTTTTTGTATGTATCTAGCGGTTTACCGACAGGTTGCCACGAACCCGACCAATAATCAGCCGTTTCTTTGTCGCGAAGATATATGTATCTTCCTGGTTGGTCAAGTGGCACTGAATTGAAGCGCATACGTATAAACCGCCCTTGTCCACCCGATTTATAAAAGCTATAGCCACCAGCATTGTTGGTGATAATAGCTCCGTATTCGGTAGAACCCAAGTAGTTGCTCCACGATTTTGGAGTGTCGGGTCGTGTGATTACGTATTCTTTTTTTTCGTCGTCGAAATAGCCGTATTGCATAAAAAAGTTAGAAGTTTAAAAGGTTTGAAGAGTTGGAAAGTTTAAAATCAAATAGTATCGGCATTTTTATAACACTCCAAAATTATTTCCAGGTGTTTGCGTGCTAACGAAAGCGGCATAAGCACTTGTTCGGTACCATCCAAAACGCGAATAAAATGTGCAGCCAATTCGTAATCGTCACCACCATGTTCGCTCATATCCACTTCAATGGTTTGTTTGCGTGCTTTGCCTTTGGCTTCATTTTCCACATCGAAAAACTCAATTTCGGGCGTATCCCACGAGTGTGAGCCAAATTTTAAACCACCACGCGTTCCATAAATACGTGTTTCGCTGTTTGCTTCCATATTGGCATTGTTGGCGCGCTCCCAGTAGTAATTCAGTCCACCTGAAAATTTCATATTAGCCGAAAAATGCTCTTCCACATCAAAAATATCCGCACCTGAATCTACATCATCCAATCCGTTTTTCAGCATTACATTTTTAATTTTTGCCAATTCGGGTTTGTCGCCCAAAATGCCTAAGTGAAACGAAAGGTCGTAAACACCCCAGTCGAATAATGGCCCTCCACCCGATAAAGCTTTGTTCAGAAACCATTTGGCAGTAGGATGATACTCAATGCCAGCACGACTATTACGCCAGATACAATTGTGGTGAATAAAGTAAATTTCGCCCAAAGCACCGCTGTCAATAATTTCCTTTACTTTACGGTATTTAGGTTGAAGTCGTGAGTGACGAGCCGAACAATCGCTAATAATCAGGTTCGGATTTGAACGTTCGGCCTCTATCATGTCATCAATGTCGGCGAGGTTCATTGCCAGTGGTTTTTCAACCAATATATTTTTACCTGCTGCAACTACATCAATGAAAACTTTTTTATGAATTGTAGGTGGTGTACAAATTATTACCGCATCTACATTGCTATCATTCAGCAGATTGTGGTAGTCAGTAGTAATATTATCAATTGGATATTTTTCCTTCACATTTACCAAAGCATCCTCTTTAATATCGGCAACCCACGCAATTTTAGCGCGATTCGTTTTCAAAAAACTAACGATATGCTTTTCAGCAATCATACCGGCACCAATGATGCCAATATTATATATTTTTTCGCTCATATTTTAAAATTTTGTCCAATCAAACACTACTCCTATATACTCATTCGGATTGTTTTTTAATCCGTCGTAGGCACTTTGTGCATTAGCTGGTAGTACCTTGTGCGAATAAATAGGTTCAATTTTAAGTTTGTTCTCGTTAATTAAGTTCAACACAATAGCTGCATTGCGTTCGATACTGTGTTTTGCAAAATCGTTTTGGTGAGTAGGGTAAGTAAATTCCAAAGCCCCTTTGAGTGTTAACGATGGGAATAAATGGAAGTTTTGCAGTGTTTTAGTAATATCGCTTTGGAAAGGTGCTCGCG
>JAIFKX010000292.1 GCA_020049335.1 Paludibacter sp. | reverse complement strand
GCCGTTTTCAATGCCGCATCAGCTTTTCCTACAGCTGCATTGTAATACCCTGAGGGTATTTGAGCTAATATTGAAATCGAAAAAAGAAAAAGAAATTGTAGTAATGTAAATTTACGCATACATATTTTTTTATAATTGGGATGCAAATGTACAAAATTACTTGTTTGATAATTACTCTTTTTTGAATTATTTTATAAAAATGGAATAAATATACCATACAAAAACCAGATTTATTATTCAAAACGATGTTGATATTTGCACATAATATGTTTTACAACATATATTACGGCAATAATTCTTCGCTTAAATGTTAATTGTAACAGCTTTGTAATATATACATATTCAGCCCTAACTTGTAGTATATCTGTTTTTTAACTGTAATTATTACAAAAATGTTATGTTAAATTAAGGCTTCTATTTGAAATTAGCTCTGAAATGATGCAAAAAACATGTTGTAAAGCATGTAATTTTGCATTGTCAAACAAAACAAAAATGTTGTGACAAGATTGTTTCAGAAAAGAAACCTCTTTAAAATCAAAATAGGTATAAATTTTTAAAAAGAAAAAGTATGAAAAAGATTATTTTATCAGTAGTATTAGTATTAGCTGTTTACGGAAACTCATTCGCAATGGAATTAAATGACTATAGAGTATTCAGCAAGTTAAACAACGAGTCAACTTTACGTTCGTTAGTGCGTTACTTAGATGCCGACGTAGAACAACAAGGTCAATTGAAGTATGTTTTTGAGCTCACCGAAGGAAAAGTAAAAGATGCAGTAAACAAAGGCGACGAAATGGCTGCCGAAAAAGCGCTTTACTTTAACTTAGCCAACATGAAACATTTGTTGAGCCCCGAACAATACAAAAAGTATTTAGTGGTACTTAACCTTACAGTGGCTGGTAACGAAGAAGTGTTACTTGCCGAAAAGTAAATTCCACATTAAATTTTAAAATTAACGCTCCGAACAACTTTTTCGGAGCGTTTTTTTTTGTGTGTGCTGAGCAAGAGCCAACGCTCTGTCCCTGTCCAATTTCACATTGTTTGTAACACGACTGAACTTCAATTAATGAAATTTAGCTGTGATTTTGTTTTAGAAGTAGAATTATAAGTAACGGTAATTAGAAAGTCAAAAAAAATCTTTTCAAATTTCCTTCTTCCTCCAATTTCCTTTTAGCAAATACCAATATCCAAGCCCCCCAATGAGTGTCCAATACACAAACTCCGACATCCAAACAACGGCCACTGAACTTGGATTAATAATGCATGTGTAATAAACATAACCGATATAGAAAAACAAGGTAATAACCTCAATCAGAAATGCTGTACGGGTATTTCCAGTGCCCGAAACGCCATTGAAAACAATAAAAAAACCAGCAAAAAACAAATTTGCAATAGATACTATTTGAATAACCGAAACACTTGCTTGTATGAGCGTTTGATCATCGGTATAAATTCGAGCCATTAATTCCGGAAAGACAAGGGTAAAAATCATAAGTGGCAACACTAAAATAATGGATATAAACGCCACTTTATTTATTAGCGGTATTACATCCTCTTTGCGCCCTGCTCCTATCAAATTGCTAACTAAAGTATTCACCGTCGTAGCTAATGCTGAAGCCGGAATCATAAGCAAAATATATAAACTACGACCAATATTGGAAACAGCCAACGGTCGCTCACCAATATGCTCGATAAAAATAAAAAACATAAACCAGGTAGAAATGGAAATAAAGTATTGGAACATAATAAAAATGGACAATTCCAATATATGTAAAACAGTTTTTATTTCAACCTTTCGGATCTGAAATAAGGCATAGCGTTTTAAATCAACTTTAAAAACTGTATATAAAACCACATAAATAAGTGTTACAATTTCAGCAATAACCGATGATATTCCGGCACCTTCAATCCCCAAAGGAGCAAAACCAAAATTACCAAAAATTAAAACATAATCTAATACAATATTGGTAACTGCCATTAAAATAGCCGAAGTAGTCAGAATGCGTGTTTGAGTTACACCAACATAAAACGCTCTGAATATGGCATTTACAAAGGCAAAAAAGTAACCATAAATGCGCCAATCGAGGTATGCAATTGTCGATTCGTAAACGGGCTCCGAACTAACAACATATTTCATAAGTAGTGGAACACCTTTAACCGAAATGCCGAAAATGACAATACTTAGCACTATATTAAAAAGCAATGCGTTATTAAAAATAGCTCCTATTTGTTTGTAATTCTGCTCCCCATTTCGGCGACCGATAAGTATTTGAGCGCCCTGACTAAAGCCAAAACCAATCATGTAAATAGCAAAATAAAACACACCTCCAATGGCCGAAGCACCTAGCTCCACCTCTCCCACTCTACCCAAAAATGCGGTGTTAGTTACATTAACGACATTTTGCGCTACTAATGTCAGGAAAATGGGATAAGTTATTTTGAAAATATTTTTTGTTGAATTCATTTGTTAATGTGATGATATGCCCCGATAGCTATCGGGAGTGATGATGTGATGATTATAGATGAACCAATAATAGATGAACCAATTTCCAGATGAACCAATTTCCAGATGAACCAATTTCCAGATGAACCAATTAACAGATGAACCAATTAACAAATGAACCAATTAACAGATGAACCAATTAACAAATGAACCAATTTCAAAAATCAAATTCCTTGACTATAAATTATTCCCTTTATCACATATTTCTTTAGCAATTCACTAACAACCGATTTTTGTTTTTGTTCAATAGCTTGTTTGTAAGGCAAAATTAATGTGGCTG
The DNA here is from genome assembly GCA_020049335.1 of Paludibacter sp. Classification (GTDB taxonomy): domain Bacteria; phylum Bacteroidota; class Bacteroidia; order Bacteroidales; family Paludibacteraceae; genus Paludibacter. Next base: position 4,359 of record JAIFKX010000292.1, on the reverse strand, counting down.
CTTCGCTATCGGGATATCCCTTAAGCAGATACGAATAAGCCTTTGAAAAATACGGATTTAACAGCATTTGATCTTTATTTTCGTACAAATAGGTATTGTCGATACCTGTAAAAAGATACGTTAAATAGGCTTTTTTGTAGGTTTTGCAGTTTTTTATCAATAAAAAATTCGGATTTGTTGCAATAAACATTTCGTACCAAATTATACGGTCTACATGCTTTTGAGCTGAAATAATGATACCGGCATCTTCCATAAATCCTTCGCGGTTTTCTTTTTCAATTTGCAATAAATAAGCTTGCATGGGCTCCGAAAAGAGTGACAATATTGTTTTGGTAACAAAGCTTCTGTCTTGTTCAATATAAACTGTACCTTCGGAAGTTGAAAATTTAAACCCATTTTTTTTCAATTCCATTTGAGCCAATTCCAACTTTATCGGTAATTTCATATTTGTGTTAAATGCCGAATAATCAGTGGTATCATCGAGCAATTTTTCATTCAAATGCAGCTCAACCGAATCAATAAACTCCTGAAATATTGGATAAGCGGAGTCGGAAAGAACATTCGGCTTTGCTTCGAATGTTCGTTTAAATTCAACAAGTGCCAATGAAACCGATTCAGCTGTCGAGCTGTCGAGTTGTTGCAAAAAACTTCGATAAGTTGTAATGTGGCTATTTTCAGTTGCTATATCGAAGGTATCGGAACTTAAAAACAAACTATCTTTTGTTGCTATTGCATTGTTCGTCGTTGGATTTTTACAAGAAAAAAACAGACTTATTGTGCTTAAAATAAGCATTGTAATTAAATAACTTGTGTTTAAACGATTGCGGTACATATATTTAAGTTTTATAGGTAAAATAGCCAACAAAGATAGCAGGAAAGAAATTATCCCCAAATCATCTTAAGCCGCGCAAAAACTCACTTGTAGTCATGCGTTTTTTCCCGGGAGCCTGAATAGATTCTAAGTGAATAAAACCATTACTGACAGCAACTTTAAGGTAGGTCTTGCTGTCGGTTACGGTTGTTCCTAAAGGCAGATTGTGGGAGGTAATTTCCTTGTGAGTTTCGAAAACCTTTAGTTGGATATTTTCAGTTACATTTGGCAATTCTACATCGATACGGGCAGTAGGATAAGGACTTAAACCTCGCACAAAATTATAGATATTTTCGACTGATTCGGTCGCATTCACTTCACAGGTTTCTTTAAAAATCTTCGGTGCCGATTTCAAAACCGTGTCCGAATAGATAAACTGTTGTTGGTCAATAGCATCTGTTTTGCCGTCGATTAATAAATCAATAGTTCTACGTACCATACCTGCACCCATCACCATTAATTTGTCGTGAACGGTTCCAGCAGTATCTGTTTCGGAAATGGCTATTTTTTCTTGTAAAATAATTTCCCCCGTATCAATTTCGTGTGTCAGAAAAAAAGTAGTTGCTCCAGTTTCCTTTTCGCCATTAATAATGGCGTAATTGATGGGTGCAGCTCCACGGTATTGAGGCAAAAGCGAAGCATGTAAATTGAAAGTTCCGTAGCGTGGCATATTCCAAACAACTTCGGGCAACATTCGAAACGCTACAACTACTTGCAAATCTGCTTGAAGTTGACGCAAATCTTCTAAAAAATTATCATCTTTCAGTTTTTCGGGCTGTAAAATTTTCAAGCCCTTATCCAAAGCATATTGCTTTACGGGCGAAAATTGAATTTTGTGTCCCCGACCAGCAGGTTTGTCGGGCATAGTAATTACGCCCACTACTTGGTAGTTGTTTTCTACCAATACTTTCAAACTTTCTACCGCAAAATCGGGCGTACCCATAAAAACAATTCTCATATTGCAAATAAATTAACTATTATTACGAAGCAGACTTCACTTTGTATGAAGTACTTGCTTTGCCTTTTACAATATTATTCAATTTCGATTTTAACATTTGGCGACGCAGTGGCGATACTTTGTCGGTAAAAAGATGACCCTCCAAATGGTCGTATTCGTGCTGAATAACACGTGCTTTAAAACCTTCAAAAACATCGATATGCTCCACAAAATCACTATCTAAGTATTTAATCTTAATCACCTTAGAACGTTCAACCGTTTCGTGAACGCCAGGGATGCTCAAACAACCCTCTTCACCACTAGCACCCTCTTCGCTCATTTCGAGCATTTCAGGATTTATCATCGCCATTTTAAAGTCGGCAAGCTCTGGTTTATCTTCGCGAAAAGCCTCTAAATCAATTACCAATAAACGGATAGCAAGCCCCACTTGTGGAGCTGCTAAACCAACACCATCAGCGTGATGCATGGTCTCCAACATATTACTTATCAGCTCTTTAATTTTTGGATAATCTTTTGTAATTGGCTCGGCTACTTTTCGTAACACTGCATTGCCAAAAGTGTAAATAGTTAATATCATTCTTAATTTCTAATTCTTAATTCTTAATTCCTAATTCTTAATTCCTAATTATCTACTGCTTTCCATATAGGTTTGCAAAATAATGGTAGCCGAAATGCGGTCCACTAAACCCTTATTTTGGCGGTCTTTTTTCTTCAAACCACCATCGAGCATGGTTTTATGTGCCAAAACGGAGGTAAAACGTTCATCTACATAAATGAGTTCAATTTCGGGAAATAATTCGCGCATTTTTTTAACAAAAGGTTGGATATATTCCATCGATTCGGAGTTGGTGCCATTCATTTGTTTGGGAAGTCCTACCACAAATTTATCCACTTGCTCGCGCGCCACATAAGCCGAAATATAAGTCAATATATCGTGCGTAGCTACTGTATCCAAGCTATTGGCAATCATTTGCATGGGGTCGGTTACTGCCAAGCCAACGCGTTTTCGTCCATAATCTATTGCTAATATCCTCCCCATTCAGTAATTATTTGCGGCAAAGGTACAAAATTCAAACCTATCTGTCGATTTTATAACTTTGTTTTAAAAAGATTTGACATTAAAGCGCTGATTCAACGGATTCAGCTGACTGGGACTGATATTTTGATTAAAATACGGATTTATTTCGGATTTTAATCTTAATACTCATAAAATCCATCGGTTACACCCAAAAAACGAATTACGGTGCATACACTTCGCCACAGTGGAGTTTATCCCGCTTTGGCGGAACAACATTTGCTCAAAACAGATACCGATTTACGTTACATAAAAAGTTTACTTAGTCATGCGAACAGCAAAGTCACAGCCCAGATAGCTATCGGGGTATACACACATTACTACCAAAGGATTTGATCAAATAAAAAGCCCATTAGATAATTTAAATATTTAGTAGATTATATCGTTTATTTTACAAAAATAATGTACATTTGCGAACCATTACGAATGAAAAACAACCTTCGTGAATAAGAAATAAATTCCTATAAGAGAAACAGTACAAAATCGGCCTCTTTTGCTAAGTTATTGATAATCTTCAATTAAAACATATCAAAAACTACTTCTAAGGCGGATATATGGGAAACTCCATTTCTCATACAGGAAAATGTGTTTCTCATAGGGAAACGTTAGCACCAAGCCAAAGAAAAAAAAAGAAAAGACAGAAATATCGACATAATAACCAATAAAAAAAAATTTATGAGAAAAAAACTGACATTTTTTTCAATGTTGTTAGTTTTTGTGCTTTCAGCACAAAAACTAACTTTTGACCGCAATGCGTACCGCCCTGCCGACCGCATTGTAAAGCAGCAGGTAGAATTTAAAGACCCCGGAAGCTCAGGAAAAGAACTTACTTGGGACTTCCGCACCCTGCAACCTATTAACGAAGAATACAAACTCGATTACTTTATCCCAGACAGTACTCGCATGGATACGCTCTGTGGAATGGAACACAACACCCGATATTATTACTCTCAAAAGCGGGACTCACTTTGGGCTGTTGGTTTCGAGAATTCCACAACGCTTATGGAATACCTGAAACCCGAACTAAAGCTCCACTTTCCGTTTGGATATGGCGACACGCTGCGTAGCAACTTCGAAGGCACAGGACAATACAGCCACCGCCTCGACCTGAAAGTAAAGGGTTACACCCGAGTAGAAGCAGATGCCGAAGGTGAACTGCTATTGCCAGACTTTGAAAACGTGAAACGTGCATTGCGTGTACATACACTGCGCTACTACACCCAAACCGGACGCGACAGCATAGAAATGCAACTGGACACTTATGCATGGTATGCCGAAGGAATTCGTTATCCTGTTTTTGAAACCGTTAAAACCAATTTGATAAAGAAAGCTCGTAAACAAGGCGAACAAGGTAAAGATACAACGTATCCCTTCCGCCATCTACACATTTAGCGCATAAAAAACCCATAAATCAGATTTGAGTTCCGATTTATGGGTTTTTCATTTTGGTTATCG
>JAIFKX010000320.1 GCA_020049335.1 Paludibacter sp. | reverse complement strand
GCTCGAAGTCTGATTGAAGCCAGCCTCGATCCCTTGGTAACGATAAGTGCCGAGGGTAAAATTATGGACATGAATCAGGCAACGGCAGATATTACGGGGTTAACTCGTGAGCAAATTACTGATAGTGACTTTTTCGATTACTTTACCGAGCCGCATAAAGCGCGCGAAGTGTATAAGGAGGTTTTTGCGAAAGGTTCGGTTGCCGATTCGCCTTTAACGTTATGTCATAAAAATGGTAAACTCACTGATGTGCTTTTCAATGGATCTGTTTTTAAAGATGAAGAGGGTAATGTGCTTGGAGTTGTGATAGTGGCAAGAGATGTTGCGGATCAAAAATGGGCTATTGAACTCAGAAAAGTAAACCAACAACTTGAATTTCAGAACAATGAAAAAGGTATGAGGGCTGAAGAATTAATTCTTGCCAACAAAGAACTTATTTTTCAAAATAATGAAAAAGAGAAGCGTGCAGCCGAATTAATTATTGCCAACAAAGAACTTGCATTTCAGAATGATGAAAAAGAGAAGCGAGCTCAAGAGCTGATTATTGCCAACAAAGAACTTGCATTTCAGAATGATGAAAAAGAAAAAAGAGCTCAAGAATTAATTCTTGCCAACAAAGAACTTGTTTTTCAAAACAATGAAAAAGAGAAGCGTGCAGCCGAATTGATTATTGCTGACAAAGAATTAGTATATCAAAAAGAAGAGAAAGAAAAGCGAGAAACAGAGAAAAAGGCGCTTGAAGAATTAAGTTACTCTTTAAAATTAGCATCGCAATATTCGCTGAGCCTAATTGAAGCAAGTCGTGACCCTTTGATAACCATAAATCCCAAAGGTAAAATAACTGACATGAATCAAGCCACAGCCAATATCATTGGTTTGTCGCGTGAGGATATAACAAATAGTGATTTTTTCGATTATTTTACCGTACCCCAAAAGGCGCGTGAAGTGTATCAGGAGGTCTTTGCAAAAGGATCGGTGGCTGATTCTCCACTTACTTTAAAACATAAAAATGGTAAACTTACCGATGTGTTATTTAATGGCTCAGTATATAAAGACGATGATGGTAAGGTGCTTGGTGTGGTGATAGTTGCGCGTGATGTAACCGAGCAAAAGCGTATTGCTACTGAACTCAACGATGCCAAAAATCTTGCCGAAGAGGCAAATGCAGTAGCGCAGGAAGCTCGCCGGAATGCAATGATTGCTACCCGAAAAGCCGAAGATGCTGTAAAAGCCAAGCAGCAGTTTTTGTCCAATATGAGTCACGAAATTCGAACCCCAATGAATGCCATTATTGGCTTTACAAAGGTGTTGCTCAAATCGGATTTGTCGGTAAAACAAATGGAATACCTTTCGGCAATCAAGCTCAGTGGCGATGCCTTGATTGTGCTGATTAACGATATTTTGGATTTGGCAAAAGTGGATGCCGGAAAAATGTCTTTTGAGCAAATTCCGTTCCGTATGGAACTTTCCATTTTTGCCATGTTGCATTTGTTCGAAACAAAGATTCTTGAAAAGAATTTGAAATTAGAGATTGAATATGATAAAAATATTCCAACAGTATTACTTGGCGACCCAGTACGTTTGCATCAAATAATTCTGAATTTGGTGAGTAATGCATTGAAATTTACAAATATTGGTAGCATTACTGTAACTGTTACTTTAGTGAGCGAGAGCAACGAGAGCGCAGAAATCTATTTTGCTGTAACCGATACGGGAATCGGAATTGATGCTGCAAAATTAGATAAGATTTTCGAGAATTTTCAACAAGCTACCAGTGGTACTTCGCGTATTTATGGAGGTACAGGACTCGGTTTGGCTATTGTAAAACAACTTGTAGAGCCGCAAGGCGGAAAAGTATTGGCCGAAAGTAAACTCAATATCGGCTCTAAATTTAGTTTCGTTTTGAGTTTTCCAAAAACAGATATTTGCGTTGAGGAAGACACTGAAACAACTATATTGGATGTGGAATTTAAAAAAATTAAAGTATTAGTTGCCGAAGATATTCCGCTCAATCAGTTGCTGATGAAAACTATTTTAGACGATTTTGGCTTCGAACGCGACATTGCCAAAAATGGAAAAGTAACCATCGAGAAATTACAAGCTGGCACATACGATGTGGTGCTGATGGATTTACAAATGCCCGAAATGAATGGTTTTGAAGCGACGGAATATATTCGTAATATCCTCAAATTGGATATTCCGATTATTGCACTTACTGCTGATGTAACAACCGTTGATTTGGCAAAATGCAAAGCAGTGGGAATGAACGATTACATTGCTAAGCCTGTTGATGAGCGTGTTTTATACAGTAAAATTCTAAATTTGGTTAAACAAAATGCCGCTGATAAAAGCATAGCTGAACTGAATGAATCTCACGAAATAAAGGTGAAATGTACGAACTTGGAGTATTTAAACAAGCGTACAAAATCGAACCCTGTATTAATCATGGAAATGATAGCACTCTATTTAGAACAAACACCACCGCTTATTAATGCCATGAAACAGGGTATGAAAGATAAGGATTGGGGGATGCTTTATGCTACGGTTCACAAAATGATACCTTCGTTTGCTATTATGGGAATCAATTCGGATTTCGAAAACATAGCCAAAAAGGTACAGGAGTTTGCCGGAAATCAACAAAAATCGGATGGTGTACTAGAAATGGTCTTACAAATCGAAAGCGTATGCTTGCAAGCTTGCGAGAGCTAAGAGAAGAATATCTGATAATGGAGAATGTGAGATAGTAGAAATAAAGAATAAAGATCAAAGATCAAAGATCAAAGAACAAAGAACATAGAAAATAAAAATTACTAAATTTGGCAATTAAAATATAGGGTAATGCAAAATAAAATATTGATTTTTTTGGTGGATGACGATGCAGTTTTTCTGAAAATGCTCGAAATTCAATTTAAAGAAAGTGGCGATTTTGATATCGAAACGTTCGCAACTGGCGAATTATGTGTGGCTAATCTTTCGCATAAGCCCGATATTATTATATTAGACTACCTGCTCGATGGGGTGGAACGCGATGTGATGAATGGTATTGAAACTTTAGATAAAATTAAAGAGTATGATGCTAAAATTCAGGTTGTTATTCTTTCGCAGCAGGATAAAATTGATGTTGCTGTGAATTGTATGCATCACGCAGCTTTCGATTATGTGGTAAAAAGCGAAACCGCATTTCTGCGGCTTCAAAAGATAATTACGAATATTTGCGATACAAAAAAACTCCAGAAACAATTAAGTTGGTATATGGATCGAATGTAGTATTGCTCGTAATTTTTTTTTAATCTTGCTTTTTGGTAGGAACAATAAATAATGGAATTGTAGTTTTTCGCAGTACCTCTTCGGTTACACTTCCAATTATTATATTTTCTAACCATTTTTGGCTGTGCGAGCCCATTACAATGCAATCGGCCTGTATCTCGTTGGCAGTTTCTAAAATTACATCCGCAAAATCACCTTCTTTCTGAATGTTTCGAATAGACGCATCGCCTAAATGATTTTTAGCTTTTTTTAAAAAATTAATGGCTGCTTCATTCTGAATTTTCATATTCTCTAATACTTCCAAGGGGTCTATCTGCCATGCACCCATGGTGGGATAAGCGGTGGAATACATGGTCGAATTGACCAATACGTGCAATAGCGTAACTTGGGCATTTGTCGATTGCGCCAGCGTATACCCTGCTTCGGCTACTTTTTGTGAGGTTGGATTGTAATCCAAAGCAATCATTACGGATTTAATTTTTGTTGTGTTCATTTTGTACAATTTTTTTTAATAATTTTCGTGATTTATTTATTTGACTTCAAAATCAAGCTTTGTAGGCTTGTAACCAATTAGTAATGTTGCTATTTGCTTGTCTACGCCAAAAATGGGCGCAGCCACATAAAGCACACTGTCCATCTCCACTACCACCACTTCCGATCGTACAACTAACAGTGACGCATCTATCTTATTATCAATTGATTTACCTTCATAACTTTTGTTTGTCGATAACACCACATTTCCGTTGGGCGCAACGAGGTGAATAAATTGAAAATTCCGTTCTTTAATTAAATCCAATATTAGCAAATCAATCTGCTCCAAATTCCCACGCATCATATCAGCACGAATGCTCCACGCCAATGGTTTAGTCATGAGCTTCAACATTTCTTGGTTGTTGGCATCTAATTGATTCGTAGCGCTCTGCACTATACTTTCTTTTTCTCTCTTAACTTCAAAATCATTCCAATAAAAGAAAATAAATGCCACGAGCACACCCGTAAGCAATAAAAATAGGGTGGAATGCTTTTTAAGTAAAGTCCAAAATGAAGTTTTACCCTTTTTGTTTTTGACCAAAGCATCTGCCACCTGCTGACTTCCAGCACTTTGTTTTTTGTCGTCTGTACTTTTCATACCTGTGTTGTTTGTTGTTTTTGTAAATTTTAATTATTACTACAAAGGTTTACATTTTCCAGCTACAAAGCGTTACATTATGAACGATAAAACTTACATGGTTTACAGATAGGAGCGGGGGAGGAGGATGGAAAGATTCAAGTATTGAAAGCGACTAATTGCCAACTATATTGTTATAGGCGTTCATCGCAAAGTGAAGTATGAAGGATGTTAGCGGCAAATACAAAGTCGGAGGAGTTCGAATATAATCAGGCATTTGGTTTATACCTAAAGAAAGTACATTCAATATATTTCTAAAAAAGCCCCTAAGAAAATTAATTTCTTAGGGGCTTTTAAAATTGTGTTGTTGCAATGTGAAAAAATTATTTTTTAGCAGCTTCTACACGTTTTGCATAACGAGTCATAAATTTATCAACGCGTCCAGCGGTATCAACCAATTTCGATTTACCAGTGTAAAATGGGTGCGATGAACTTGAAATTTCTAACTTTACGATTGGGTAAGTTACGCCATCAACTTCTACAGTTTCTTTGGTATTTACGGTTGAACGTGAAAAAAATGTATCGCCATTCGACATATCTTTGAAAACTACTGTACGATAGCTTTCTGGGTGAATTCCGCTTTTCATATCTATATTTTGTTTATTATTTCTTGTTACTTTTTCGGCTTGCAAAAATACAAACTTTTTGCCTAATAATCAAATTATTTTGATTGATTTTTTAATTTTGTTCTTCTTTAAAGAATATTATATGCTTAATTATTTGAAATTCAGATTTATACAATCTAATTCTGTTCTTATTTTGAACCTAAAAACAAAAAAATCATACCAATTATTACTCCAATTAAGTCAATAATTTTATATTTCAAGTTCTTATCATGCAATATTAATGCTCCAAAAAGGAATGGAACTATAACTCCAGAGCGCCGAATAGTGCCAACAACCGAAATTAATGAATCTTCGAAAGTAAGTGCATAGAAATATGTGAAATCTGCCGACATCAGAAATAATGCAATAAGTGGAATCGACCAACGGAACTGAAATGGTGTGGTTTTTTTGCGCGTAGGATACCACAAAAACCAGGTAATGGCAGCCATTATAATTGTTTGATAATAGGTATAATAAACCAATACCGACATGTGATTGATATGTCGCAATAGATATTTGTCGTACAAACCACTTATGGCGCCTGTGAGTGTAGCGAGTATAATAAACCACATCCATTTGTTTCCACCTCCTAAAGAAAATCCCTCTTTTTTGCCTGCAAAAGAAAACATTAAAAACGAAAACAATGTAATTCCTACACCTATACTTTGGTAAAATGTAAGTTGCTCGCTGAAAATAAGTACGCCCCCTACTACTACCCAAACTGGTTGTGTGGCTTTAATGGGCGAAGCTATGGTAATGGGTAAATGTTTTATAGCAAAATAGGCAAACAACCACGATGTAAGTACGATAACTGCTTTCAGAATGAGTTGCAAGTGTGTTGCGAAATCAATCGAAGGAACGTAAAAGATGCTATTTTCAAAGCCGGGATAAAACCATGACAATAGCAAAAATGGAGTGAGGATAATGGCCGAAATAAGTATTGATGTTTGCAAAACAGGAATGACTGCATTGCCTTGCAACGAAGTTTTTTTAAATACATCGTACACGCCAAGTAATAGCGCCGAAACAAAAGCAAAGAGAATCCACATATTTGAGTTTTAAAGTTTATAAAGTTATAAGGTTTATAAAGTTATAAGGTTTATAAAGTTATTAAGATGAAAATGGTAAAATACACGAAACAAGAAATTACATAACGAAAATCTCTTTCGGATATTGAATATCTATCAAAAATAACCCACAGGCTGGCACGGATACGCCAGCTTTGCAGCGGTTTTTGGCTTCTATAATTTTGCGAAATTCGTCTGTTGACAATTTTCCTCTTCCCACTTCGAGCAATGTTCCCACAATGGCACGAACCATATTGCGAAGAAACCTATCGGCTTCGATTGTAAAAATCAACTCATCTTCTTTTTTATCCCACTTTGCGTGTTTGATAACGCAATTGTTGGTTTTTACATCAGTGTGCAGCTTGCTGAAGCTCGTAAAATCGCTAAACTCAAAAAGTGTTGCAGCAGCTTCATTCATCTTATCCATATCCAAATTTTCGGCAAAACGAGCTGCAAGTCCGTTGCGAAATACAGATTTAGAGTTTACAATATGGTATTCGTAGCGGCGCGAAATGGCATCGAAACGGGCATGTGCATCCGTTTTAACTTCGCGGATAGTGTAAATTGCAATGTCATTTGGCAACATACTATTTAGCTTAACCGTCAATTGCTCCGTTTTAATTTCGGCTTCAAAATCAAAATGTGCCACCATCAACCGCGCATGAACGCCACTATCGGTGCGACCTGCGCCTGTAATCTCGATGTCAATGCGTAAAACGGTCGAAAGTGCTTTTACAAGCACTTCCTGAACCGAAATTCCGTTTGGCTGCATCTGCCAGCCATGATAAGCAGAACCGTTGTATGATAGGTAAATAAAAAATCTTTTTTTCACTAACTTGCCCGCTAAAGGGAATTTGTCATTAAACCAATCAACCAATCAATACAGCAATTAACAGATGAACCAATTAACCAATCAACAGATGAACCAATTAACCAATTAACCAATCAACTAATCACTAATTTGCCGATTCGAACTGTTTGAGGAAACGCACATCGTTTTCGGAGAATAATCGCAAGTCTTTGACCTGATATTTTAAGTTGG
>JAIFKX010000035.1 GCA_020049335.1 Paludibacter sp. | reverse complement strand
AATTTAAAACACCTGCAAATTCAATTGGCAAGCCTGTCTTTTCGACCGATGGTTTTACGATATAACCTTGCATTGGCGATAAATTGCCACTAGGATTTAGCCAATATGCACCATTGTTTGTGCTTTGATTTACATCATTTTCGGGGTAATAATACAGACTGTAATCCTGTGCCAACGGAACTGCAAAAGTACTTATCGGCAAACTCATATACCAGTTTCGTTGCGAGTTGAGATATTGTTGCACCGTTGCGTTTACCGAGTTTGGAGTAGATGCATTATCCAAAAATGTAGCAGTTCCCGATGTATTGCTCTGAAGTATAAAACCACTATTTCCGGCATTATTGGTAAAAACTCCATTTACAGTAAGTTGATTACCAGCACTTACCACAAGCGCAGCTCCCGATTGAATAGTTACATTATTTAAAACCGTAGGCGCATTTAGCGTCAAAGTTTCACCACTTGGAATTATTACAATCGAAGTGTCGACCACCTGAATAGCATCAACAGCCCAAAAGTTTGCTCCTGTAGGCGAGCAGCTATAGTTCCATTTAAATTTCACTTGCGGTTGTCCAATGGCTGCATTTACTGCCAAAGCCACCGATTGCGCGTTAGGTGTATCGCTTGTATACGAGGTCAATTGCGTCCAACTGACTCCATTATTAATACTGTACGACACTGTTGCAGCAGATGGATAAGTGGCATGAGCATCAAATAAATGAGCAAAGCGCAGCTCCACATTGGTATACGAAGTTAAGTCGAAAGTGGGCGAAATTAAATCGGCATTGTAATTACGAGCAATACCCACTTCGGAATTAAAATAAGCAAAACTTCCACTTAGTGCAGGCGTATAAGTTCGGTTGGAGAAAGCACCAATTTTCCAGTTTCCCTGTCCGGTATGGTCGGTGGCAGTCCAACAACCAAAACTGTTTTGTTCGAAGTTTTCGGTATGCGTACTTGGGTCGATGCCGCAATCGGTAGTCCCAGAGCCTGTTAATGCCGGTGTCAGGTAGCAATTATCGGCGCTATTGTACTCGTATACAGCGTAATAATAAGTTAAGCCGCCGGACAATCCCGTTAAACTGACCGAATTACCTGTGCCGTTATACACTACATAATTGCCCGAACCAATTTCGTTGCCCAATTTAAAACGAGCATTGGCTGTGTATGTTGTTCCATTAAATGGATTCATATCCACCACATTGCCTTCGCGTGCCACAACCAACACCTTATTGCCCGAACCGCGTTGCCAGGAGATATTCATTGTTTTGTAGGTTTGCGAATTAACCAAAAATGAAGCCGCTTGCGTTGCCGGAGCCGAATTGCAAGTAGTTAATGTTGAAAAATTCATCGAAACTGTTCCGTTGGCATTTTCAATGATATTTGTAATGGGAAGTCCGGTAATATTTCCTGCCCACGATTTGGAATTTGGAATACCCGAATCGTAAAAAGCTCTTTTACCCAATGTGCCTGGAAACGGACACCCCGAAGTATTGATATTGCCATACGAAGATGCCGTGTTGGAAGGATTTGTTGTAGCACTAGCGCACACAGGATAAAAACCCTGCGGATATGTTTTGTTTCGCGTGGCATCCCAAACTGCCTTACTGTAATGGTATATCATTAATCCATGACCGGGGCAACCGCCATTGAAGCCCGTTTTCTGCCTGTTTTCCAACACAAAATACTCATTGGCAGTACTTGTGTTGTAAATATAAACCGCTGGATTTGAAGTAATGTCGGGGATGGTTAGCGAAGTAACTCCACTGATAACGGTGGGCGTTACCCAACCTGCCCTAATTTTTTCCAATGGGTTAAAGTGAGCTGGTTTGCTGCCACTTTTGGCAGTTGTGGTATTATACAAGCCACGATCCATGAGGTCCCAGTTTCCCATGCCTATAAATTCGCCACCAGTAGCGTAGTCGGTATCGTAATAATCGGGAGCGCCACACACATGCCCAAATTCATGACAAATAACACCAATGCCCGTTAATGTGCCGTTGGCATTCAACTCGTTGGAACAAGAGTATTTTGTTATCGCTTTACCATCAAACGATTGTCCGGTAATACTACTTGCGTGTGGCCAAATTGTATTTACCAAGCCCGACGATGCCTCGCCAAAGCCAGCATAAATAATATAAACACCATCCACCGTGCCATCACTATCGTTGTCGTATTGCGAAAAATCTACATCCGCATCCGCCTTTTGAACCGCTTCTAACATTAGATTGTATGCTCTGATATCGTGCGACGAACCATTGGGAGCGCCATAATAAGCCATATCGTAATCGGCAGTGTAAACCTGTGGAGCTACATCGGTTTGTAGGTTAAACTGACCGTACGAAATCTCGTTGAAATAATCTCTTACAGAACCTTCGGCACCATTCAAATTGTAGTTTTGGGTATTCATCAAATCCACAAAATCCTGTCGGGTTTTGGTAAATTTTACATCGGTATATTCAATCAGAATTAAAATAAGTTTTTTATTTCCTGTGGGACTAAACACCTTTCTACGACCATCAGTTGTTTGAAAACTTCCTTCTTTTTTAAAAAACTGGCCTTCACCAATTAGTCTCTCCGAACCGTGTTTTGTTTCCCAAACCGATTTTAGCAAATTCACTTGTTTTGTGCTGAAACGGCTGTTTTTCGATAATCCACGGAGAAGTTTCAGTTCGTTGGGTGTTCGTTTATTAATTTCCCGTGCAAGCATTCCCGAAACTTTTAAATCGCCTTTGGTGTCGGCATAAGCATACTCCCAGCCATTTTTCCCATTACTCAGCAAGGTATATCCATCGGTAGTTTCGGCCCAGTGAACTCGTTCATCGCCTTTAAGCAAGATGGAAATTTCAGAGCCATCGGGCTGTGTATATTTTATAATGCCCGGATATGCAGGAGCAGCAAACGATTTATGTAAAAAAGCAATAGCGAGCAGTGCTAAAAGTAGAAGTTTTCTCATCTTTCAAAAAAAAAATAATTGTAAAAAATAAAATCTATAGTTTTTTTGATTATAAGGTGCTTTGACGTAGTTTTTAAGCTTACGAATTTTAATGCAAAGACAGATTAAATTCACAAAATGATAGAATGTATAAAATAACGCATTAAGGATTGATTTTGTTGATAGAAAAGCATTTAAACTTAATCCATTTCGCAGCTAATCTGACCAAATAAATTGTTGCTCAATGAATTGCGCATTTTCGAGTTCAGATTTGTGTACTACAGATTTTTTCTTTTTGAAGGGTGTATGGCTGCAAATTGGGTTATATTAATCAGGGTTTATGTTTAATAGTTTTCGAAAAAGACTTCGAAAATGCTATTAAAGTGCTTGAGGATTATAAAAATGCGTTGGAAGCTTGATGTGGGTTAAAACAGGCTGTTTTTCAGTTGGATTTTGACTTTTTTCAGCCTCATAAACTAATTCGGCAAGTGTTATTTCAGAGATGGCACAATTTTCAACGCCAACATCCTCAAATTTAGAGAGTAAATTAAATTTACCTCTAAAAAAGTGAATGCAAATATTAGTGTCTAATAAATAATTCATTCAAAATCTAATATTTCACGATTATTATTTCTTGACTCTTTGATTTCTAAAATAATAGTGTCTGAATCTCGAGCATCTTTCCAGTTTCCGAACAATGAAGCAATACTTTTATGTTTAATTTTAGGCTCTTCAATCGATTGTGTGAGTTTAATGATTAAATTTTTCTTTGAATTTGTATCCATTCTGTACAAAAAAACAAAGAAATTATCAATCGATTTCTTGTTTAAATTGATTGTGTTCATACTAAATTATTTTTGTGGCAAAGATAATAGAAAAGTCTGAATAAAGTTTGAAAATAAATTAATTTGCCAATTAATACTACAGGAGACCAAATTAATATTAAAACGACTGAGCTTCAAGTGCTTTTTTGAAACGCAGTCGGTGGGTTTAAAAATACGATAAGCAGGGGAAAATAGTTTAAATTGCAGATAGATATATATTTTGGAATAAGAATCTTGTAACATTTTTCACAAAACATTACAAGGTATATTCCTCTTTGATTAACAGAATATGTACAGGTTGGAGTTGTAAATTTTCAGTCATATTCAGAATTTTGGTTTGAAATAAAAGCTAACGCTTTATCTACTATGTAATGCTGCTGTCGCTACAGCGGGCGAGAGAAATTATTGATTAAAAGTACTTACCTTTAAGTTATTGTTAATCAAATAATTTTATTAGTTTATAATTAAGTTCATTTTGAACATTTTGGTTAATTGTTCCTAACCTCCGTTTAATCAGGTTTTTTGGGATTGTAACAATTTTATGTAAACGAATAACAGAATCTACAGCAAGTCCCGTTCCGATTGAATTAATAGAATTTTTATTTATAACTAAATCACTTTCAATTAAATCGTCAGGTATTTTGCTTGTTATAAACGCAATTATTATATGTTGGTATTTCCCAATTTCTGATGTTAAGCATATAGCTGGCCTTACCTTCAATTCCGTAAAGTCGTCGAAAGGAAATGGAACTAATACAATGCTATTCTTAATCATCAAATGACTCTCCATCCTTTAAGGTGTAAATATTTTCGGATGGTTCATTCAAAAAGTTGAAGGAAGGATTTGAACTGATAGCACTTAACCATTTTGATTCATCATCGATGTAATCAATAGAATCTTCTACTAATATAATTACACGTACTTTTTTGTCACGCTTGTTAATTGGATAATCTATTTTTAAATGTCCGAAATTATCCGTCATTGTATTAATTTCTATAGCTCTCATTTTCGGATTTTATTAAATGTTGAAACACCTAAGCATACCAAATGCAAAAATAGAAATAATATTTTGATAATAGATATAAATACGGAAATTTAATAATCTGAAAAAGAAATCATCCTTTAAATTCCAAATCCAAACGTTGCAATTTGGTTGTAAATTGTACTGAATAAGCCAATAAATACAATAGCTATGGTACAAATTACCAAGCTTATTTTCATGGCTGTGTCACTTTTTACAACTTCAATCGGATTTTCGCTTTTAGTCAGGAACATAGCTTTTACCACCAACAGGTAATAATAGAGCGAAATAATGGTATTGAGCAGTGCTATGAACAGCAATACGTAAAAACCTTGTTGAGCCGCTGCCGAAAACACAAAGAACTTACTGAAAAATCCGGCAAAAGGTGGAATCCCTGCTAACGAAAACAAAGCCAACATCATAACCACACTGAGTTTGGGGTTAGTTTGGTACAATCCGTTATAATCGTTTAATTGAATTTTGCCAGTTTGATTTTCGATTGCTTGAACCACGCCAAAAACGGCGAGATTGGAGAACATATACACCAACACATAATACACCAACGAGCTCATACCTACTGCCGAACCACTAATTACCGCCATCATAATGTATCCCGCTTGCGAAATGGAAGAGTAGGCGAGGAAGCGTTTTAGGTTTTTCTGACGAATGGCAAAAACGTTGGCCAATGTAATACTGATTACAATTAATCCGTATAAAATGGATTGCCAATCGCTTATCATATTACCAAATACTTTAATAAAAATGGTAAAAAGTATAAATACTGCTGAACCTTTCGAAATTACTGAAAGATAAGAAGTTATACTTGTTGGTGCACCTTCGTACACATCGGGAGTCCAAAGGTGGAAAGGAACGAGCGAAATTTTGAAAAATAATCCAATGGCAAAAAACACCATTGCCAAAAGCTGCAAAGGGCCACCGGTTAATATTGTTGATAGGTCGGAAAAATAAAGTGTTCCGGTAGCTCCATAAATCAAGGACATACCAAATAGCGAAATACCTGTGGCAAATACAGCCGACAATAAATATTTAGCTCCAGCTTCGGACGATTTATGATTAAATTTATTGAAAGCAACCAAGGTAGCCATTGGTATAGAAGCAGTTTCGATACCGATAAAGAACATTAGGAAATGTCCGGACGAAATCATAAAATACATACCAAGCAAGGTACACAAGGTCAGAAAATAAAACTCACCACGACGAATAATGCTTTCTTCGCTATTTAGCCAGCTGTGCGCTTGCAGAAATACGATAAGCGTTCCAACGTTTAAAATTGTTTTTAGGTATGTGAGCATAGGCACATACTGATACATACCGCCAGCCACTTCGAATGATTCGCGTGGCATACAGTTGAGCACGGTATGTATGCCAAACAAAATTATAGCAAAGGGTTGAAAATAGCGCATGGCTTTTTCACCGGCAAATATGTCATAAATCAAAAGGATAACAATCACTGCCAACAGCGAAAGTTCATCGTGCAATTGTAAAAAACTTGCGTAATTCATTTTTTATCTCATTAAATTAGCTACAACAGGCATCAGACTGTCGTGTATCATATTCGAAATCCAGAGTGGGAGCGAACCCAAAGCAATAATGGCAATAATAAGCGTAACAACCGAAACACGTTCCCACCAAGTAGCGTCGGTCAATTCTTCGTGGTGTGGGTCTTGTACTTTTCCAAAAAGAATTTTACCTACTACACGCAGAATATAAACTGCCGTAATTACGATAGAAGAAGCAGCTACAATGGTCAAAACGCGATGGAAAGTGTCTGTTTCCTGAAACGAACCAACAAAAATGGTCATTTCGGCCACAAAACCACTTAATCCGGGTAAACCCAACGAAGCCAAACCAGCAATTACATAACTTACACCCAGAAATGGTAATATTTTCATTAAACCACCCATTAAACGTATATCGCGGGTATGAGTACGTCCGTAAATCATTCCTATCAGCGCAAAGAAAAGTGCTGTCATTAAACCGTGCGATAACATTTGCATAATGGCACCTGTCATAGCTGTTTCGTTCATCATTAAAATGGCAAAAAGCACTAATCCACAGTGACTTACCGACGAATAGGCATTGATATATTTCAAATCGGTTTGAACCACAGCCGAGAATGCGCCATAAATAACGCTAATACCTGTTAGAATTAAAAATATCCATGCCATTTCGTGTGCTGCTTCGGGCATAAGGTACATGGCCACACGGAATGCGCCATAACCACCCAATTTCATTAAAACGCCTGCGTGAAGCATCGAAACGGCTGTTGGTGCTGAGGCATGACCATCGGGCGACCAAGTGTGGAAGGGAAACAAAGCTCCCAACACGCCAAAACCCATAAATGTGAGTGGAAATAAATAATATTGTGC
>JAIFKX010000142.1 GCA_020049335.1 Paludibacter sp. | reverse complement strand
TTATCTTTGCAACTTGAAAAAAACAATGGGTGGTAGTGCAGCGGACATTCCGATATGTTCCCGATTTATCTCCGATACATTTCCGATACATTTCCGATACATCTCCGATACATCGGAGCAGGCAGGAACAAGCTGGAGTAGGCAGGGACAAGCAGGAACAACGGACAACGGATAAAACAAAGTTGCACAAAGTTTAGGTTTTAAACCTTAGTAGAAACATAACAAATGCAATGATTTAAAAACCGTATTACATTATTAACCCACAATCAATAAGGTAATCCGCCAGTAGTCGGACAGATGGAATAAATCTGATTTTTTTCTACTAAGGTTAAGAAAATGAAATTGTAAATGGTCCCGCCGAATTCCGATAAATCGGAACGGAATACTCCATAAATGATTAATGGTCCCGATACTCGGGATGTCGGAATACTCCATAAATGGTTAATGGTCTCGATACTCGGGATGTCGGAATACTCCATAAATGGTAAATAGTAAATTTGTAAATAGTAAATGAAATTAATCTCTACCCCCATACACGGACTTTATATACTTGATTCCATACCAAGAGAATTGGACAACAGTAAAAAAGCGGAAAGTTTTACCACAATCCCGATTCCCGATAGCTATCGGGACGGGACACAAAGGGAATACACAAAGTAATACAATGAGAATATTTCTAACTGGTGCAACGGGATTTATTGGGTCGCATATAGCAGGTTATCTTGTTACGAAAGGGCATCGGGTTGTGGCTACGAGAAGGATAAATTCGAAATTTGCCAACTGTGATGTTTTTTTTGATTCGGTTGAATGGGTGAATACCGATGATGCTTCGTGGATAGAAAAGCTAGTTACTTTTAAGCCTGAAATAATCATTCATACAGCTTGGGATGGTGTGGGTGCTGGTAATAGAGACAATGCAGAAGTGCAACAAACCAATATCGACTTTATGCAATTGTTGTTGGCAATTGCCAAAAAATGTGATGTTAAAAAGTTTATTTCCTTTGGTAGTCAGGCTGAATATGGTATCTTTGCAGGTGATGCAACGGAATCCTATCCATTAAATCCTGTTGATAACTATGGTAAGGTTAAATTGGATGTGCTGAACTTGTTTCAGCATTTTTGCATACATAATAACATCGAATGGTACTGGCTACGAATTTTTTCGATACTTGGAACCAACGAAAATCCTACGTGGCTGTTACCACAGGTAATAAAAAAACTTCGTGCAGGTGAAGAAATTGAACTTACTAAAGGCGAACAGCGTTATGATTACTTATTTGTGTCCGATTTTTTGGAACGGCTCAATTTAGTGATTGAAAACGAAACGAATACATCGGGCATTTATAATATTTGTTCGGGCAGAGGAATAGAAATTAAGGAACTTATAGAGGCTGTAGCATGCCAGTTAAAGGTATCTACCCATCTTTTAAAATTTGGAGCAATTCCCTATCGGGCTAATCAAAATATGAATATCGTAGGTTGCCCCGATAAATTTGAAATGACTTTTGGAAAGGTAGCGTTGGAAAGTTTAGAAACGAGCATTGGGAAGATATTAGAAGATAGTGATTAATGGTTAATGATTAGTGGTTAATGATTAATGGTTAGTGATAAATCGTTTTATTTAGACAAAGGAACTAAAACAATTAAATGAAAGTTGTAACTTATATAGCCCAATTCTTGAAAGCAAAAGGCATTGACACTGTTTTTGAGTTACAGGGCGGCATGATAACCCGTATTATCGATGAACTATACCGCGAAGGGGATATTACCATCGTGAGTATGCACCACGAACAGGCTGCGGCTTTTGCTGCTGATGCTTATGCTCGTGTAAAAAATAAACCCGGAGTGGCACTTGCTACCAGCGGACCGGGTGCAACCAACCTGATTACGGGTATCGGAAACTGTTACTTCGATTCTGTTCCGGCTATTTTTATAACAGGCCAGGTAAATATCAACGAACAAAAAGGCGACCGCGCCATCCGACAATTGGGATTTCAGGAAACGGATATTGTTTCGATTGTAAAACCCATTACCAAAGCAGCTTACGCCATTACAAGTGCCGACCAGATACCTATTGTGCTGGACGAGGCATACCGGTTATGCATGGAGGGCCGACAAGGACCTGTGCTGATTGACCTGCCCATGAACTTGCAACATGCCGTATGTGCCGACCAACTGATACTTACGAAACCTCAAAAGCCTGTTACAAACAATACAGCGTTAGAAAATTACATTACCCGCTTTACACAGGCTTACCAACAATGCAACAAACCACTGATTTTAGCAGGTAGAGGTGTGCGCACTTCGGGTTGTATGGATAAAATGATCCAACTTTCTGAACATTGGAATATACCTGTGTTAACTTCGCTCAATGGATTGGATACGATACCCTTTAATCATGCGAATCGGGTTGGCTTTATTGGCTCGTATGGCAACAGATGGGCAAACTAAGCTCCGGTGGTATGGGTGCTGTTTGGGCATGATACGCCAGTTTCAGAATAGTTATTTCGATAGTGCCTACCAATCTACCGTGTGGGGATATAGTGCACCCGATTTTGTAGCCGTGGCTACTGCTTACGGCATACAGGCCTTACAAGTAAATACCGACGATGAAGTGGAAGCTGCACTTGCGCAGTGCTGGAGTAAGCCCAACGAACCGTTTTTGCTAAACATAGCGGTGGATATACATACAAACGTGTATCCTAAAATGCTGTTTGGAAATCCGATAACGGAAATGGAGGGGGAGAGATAGTTTACAGTTTGCAGTTTATATACAAAAGAGTAAAGATACAAGACAACAGACAACAGACGACAGACAAAAGAAAAGAACAAAGAACGAAGAGAAGCGAATTGAGGTAAATAAAGTAAAAAACAAAAAGAATTTTAGTATCTTTGTATCGTAAAAATGGATTAAAATATGATTATTAAGAGAATAAAATTACATAACTGGAAAAATTTTCAGGATTGTGAGGTCTTATTAACCGAGCGATGTTTTATTATTGGAGCTAATGCATCGGGTAAATCTAATTTTATTGATGCTTTGCGTTTTCTACGTGATATTTCGAAACAATCGGGTGGACTGCAAAGTGCTGTTGAAGAAAGGGGTGGAATAACAAAAATAAGATGTTTGGCTGCTCGCACACAAACCAATGTGAAAATTACCATTGATATGGGCGAACCAAACACCGATAATTTTTTATGGACTTATAGTCTCGATTTTGTACATACTGGTGGTGGTATTATGAAAAATCAGGTAAAAATTTTTGCCGAACAGGTTTTTTCGCACGAACAAAACAGTTACGTTTTGAATAGAAATGCAAAAACCGAAGGCGAAGATGAAGAGACATTGAAATATACCCATTTGGAACAAGTAAATGCAAACCGTAAATTCAGAGAATTGCAAACGTTTTTTCAAAATATCGAATATCTAAACGTTATACCACAATTAGTACGCGAATCGGCATCGTTGGCACAGTCCTATACACGCGAAGATTATTATGGCAGAAACTTCCTTGAGAAGTTGGCCAAAATGAACGAAAAAACGCGCAATGCCTATTTCCGAAAAATTAGTCAGTTTCTGAAAATTGCAGTTCCTCAGCTCGAAGAGTTGAAATTTATGAAAGACGAAATGGGAGTACCACACCTCGAAGCCAAGTATGTGCATTGGCGAGCCAAAGGGAGCAAACAACAAGAAGCGCAGTTCTCCGATGGTACGTTACGATTGATAGGTTTTTTGTTTGCATTAATCGATTGCAATGGTGTAATACTGCTCGAAGAGCCCGAAATTAATCTTCATGCCGGTATTGTTACACAGCTTCCGGAGTTTATTGCCAAAATACAACGTTCGAAAAAAGGGGCACGACAAATAATTATAACCACACACAGCTACGACATGCTTGCCAATAGAGGTATATCGACCAATGAAGTACTATTGCTGCAAAACACTACTGAAGGAACTACTGCTAACAGAGTGAGCGATATTGCCGAAATTAAACCTATTGTGGATGCGGGGCTAACAATTGCTGACGCTGTAATTCCTTATACCAAGCCCCAAAATATTGAGAGTATGTCGCAATTAAGTATCGAATTTTGACTATGAAGGTATATATTGTAGGCGAAGACCCTGTTACTTTTTCTATTCTCAAAAAGGTGATAAGGTATTGCAGTCGCGAAATTGTTATTCTCTCGGAATTGCCCGCACGTGGCGGACAAATTAAAAGTAAAATAGCGGAATTTAATACGCTTTCGGCTGCATATCCGGTTATTTTGCTTACCGATTTGGATGCTGTAATATGTGCACCGGAGTTGGTTCGACAGATTGTACCATTCAATAAAAACGAAAACTTTATTTTTAATGTGGCTATTGACGAAGCAGAAGCCTGGTTAATGGCCGATATAGATGGTTTTGCATCCTATTTTGCAATTGATGCACACGAAATGCCTACGTCAATAATGACAAAACAAGGTGGACGGAAAAAATTACCCGAAATGAGTTTCAACTATAAATCGAGTATGTACTTAACTCACGAATTGATAAAAAAAAGTAAAAAGCTGGAGTTTATTCAACAGTTTACACCCAAGCAAGGAGCTGCCAAAGGACCCGAATACAATAGTGCAATAGTGCCATTTATTGAGAATAAGTGGAATATTGATGTGGCTCGTACTAATTCCGATAGCCTTAATAGGATGATAGTTAGAGTTAATACACTGCTTACTGCATACAAACAATGACAAATAGCAACGAACATAATATGGCGCAGTGCTGGAGTAAGCCCAACGAACCCTTTTTGCTAAACATTGCTGTAGATGTGCATACAAATGTGTATCCTAAAATGCTGTTTGGAAATCCGATAACGGAAATGGAGGGGGAAGGGAGATAGTGATTAATGGTTAATGGTTAATGGTTAATCTGAACCGTTGCCACGACAATGATATTGTTATAGACACGGGCAGGGCAACGGGATTTCTAAAAAAAAAATTGTCATCCCGAAACGTAGTGAGGGAACTAATGACAGTAATGCAGGGTAACTAATTTTTTTTTTGTACTTTTGTACTCAATTTCGTTCGGAATAGATCCAACAATTAGAATTTTATGAGAATTGATAAATTAAAAATAACAAATTTCAAGAATTTTGAAGATGTCGAAGTCGACTTTTCGGGAGGAATTAATCTATTTGTAGGTGGAAATGGCAGTGGTAAAACTAGTATTTTAGATGCTGTAAATGTGGCTCTGGGTGCCTTTTTTGGTACATCGGAGCTTAAAATGCAACGCATGATTGAATACGACGAGATACGAATTTATAAGGGAAAAAGGGAACAATCGGCTACTGTTTGGGCGCAATCGGAACTGATACCTGAACCCTGGGCACGAACAATCAACAGAGATACCAAATACAACGACACTAAGGATTTAAAACCTGCCAGCGAGTATGGTGCTAAATACCTTCAATTAATAGAAAACTCCGAAGATACCAGTATAGCTCCTATTATTGCGTTTTATTCCACGCAACGGCTTTTTAAAGATGCCAGTTTATCGGGTAAACAAAAATACGACCCGGCTAACGGACGACGCAATGGCTACTTACAGTGCCTGAAAGAGAATGCCATTAAGGCTGTACTCAACGAGTGGCTGGGTAATGCGGTTACACGTAGAGCTACCTTACAAATTAAAGAAATTAAACAACAGGATTTGGTGTTGGAAAACGTGGAAAGCGCCATACGCAAAACACTTATTTTGTTTCTGGACTTACCCGAAGATTTTTCGTTGAAAATTTACCAAGACCCTGATTTCGAAAATCAACTATTTGTGAATTACGACGACGAACATAACCTACCCATTAGTTACTACTCCGATGGGTTCCGTAATCTGTTGTATTTGGTAATCGACTTGGTGTGGAGAGCTTCGCAGCTTAACCCTACTTATACGCTACACGAAATTAGTAATCGTGTTTTTGGTGTAGTTACTATCGACGAAATTGACTTACACCTCCACCCGCTATGGCAGGCTAAAGCCATTGATATTATTCAATTGCTTTTTCCGAAGGTACAATTTTTTATTAGCACACATAGCCCCACTGTGGTAGCTAACTTCAAAAATGGTAGCTTGTATATCATCAGCAACAATTCGATACTGAAACACAATGATGATTTTTTTGGAAAACAGATTAACAATGTATTGCGAAATGTACTTGGAGCTTCGGACAGACATATACCTACACAGGAGAAATTAGACCGACTGTTTGTGCTTATCGACCAAAACAAACCCGACGAGTATAAACCTTTGTTGGATGAACTTATTAATTTGTTGGGCAATGAAGATGCCGATATAAACAAAGCGCTTGCGCTTATTGAGTGGAACGAATCAACTGAAGTGAAATAACATGCAGTATATACCTAAAAATAACAAAATGCCCGACAATTGGGATAGTTTGGTTTACAAAAGCTACGGGCGAACGAAGCTTTGATTACGGTAAGGATTATAGCGCTTTGACTAACTTAGTTGAAGCGAAAAAGCATCTGATAGCCGAACAACACGGACTTTGTGCCTATTGCCAAACTGCAATAAACACCCACAATGCATCCATAGAGCATGTTGTTCCGAAAGAGAAAAACCTAGAACTTTCTACCAATTATCACAACCTGGTTGCAGTTTGTAAATCGCAGGTAAAAGATATATATTCCGGCAAAATGCACTGCGACAAAGAAAAAGCAAATCAGTTAATTACGCCATTTATATTTGCGAATGAATCGGATGTAACTGCTGTCCGAAACAATAGCTATTTTGCGGCATACTCCGATGGCACTATAAGCGCAAAGCCCAAGCTGACGGTTGAAATAGGGAATGAAGCAGATTCGTTTATCAATATACTAAATCTGAATCATATTACATTAAAGCAACGTAGAACAAAAGACGTTTTAAATGGACTGATTGAAGCAAGCACTGTGGTACCGAACCATCAGAAACGTATTTTTTGGAAATTACAATTCGAAAAAATACTCCTAAATAAAAAGCAACCTTATCGCCAATATTTATTAATTTATATTGCTAACAAGCTTGGTATTAATTAGAACGTATGACGATAAACAACTCCCATAGCATGGAAGCTGCACTGTATCCCTTCCGCTACCCCCATCTTTCGTGATTAAATTGACACCATTATCTTTGTCTTAAAAAATAAAGATGGTTAACAGGTCAAAAATGA
>JAIFKX010000180.1 GCA_020049335.1 Paludibacter sp. | reverse complement strand
AACTTTGCCAACAGAGCTGATTATGAAGCATTTATTGACGGCATGTTGAAATATGCTAAAGAGGAACAAATTCGTTTTGCCAAAACCAATGTATATACCCGCACTACGCCCGAAAAGTACACCACCTGGGTGGACGATATGTTTATGGGAATACCTTTTTTGGTGCAGGCTGCCAATTATGTAACGGATAAAAACGAAAAAGAATGGTTTCTGAACGATGCAGCTAAGCAGGTATTGGCGTTTCGTAAACATGTTTGGGATGAGGATGCAAAGCTCTATATGCATGCCAATTATTCCGAACGCTCGAATATGAAATTACCTTACTGGTCGCGCGCCAATGGTTGGGGAATTTGGGCTACTACCGAGGTTCTGAAATCATTACCCAAATCGAGTCCGTACTACAAACCGATACTAAAACATTTTCAGACACACGTAAAATCGTTGGCAAAACAGCAAGCTCAAAGTGGATTTTGGTACAATGTACTCAATCGCCCCGACTCAAAAGAGGAAGTTTCGGGTACTGCAATTTTCACCATGGCCATTGCCCGTGGCATTGTAAATGGCTGGCTAGATACTAAAACATACGAACCCATTGCCACAAAAGCATGGGAAGTGCTTAAAACCCAAATTGAACCCGACGGCACAGTACACAATATTTGTATGGGCACTATGTGTTCGGAGGATGTGGATTATTACATGAATCGCCCGTTTTTCGACGACGACACGCATGGCACTTTTTCGGTCATTTTTGCAGGTATTGAAATGCAGCAATTAGTGGATAAAACGCAACTTGAGCGTGCCGACAAAGCTAAAATGCCTCAAATTATCGACAAAACCCTGACATTTGTAACACAGCAATCACAACGTTTAGCCGAATCGCTTCGCAATGAACCGGAAAAGCTACCTCGCACTATCGACAAAAATGGAAAACTGCTCACCAGTG
Organism: Paludibacter sp.; assembly: GCA_020049335.1. Classification (GTDB taxonomy): domain Bacteria; phylum Bacteroidota; class Bacteroidia; order Bacteroidales; family Paludibacteraceae; genus Paludibacter. The sequence goes on along the minus strand of JAIFKX010000180.1, from coordinate 6,293 downwards.
ATGCCAAATGGTGGACAAGCGGCTTTTTCCCGGGTACGCTTTGGTATTTGTACGAATACAGCAAAAACCCTATTATAAAACAATATGCCGAAAATTACTCCGAACGTATTAAGGGCGAGCAATTTACCACCGACAACCACGATGTGGGTTTTATGATATATTGCAGCTATGGCAATGCCTACCGTCTCGACCCAAAACCAGAATACAAAAGCATTATTGTAAATGCTGCAAAATCGTTGGCTACTCGGTTCAATCCTAAAGTCGGTTTGATTCGATCGTGGGACTGGGGCAAATGGCTGTTTCCGGTAATTATCGACAATATGATGAATTTGGAATTGCTGTTTAATGCCACACGTTTTACGGGGGATAGTTCGTATTATAAAATTGCTGTAGAACATGCCAAAGTAAATATGAAGCATCATTTCCGCCCCGACGCTAGTTGCTATCATGTAGTTTCGTACGATACCATCACAGGTTTACCCGAACACAAAGGAACGTGGCAAGGCTATAGCCACAGTTCTTCGTGGGCACGTGGACAAGCTTGGGCATTGTACGGATATACAGTGGTTTATCGCGAAACCCGAAATCCAATATTTCTAGAAATGGCAAACCGCATTGCCGATTTTTTACTAAATCATCCCCGAATGCCTAAAGATTTGATTCCTTACTGGGATTTCGATGCTCCGAATATTCCTAACGAAAAGCGCGATGCATCTACCGCTTCGGTTATGAGTTCGGCACTAATAGAATTAAGCGGATATGTCGATAAAGACCTAAAAGCAAAGTATTTGGATATTGCGCGTCGCCAAATTGAATTGTTGTCGTCGTCTGAATATCTGGCGAAAATGGACGAAAATGGAAATTTCATTTTGAAACACAGCGTAGGTTCCATGCCGCACAAAGGCGAAGTGGATGTGCCTCTCACGTATGCCGATTATTATTTTGTGGAAGCAATGTTGCGGTATAAATCTCAAAACCGGGTTTCACCGTAGGAGTTTCACGTTTTTGAGATAAGCGTATTAGGTTTTTAAAAGCATAATTCATGAAAAAAATCATACTATTTCTTTTTCTACTCGTATTTCTTCCAATTCAGGCTACTGAAATTCAAAAATTATTGACTGAAAACCATCTTTCGATGCGCATTTGTGTGAATAATTACGATTATAATTTGTATAATAAACTCACAAACAGCTATGTGGTAAATACGGGGTATGAAAACAAGTCAGTGCAAAAATTAAGCACTAAAAGTGGCGAATGGCTTATACAATCGAACTTTACAACTGCCGAAAAAGGAATTATTGATGCTGAGGTTAGCTTCAAATTAATCAGTGGCAGCGAAAATGAAAGTGCTGTTTCTGTGGAACTTAATTTTGATAAGTGGTCAAAGCAAAATTATGTGTTAATGCCTGCTGCGGCTTACAATGGCAACCGCTTTGAGTCGCGCAAAATTCCGTATTCCCCCAAATTAAACGATTATCGCGATATTGGTCCCGACGAACAAATAATTATTTCGGATGTACCCCGATTGAATATTCACGAGGGACCTTCCTTCATTCAGGAGCGAAGTGGTGGAATGACCTTGCCATGTGTGGGATTTCATTCACCAACAGAAAAAACTGGAGCACTCGTTATCATCAAACAACAAAACGTTTGGGGCGATTTAGGTATTAATATCGAAGAAACCCGCACTTCGTCGAGCCAAACGGGACGCATTTCTATAATTTCGCCGCTTGTACGCGAACGTTATAAGTACGAAATTACCAATAATTCGGTGGCTTCGCCCGATAAGCCAGCCAACTTTAATGTGGGCGATGAAGTGAAATTCATCTTTCGAATCCGGCTGTTCGACGCTCCCAATATCCAATCGCTTTTCGACCAGTATTTAATGGCGCGGCACGATTTAGCTCCAACGCCCATGCCCAACTTATTGTATTCATTTTCGGAATGCTACAAAACCATCGAACAGAAATTTAATACACAAAATTTTGTACCCGAATGGGGTTATTATGCCATTGGCATGCGCGAAAACTTTTTGCAGGATTGGCAAATTGGCTGGACAGGCGGCATGATTTCGACTTACCCACTCCTTTTCTCAAACGATACAACCACCCTTAAAAATGTAGTTGCCAATTTTAATTGGCTTTTTCCAAACGGCATTTCTCCCTCGGGGTTTTTCTGGGATAGTGGCGAAAAAGGAAATTGCTGGTACGGTGGCGACATTCGTAAACCACAATTCAAAAACCTCCATTTGGTGCGCAAAAGCGGTGATGCCTTGTACTATATTATCAAGCAATTGGAGTTGATGAAACTGAGGAAAGTAAAAATAAATCCGCAATGGGAACAAGGTACGTTGGGCGTTGCCAATGCTTTTGTTCGGCTTTGGGAGAAATGGGGACAATTTGGCAATTTTGTGGATAGCTCTACGGGCGATGTGGTGGTTGGAGGTTCTACAAGTGGAGCTATTGTGCCAGCAGCACTGGTATTGGCAGCCGACTATTTCAAGAATCCACAATACCTCAAAGTAGCTGAATTATCTGCGCAAAAAATGTACGACCAATATGTATCGAAGGGCATTACCTGCGGCGGTCCGGGCGATGCGATGCAAAACCCCGACAGCGAATCGGGCTATGCCATGCTCGAATCGTTCGCTTTACTTTACGAAAAAACCCGAAACGAAAAATGGCTGCAATACGCTCTCGAAATGGCGGCGCAATTCTCTACCTGGGTTATGAGTTACGATTACGAATACTCGGATAATGTTTTGTTTGGAAAACTGAACATGAAAACCACCGGAACTGTATTTGCCAATACCCAAAACAAACACGGTTCGCCGGGAATTTGTACACATTCGGGCTTGGCGTTGTTGCGGTTGTACCGTGCCACCAATAATCCAATTTATTTGCAATTATTGACTGAAATTACACAGGCAATACCACAATATATGTCGCACACCACACGTCCTATTGCAGGTATGCCTGCCGGTTGGATTAACGAGCGCGTGAGTACTACCGATTGGTTCGAGGGCATTGGCGAGATAAAAGCAGGTTCAACCTGGGCAGAAACATCAATGCTACTCACTGCGGTTGAATTACCCTCCATTTATATAGATGATGAGTTTAAAACCTGTTTCAGTTTCGACCATTTAAAAGCTGAGATCGTGGCAGTTAAAGGTAAAAATACACGATTGAAAGTTACAAATCCAACGAAATTTGATACTGATTTTACGGTTTTAGTCGAAAATAAAGCCCAGAAAGGAATAAGCTGGAATGAAAATAAATTACAGAAAACAAAAAAATATTTTTTAAATGCAGGACAGCAAAAAATAATAGTAATTGACTGAAGTACTCATGTTGATAAAAAGGAAAAAATTAGATAATAATTCTCATTTAGGTTACGGTCGGCCTCGTATTGTCTTGTTTGGAGCCGGAAAAATTGGTCGCTCGTTTATCGGCCAGTTATTTAGCCGTGGCGGTTACGAAGTAGTTTTTGTCGATGTTTTCAAACCAGTAATTGATGAGATGAACAGAAGACATAGTTATAATGTCGTAATTAAATCTGAACAGGATGAAGTGCTGAATATCAAAAATGTACGTGGTGTTTTAGCCGTTGATACCTTAGCAGTTGCAAATGAAATAGCCAAAGCTGATATTGTTGCTATATCCATTGGTCAACAAGGACTGCCTTCAGCTATTTCACTCATTGCCAAAGGCTTATTGCTTCGAAAAAAAATAGCTGGCAATTTTCCTTTGGATATAATTATTGCCGAAAATCTGCGAAATGCGGCGGACTATTTCAAAAATGAACTTAAGAAATCATTACCTGCAGATTATCCAATTGATAAATTAGTTGGATTGGTAGAGACAAGCATAGGAAAAATGGTTCCTATTATGCTCAAAAAGGACATGGAAGCCGATATTTTACAGGTTTTTGCTGAACCGTACAACAATTTGATTTTGCATAAATTAGCATTCAAAAATCCAATTCCGGCTATCGAAGGTTTGTCACCCAAAGAAAATATGAAAGCCTGGGTAGACAGAAAGTTATTTATTCATAATCTGGGACATGCCACCACCGCCTATTTAGGATATAAATATAATCCTGATTTCGTATTTCTATACGAAGCGTTAGCTGTTCAAGAAATTAAAAACTCAGTGCGCGAAACCATGTTGCAAGCTGCTGATATATTACTTAAAAAATATCCCGATGAATTTACTTTGGAAGCATTGACAGGGCATACCGATGATTTGATTTCACGTTTTCAAAACCGAGCTTTAGGTGATACGATTTACCGCGTAGGCTGCGACTTGAAACGAAAACTCAGTGCCGAAGACCGCTTGGCCGGTGCTATTCATTTAGCATTAGAATTGGGTTTACCATACGATAAAATCCGCGATGCTTTTTTTGCTGGATGTGCATTTAAAGCCACCGACGAAGCAGGAAACAGACTCAAAGATGACATTGATTTTTCAAACAAAGTAGAGGAATATGGCATCGAATGGGCGTTAGCCGAAATTGCTGAATTGGATATTAAGTTATTTAGAAATTAAGAATATAAACAATCTTCTTTCCCCCTTTAGGGGTTAGGGGCAGATAAATCTACATATCATGAAACGAAGTGAAATAAACACATTAATGCGCTCAGCATTAGACTTTTTTGCCGAAAACAAATTCAACTTGCCTATTTGGGCAACTTACAGCCCTTCGGATTGGAAAGGCAAGTACGAAACTCATGCCGAAATTATCGACAATGTGCTCGGTTGGGATTTAACCGACTTTGGCAGTAACGACTTTGAGAAAAGAGGATTACTACTCTTTACCATTCGCAATGGAAATATATTGAAAGATAAAAAAAGCTATTGCGAAAAAATAATGATTGCCGGAGTTGGTCAGGAAACACCCATGCATTTTCATCGCCTCAAAATGGAAGATATAATCAACCGAGGTGGTGGAATTTTAGAGATTGAATTTTACAAATCCAACGCCGATGGCAGTTTTTCGGATAAAGAATTTACCGTAAAAATTGATGGCGTAGTAACTCATTTACAACCCGGCGCTTTCGTACAGCTCAAACCCGGACAAAGCGTAACGATGGAATCAGGCGTTTATCATCGCTTTTATGGCGTAAGTGCTCCCGTTTTGGTGGGTGAAGTAAGCACCGTAAACGACGATACCAACGATAATTTCTTTTATGAGGAAATTGGACGTTTCCCTCAAATTGAAGAAGAAGAAGAATCACCACTCTTCTTATTATCAAGCGAATACAATCAATATCTTTAATTCTTTTGTCAAATTTCGGTTGTCAGTTGTCTGTCGTCCGTTGTCAATTTATTTAATATGATAAATATAGCATTTACAGGTTGTGGCTTAGGAGATTTTATATACAAAAATGTAGATTTCAATTCACCCGCTTTTCTGAAATACAAATCGAAAACGCCCGGAGATGGCGGCTTAACGCCTGGCAATTTGGTATTTGCCGATGAGTTAGAACATTTTGCAGGTGTCAAAATGTCAAAAATCCTCACAGAAATCAGAGGTTTAAAAGTGTACGATAGTTTTAATATTGGTGGTCCAGCTTTAGTAAGTTGTATTTGTGCTGCACAACTACTCCATGATAAACCTGTCGAAATAAAATATTTTGGCGCTATTGGAAATGATGAAAAAGGAAAAGTAATGCTCAAAATGCTTGAGAAACTGCCAGTTCAGACCAACAATATGCAAACATTTGAGGCGGTAACTCCTTATACAACAGTACTTTCGGACCCCGATTTTAATGGCGGAAAAGGAGAACGCACCTTTTTAAACAACATTGGAGCAGCGGCGCTTTATAATTTAAGCTATTTCGACTCCTATTTTTGGAACTCAGATATAATTGTTTTTGGTGGAACTGCGCTTGTACCACAGCTTCATGATCAGCTATCCGAATTGTTGGAATCTTCAAAATATAAAGGCGCTTTTACGGTAGTAAATACGGTTTTCGATTTTCCTAACGAAAAAACCAATCCTAATAAGCCATGGCCTTTGGGGGACACATCGAGGAGTTTACCACTAATTGATTTACTAATAATGGATTACGAAGAAGCAAAACGTATTAGTGGACAAAACGATTTTGAAAAAATAAAAGAATTTTACAAATCAAATGGTGCGCCAGCATTTATCATTACACATGGTAGTGAACCAACCTATATCTATTCATCAGGAAAGAGATTCGAAGCCGTCGAAACATTTATACCTGTTTGTAGTTGGATATCAGAAGAATTTGAGCAAAATCCGGCGCTACGTGGCGACACCACAGG
>JAIFKX010000066.1 GCA_020049335.1 Paludibacter sp. | reverse complement strand
ATTGGTAAAAGATAATTCTCAATGGGTGTTTGTATCCTACAAAGGTCATTTATGATTGTTAGCAGCTCGTCTGTGAGTTTTATGCTAATGGACTTAGACTTTTTGCTGTAATGAGTTTTTTGTCGCTTATAAACGATGTATTGACCATTTTCAAGCCTTTTGATATTATCAGGCGTTAGGTGAGCCATATCCACAAAACTCATCCCATAGCAATAGTAAGAGAATAAAAATACTAAGCGGGCAAATTGCACTGGTTCTTTCAGCTGAATATTTGCTTTTACTTTAGCCAGATAATCAGTTGGTAAATATCGTTTTTCTGTCTCTTCTTCTAATTTGGCTACTTCAAAACCGCCTTTCCCAAATGGATATGTTGAACGGCTTGCTTCCTTGGCTTCAATTGCCAGATTGAGAATAGAACGTAATTGTTTCATATAACCTTTACGTGTATTACCACAACAACCTTTGCGCTGTATTACTCGCGTTTTACCGCTCTTGTATTTGAAAACTGCTTCTCGTGGTGTTTGGAGAAAAGCATCAAAATCCCTGACATACTTTATGTCAATTTCAGAAAACAATCTCTTATCGAACTTTTTATCAAAGATTTCAAGTATTAACAATGCTCTTTCGTAATTCTTACCATTACCAATATGGCCGGTATTTTTCATTCGAATTGGTTTAGAGTCCAATCGATTTTGTTGCGGTCGAATTCATCAACAACATCTTTGGCTTTTAAAAACTGACTGTTAATGAATGCATTGTTCTTCTCATAATCAGGATTGACACGTTTATCTTTCTTGAACTGAGAAAACTCTTCGTTCCACTGGTCGGGAGTAGCAGAGAGATTTAAGCTGATAAATTTCCGAACTCGGTCTTTGGTAATTCTCAAAACAATCGGGTGGTCACCACTCTTTAAAATGGTGCTCTTGTAAAGAATAATTGAAATGTATTTCATACTTACGTTACACTTTACGTTACACAAACATTACACATTTGATAAAACTTAAGCGAAAAATATCAAATAAGTAGGCTTGTTAAGCGTTGATTAATAAGTACAAAGATACATAAATACAATGAATTACCAAAATGTATAATGAAGAATATACACTTCTAAAGGGGGATAAGAAAGAAAGAAAGAAAGAAAGAAAGAAAGATAGATAGATAGAAAGAAAAAGAACCACATTTAACTGTGTAAGCTGAATGTGGTTTTTTAAAAAGCAAATTGTTCGTAATATTACGAACTAGCAAGAAGTATTTTATACATTATTTCATGGAAAAAAATAGAAGAATCAGGCTTATTGTAGCTGTTGTTACAGTTTTAGCCGCATTAATTGTATTGTATTATTTTTTACAACCAATAGTCAATTTATTTACATACAAGCTATTGGGATTAAATTCCGATTCGCATTTGGGCGTTTCCATTAATTTCTTTTTTTACGACACAATTAAAATTCTTATACTTTTGTTTCTCATTAGCTCGCTTATGGGTGTGGTAAATGCCTACTTTCCTATCGACCGATTACGAAATTATCTGACTACCAAAAAGTTGTACGGTTTGCAATACTTTTTTGCATCTTTTTTTGGTGCTATCACGCCATTTTGTTCCTGCTCGTCTATTCCATTGTTTATTGGTTTTGTAAAAGGTGGAATTCCTTTAGGTGTAACCTTTTCATTTTTAATAACATCGCCTTTGGTAAATGAAGTTGCAGTAGCTATGTTTTTGGGACTTTTTGGATTAAAAGCAACACTAATATATGCCGGTAGTGGAATATTGATGGGAATAGTTGGAGGATACATTCTTGGTAAATTCAAGTTGGAGCGTTACTTAAGCGACTGGGTGAAGCAAATTCAAGCCAATTCGGAAAAAGAATCGGAAGCTTGGCAAGGCGAAAAAACACCTTTTATCGACCGATTGCCCTACATCATTAAAGACGGCTGGGACATAGTGCGCAAAGTATTGGTTTATGTACTTATCGGCATTGGTATTGGTGCAGCCATGCACGGCTACGTACCCGAAAACTTTTTTGCGCAATACCTCTCGGCCGATAAATGGTATGCAGTGCCCCTGGCTGTAATTTTGGGTGTGCCTATGTATGCCAATGCAGCTGGAATCGTTCCAGTAATTCAGGTTTTTGTTGCCAAAGGCGTTCCGCTCGGCACAGCTATTGCTTTTATGATGGCGGTTGTAGGGCTTTCGTTTCCCGAAGCTACCTTGCTCAAAAAAGTAATGACTTGGAAATTAATAGGAATTTTCTTTGGTACAATTACGCTATTTATAATAGCACTTGGGTATTTGTTTAATATTGTTTTGTAAAAAAAATTAAACGCATCACTAAATTTCTGTTCTTTTAAAAATCATTCATTTAAACTTATTGTTGGCAGAATTTGTTCTTTCTAAAAATTGAAAGATACATGTCAGATCATCATCATCATCATCATCACCAACACAGCAATACAACTTTTAATTCGGTAAATACTGCATTTTACATTGGCATTGCCTTGAATTTGCTTTTTGTTGTCATTGAAGCTACTACGGGATTCATAACCAATTCGTTGGCTTTGATAGGCGATGCGGGTCATAACCTGAGTGATGTGTTTAGCTTGATTTTGTCGCTGTTGGCAATTCGATTGCTAAAAGTAAAAAACAACGACAAATATACCTACGGATATCGTAAAGCCACTATTGTAACTGCATTGGTCAATGCCATAGTATTGCTTATTGTAATAGTTGGCATTGCTTACGAAGCCATTGTACGCTTGGGCAAGCAGCAGCCCATCGAAGGTAAAACGGTTATTATCGTTGCTAGCATTGGGATAGCAATTAACTTTATTACCGCCCTACTTTTTATGCGAAATAAAGACCACGACTTGAATGTAAAAAGTGCCTATTTGCACCTAATGGCCGATGCTGCCATTTCTGTGGGCGTTGTTATTTCAGGCGTAATAATACTTTATACTGGTTGGTTTTGGGTGGATAGTATCATAAGTTTGGTCATTGTGGTTGTAGTAGCCGTTGGTACATGGCGGCTGCTTTCGGAAAGCCTTCGACTTACCCTCGACGGCGTGCCCGAAAATGTGGATTTGAAAAAAGTCAGAAACGTTTTTACATCCATTGCCGATGTAAAAGAGGTACATCATATTCATGTTTGGGCACTCAGCACTACCGAAAATGCACTCACAGCACATGTTTCGGTTGCTGAGAACAAATCGTTTGCCGAATTGGAACAGATTAAACACAAACTAAAACACGCTTTGGAACAACAAAACATTCAACATGCCACACTCGAATTTGAGCATGAACACGAACAATGTGCCAATAAAACTATTCCACCATGCTGAATGCCCCATTACATCTAAATTTATAAAACTTTAACGCCAAATAATTTCATTAACACAAAATAATGTCGTATGTTTGCGTCATTAAACATAAAGACATGAGAAAACCCGAAGTATTTGATATAGAGCTACAAGAGTTAGCCGATTTTGCACGTGTTATTTCAAATCCTGCTCGATTGGCAATTTTAAAATATTTAGCCGAAACAAAAAGTTGCATTTCGGGCGATATTTCCGACTCATTACCATTGAGCCGAACCACCATTTCGCAGCATTTAAAAGAATTACGTGATTTCGGTCTTATTCATGGCGAAATTGACGGTCAGAAAATAAATTATTGTCTTTGTGGAAGTTCTATTGAAGAGAAATTGGCAAAATTCGATGCCTTTTTCAATACAATTGATTGCAAGGATTTTAGCTGTAAATAATTATAAATCAACAATTAATAACGCGCAGCTAATAACAATTAATAACGCGCAGCTAATAACTATTAAATAACGCGCAGCTAATAACCATTAATAACGCGCAGCTAATAACAACAAATAACGCGCAGCTAATAACCATTAATAACGCGCAGCTAATAACCATTAATAACGCGCAGCTAATAACCATTAATAACGCGCAGCAAATAACAACTAAAATAAATGAAAGTATTAATTCTTTGTACCGGAAACTCTTGTCGCAGCCAAATGGCTCACGGCTTTTTACAATCGTTCGATTCGCGCATTACCGTTTGTTCGGCAGGCACGCAAGCTTCGGGCAAACTCAACCAAAAAGCTGTAACAGCAATGCTCGAAGCAGGTTTAGACATTAGTAACCATACATCCGATTCGGTTGAAAAATACCTGAATGAGGAATGGGATTACGTAATTACTGTGTGTGGTGGCGCCAATGAGGAATGTCCAGCATTCTTTGGCAAAGTAAAAAACCGCCTGCATATCGGCTTCGACGATCCAAGTCATGCAGTAGGAACCGATGAATTTATTTGGAGCGAATTTATTCGTGTTCGCAACGAAATAAAAGATGGATTTTATCAGTTTTATGTTGAACAAATAAAACCGCAGCTATAATGGAAGAGAATAAAAAATCACTACTAGAGGAATACGAAGAACTTTCTAAAAAGAGTTTAGTTCGTGTGCAATACTCTTGCTGTGGCATAGCTACAAGTATACATGAGTCGGAAGACATTCCAATTGTGAATATAAACACAAACGAAACTAACAATGAAAACGAAACTCAAGGTTCTTGATAGATACCTCACGCTTTGGATTTTCCTTGCCATGGCAATTGGCGTGGTTTCAGGTTGGTTATTTCCACAAATTGCTGTTTTCTGGAATAGCTTGTCGGTTGGTACTACCAATATTCCTATAGCTATTGGCTTAATCGTTATGATGTATCCGCCTCTGGCAAAAGTAAAATACGAGGAATTAGGCGAAGTTTTTCGCAACACCAAAATTCTCACTTTATCATTAGTTCAGAATTGGATAATCGGACCTGTATTGATGTTCGCTTTGGCAGTATTGCTATTTAAATTTTTCCCTGGCGAAAACAATGCAAACCTGCCTTACGTATATGGAATAATTATGATTGGACTGGCTCGTTGCATTGCGATGGTTATAGTTTGGAACGATTTGGCCAAAGGCGATACACAATATGCAGCTGGACTTGTAGCATTCAACAGTATTTTTCAGGTGCTATTCTTTTCGGTGTATGCGTGGTTTTTTATTGCCGTTGCTCCGGGTTGGTTTGGCATTCCCACGAGCGATGCCGTTTCGAAAATTACAATTGGTCAAATTGCCGAAAGTGTATTTATTTACCTAGGCATTCCATTTATAGCCGGTTTTCTTACACGCTATATTCTCGTTCGGGTAAAAAGCAAAACGTGGTATAACACCAAGTTTATACCAAAGATATCGCCATTAACACTTATTGCATTGTTATTTACCATTGTGGTAATGTTCTCGCTCAAAGGCGAATATATTGTAAAAATTCCAATGGATGTAGTTCTAATAGCTGTACCATTGCTTATTTACTTCTTAATAATGTTTGTGGTTTCGTTCTGGATGAGCAAAAAAGCGGGAGCAAATTACGAGCAATCTACTACCCTATCGTTTACAGCTGCCAGCAACAATTTTGAACTAGCCATTGCAGTTGCCATAGCAGTTTTTGGCATCAATTCAGGCGAAGCTTTTGCTGCCGTAATCGGTCCATTAGTCGAAGTTCCGGTAATGATAGCATTGGTAAATTTGGCATTTTGGTTTAAAAAGAAATGGTGAGGTTGTTAATAAATTAAGCCATAATCTTACAACCAAGTACTCCATGGAATTCGTGAAAGAATAAAAACGAATCCAAGCGTATAATAGATAAGAATTGCTTTTTGTTTCCGAATAGCATCGCTTTTTATTTTTGCCACCATATAGCCAATTGTTATAAGGATTATACCTATTAGCATCATCAAAGGATGCTCCAAAATATACAATCTTGATGTAGAATCTTTCATAGCAGCACCCGAAAAGTTACTAAAACCCAAGCAACTAAAAATTATCTATCCGCCACTTTCACACTTATTCCTTTAAACGTTTGCCAGCCAGAAGCATCAGTGAGTCGTACCATAAAATGGTAATCACCCGTATCCACATCGGCAGGAATATTTATCTGAATAGTAGCCTCATAGCTTGTTTTACCAGCTGGAATACTATATTCATTAATAAAAAGCAAGGGTTTCACTGGAGTTTTCACAGCTCCTAGCTCACATTCGGTAGCCGAAGTGCTGTGTGCGTGGTGGTCGAAATTATTGTGCATCTCGATGCTGAACGAACCTAATTCTACATTATCGGTAAACAAGGCATTGAAGGTAAAACTTTCGCCTCGGTAAACGCTAACGCAGTTTTGTGGAAATGCCGCTGAAGCCGTCATATTAATTACGGGCAACTCTTCGTCTTTATCATTGTCGCACGAAAAGAATATTGACGATAAAAATCCTATCAATATCAGGAATGTTATTTTTTTCATTATCTATTTTTAATAATCAATGTATGTGCCAACGGATTTTATGTTCAATTAAATCCATTGGCACATTTTCATATTAGCAGATTGTTATTGAATCGTTATTGGATAGTGCTGCGAGAAACCAGCTTCACCATCTATAGCAGGTGCTTTTACCAGTAAATAATACTCTCCCGACGTCCATGTTGCATCTTTTGGAGTTAAATCATTATCTTTTGCATTTCCTACTTTGATATTTGCCGAAAAAGAATAATTTTTTACGTCTGTAAAATCGTGGAAATGAAGCAATGTGATGGTATTCGACGAACTGACTACTGCATCTGCTAAACCTTGACTTACCTTAACTAATCCGATGTAGGCTCCCGCTAATCCTTTTGGGTCGGTTATAGTTCCCGAAATTGAAATGGTTTCGCCGGTTTTAAACACTTGATTTGCCGTAGGAACTGTACTTATCGTTATTGTTGGTTTTATACCGTCAGCTACCGGAGCCGAAACAGTTAATCCTTCTTCTTCAAATTCAGTGGTGTTGCCTTCCATGTCCACCACAATGATGTGTAAGTGATAAGCTTCTATTGGTGCATTAACCGGAACATCAATGTGTTCGTGGAATGTAGTGTTTTTTAAACCTGAAAACTTAGTGTAAGTTGTATCCACTTCCCATTCACCTTCGTGCGCCGTTGACGATTTTACTTTCATGGCCGAAACATCTGCTGCTTCGCTTGCTGGATGAATTGTAACTTGGATTTTAGAAATTTTTCCTTCGGCAACAATCGAGGCCTCGAGATGTAAATCTCCACCAACATAAGCCATTTTTGAGTTATTTAGTCCTACTTCTACATCCGAAATAACGGGTGCTTTGGCATCTTTATCACACGAAGCGATAAATACTGCTAAAATGGCTATTATTGCCAATGATTTTAAATTCATTTTCATTTTGTTTTAAATTGCTATTACTATAATTGTTTGTTTTTAAAATGCCATTTGCAAGTTAATCACCACATTACGTCCTTGCCCAGGAACTTGAATCAACCGATAAAAGCTCGTGTGGTCGTAGTATTTTGTGTTTAAAATATTATTTATCAATGCGTTTAATTCAATCTTTTGTTTGCCAATTTTCAATTCAGCACCTGCCGTTAAATTTATAAGTCCATAACCGGTAGTTTTCTTTTCGGGCGGCACAATGTTGTTTTGTGCTGCTACTAATTTATATTCAACACCCATAGTTGGTTTCTGAAGCATTTCGGTGTTTTTAAAAGCATATTTCAATCCAATATTCGACACAAACGGTGGCGAAAATGGCAATGTAAATCCTTTTTTCGACCCCGAAAGTTGCACCGAATAAATATATTCAGCATCCACCGAAGCCGAAAGATATTTTGTAATGTCGTAGTTTACTGCACATTCGCCACCCGTTCTGAAAACTTCGCTTTGGCTATGATAATATACTTGTTGTGCTTCGTAGTAATCCGACGTGGGGTTCAGATAAATGTAATTTGGAAAATAATTCACAAAAGGCAAAGTTGAATCGCCTTTTTCGTAACGATAAATATGATAATTAATGCCATTCGAAGCCAGTTCTTTGGCCGTTGGCATGCGGAAACTTTTACCAGCATTTATTTTTGCCGAAAAATTTTGGCTAAAATAAGTTGCTCCAATACCCCAAGTCAAACTGCCAAACGTACGGTTCAACTGTGTAGCACGTTGTTTGTTTTGCGATATGCCATTTCCTACGGGAGTGGCGTACCAATCGAAATACGCATCAGTTTTTAGAGTTCCAATATCGTATCGAAGTCCCGCATTGACCATCCATTTTTCGGAAAAATGAATTTTGTTATGCAAAAATACTCCACTCGTAAAGCTCTGATAAGCAGGCAGAATAAATCCCCAGCCTCCAATTTTATTTTGTTGCCCTTCGCTGTTTATTCCGGCCGTAAAATTATTTATTCCGTGTTTCGGAAATTCAAAACGCACATTACCTGTCCACGTGTTTTTGTCGTAAAGTCGCTCAAGCGAGTCGGGTGGGGCAGGCATATAGCCATGCGCAATGGGTTCGGAAAATTCTTGTCGGTAGTTGTTCTGAAACGCCAAATCGACATTCAATTTGTAATCCTGAATTGTCCATATACTATTGCTAAGTATTTTAAAATGATTCACTTGCTGCATGGGTAAATCGATGTCGCGGTCGGAATCGTCGTAATTGATAAATGAATTTCGAATCTCTAAACCGTGAGCATTGGCAAAAAAACCGCTTTTCGAAAACACATCGGTTATGCTCAAATGGCTCGAAAAACCATTGTTCAAATATCCCAGCGTTATGCCACCGCTTTTATCGTTTCCGGCAGTGTTGCGTAAGTTATTGTTTTTTAGTTTGAAAAAATAAGTCATGTATTCAATGCTGTCGGTTGGCACTTTATAGTCGGCATATTCGCTTATCGAAAAATGCGTTTTGACATAAAAATGCTCTTTCCGCACGAAATATTTTACCGAACCACCGTACAAATTATTGTTAGTTTGCGTTGTAAGCAAAATACTTCCACCATGCGTGTGCTTTTCGGGTGTTGTTAGTTGCTTCAAGTCAATCACTCCGCCTATGGCATTGGCACCATACATAAGCGATGCCGGCCCTTTTATCACTTCAATGCGCTCCACGTTGAATTGGTCAATTTCCAATCCGTGGTCGGCTCCCCATTCTTGTGCCTCGTGTTTTACGCCATTTTCGGCCACCACCACACGGTTAAATCCCAAGCCACGAATCACAGGTTTCGATTGTCCCGAACCAATATCCATTGAGCTTACACCCGGCAATCGACTCAGCGTTTGCATCAAGCTTCCAGCGCGGTTTTCAGTCAGAAATGCTTTGTCAACCA
>JAIFKX010000224.1 GCA_020049335.1 Paludibacter sp. | reverse complement strand
CCGGTGCTTTCAAATTCGTATTCAGTATCAAATCCATATCCAACTCCTTGATGTATTGTGTTAACATTCGGCGATTTACGCCTGCGTTACAAATTATTCCATCGAGGGTTGGTAATAACGAAATAAGATTATCTAAATCGGTTTTATCAGTACTGTCTGATACTATATTTTGATGGTTTTCACCTTGCATCATGCTCCGTGTTTCACTCAATGCTATTGCATTACGTCCGGTGAAATATACCGTAGCACCCATTTGCGAGCAAGTAATCGCCATTGTGCGGCCAATACCCGATGAAGCGCCAGTGATTAGCACTTTTTTGTTCGCTATGGAAAATGGGTTTAACATGAGTTTGTGATTTCTTTTTTCGAAATAATTACTGATTCTTCTTAATAGCTTCTATTATTTCAGCATTGGTTTTGAGCAGTTTAAAGTCGCGTCCTTCAATTATAACGTCAAACTCTTCGTCGATCATTGCAATAAGTGATAAAAAAACTAAGGAATTCCATTCTTCGTATTCACGGAAATTATCTTCCAACAATAATTCTCTGTCATCAATTTCAAGTACTTCCTTGAATTTCATTAAAAATTTCTCTTCCATAATACTTAATTTAATACTAATTTAGTGTGTTTTCGAAGCTCATTTTTTTTAATTCAAACTACTATTTTTCTATTAAAACTAAGTAGCCAAAAATGTCGCTATTTTGTAGTGATAAAATTAATGCTTTTATCGCAATTTTACACATTTTTGTAATTGTAATAATATAGTTATTGTTGTAGTAAAAATTGCTACATTACATGGATTGATTTGTAATATTTAATTTTGTGTACTTGTTATAACACCTAAATTTTTAAATAGAATAAAGTATAATCCTGAATTTACATTAGTTAAATATCGTTTATTTTAATTTTAAAATTCAGTATATCAGTAATTTAAAATGTCTTATTTGTATGATATATATTTCAATTGTAAAATTTCAATTTTGAAATTTATGATTTAGGACAATGAATTTATTACTTTAATTTCATTCTGTTTGCTCTAAATCAGCTCAATAATTAACTATTATAAAGTTAATTATTATCTTTGTAAAATATTATTAATTATAAAATGGCAATGCATTAATAATATTTCACTTATTTGTACTTATCTATTTAGCTCAATTCTTGTGAAAACTGGAATAATTACTACATGGCTTGTAGTCTAAATTGCTACAAATTATAAGCGCTCATGAATAAATGAAGCCAAATTTTGAAAATCAACTTGCCTGAATAAAATTTATCAAGGCACTTTTATTGCTTGAAAAATTAAACTTTACTCTTTGTTAATAATAACAGTTTGAGTTGGAAATGCAAAGTTTAATCCTGCTTTTTTAAATTGATTTAAAATTTCGAAGTTTACTTTCGATGGTGTTTCCATTAAATCTCCCGATTTATTTACCCAATATATAAATTTTATGTCTAACGAATAAGCCGAGAAATCAGAAAATACAGCTGTTAATTCTTTTGAATCTACATCTTTGTGTTTTTCTGGAATGTTTTTTAATATTTCAAGCGCTTCTTGCATTTTTTCGGGTGTGGTAGTATAAGTTAAGCCAATTTTCATCAGCACCCTGCGAGCTGGTTCTCCACTTACATTTTCGATAGATGCTTCTACAATTTTGTAGTTTGGTATGGTTACCAACCGTTTTTCGAGTGTTCGCAAGCGCGTGCTACGAATGCCAATATCTTCGATAAATCCATCAAAACCATCCACTTTTATTCTATCGCCAATTTTAAACGGACGGTCGGTAAAAATGGTTATACCACCAAAAATATTTTTAATAGTATCCTGAGCTGCCAATGCAAAAGCCAATCCTCCAATTCCCAAACCAGCAATAAGCGCTCCTACATCTACGCCCACATTGCGCAAAGCCATCATCACACCAATAGCCCAAATAACGCCTAAAATTCCTCTTCGTACAATGGGGACAAGCGTATTATCTAAGTATTTTGTTGTTTTATCTTCGGCTGCGGGCACCAAATATTCTTCGATAATAGCATTTACAAACCGAACCAAAAACCAGGTAATATTCAATACGATTAATAATTGATACGAACTACCAAAAAAAGCATCTACTTTTTGGTCGAGATTAAGCCTGCTCGTAGCAATCCATATTGCCAAAAGCATAACACCCAACATTACAGGCGCTTCGAGCATTTTGAATAGTATATCGTCGAGCCTGCTTTTGGTTTTCGACGTTATTTTTTTTACCAAGTGTTTGTTAAACAAAACAATAGCTTTATTCAAAGCCAATGCTCCAATAATGATAAGGAATGAAATAATCCATTCTTTTAATGTATTTCCGTAATATACCTGTGAAAACATATTTATTTAATTTTTTTTGAGACAGAGTTCCTCCGTCTGATTCATTTTTTTATTATTAAAAATCCGTCAAAAATTGCACAGCATCGCTCGGCATACGCCAATCGCCTCTGGGCGAAAGGTTTATCGAACCCACTTTGGGACCATCGGGCATGCAGGAGCGCTTAAATTGTTGTTGAAAAAATCGCTTGATAAATACCTTGAGCCATTTTTCGATGGTTTCGTTGTCGTACACATTTTCAAAAGCATTTTTGGCTAAAAATAAAATTTTAGCAGGCGAAAAACCAAACCGAACAAAATAATACAAATAAAAATCGTGCAATTCGTAAGGTCCTACTACATCTTCTGTTTTTTGTGCGATATCGCCATTTTCGTCGGATGGCAAAAGCTCTGGACTTACCGGCGTGTCCAATACATCTTGCAAAATTATTTCCGAAAAAGCATCCAGTTCGTGCGAAACCCAATCGACCAAATAGCGTACAAGCGTTTTGGGTACGCCGCTGTTTACACCATACATCGACATTTGGTCGCCATTGTAGGTTGCCCAGCCCAGCGCCAATTCCGACAAATCGCCCGTGCCCACCACCAAACCATTGTGTTTGTTGGCTAAGTCCATTAATATTTGGGTGCGTTCGCGCGCTTGTGTATTTTCGTAGGTTATATTGTGCACGTTTTCGTCGTGTTCAATATCTTTAAAATGCTGAATACAAGCATCTTTTATCGAAATTTCTTTGACGGTAATTCCCAACGATTTCATTAAACTTAGTGCATTGGTATAGGTGCGTTTGGTGGTGCCAAAGCCTGGCATTGTAACGCCCATAATGCGTTTACGGTCGAATCCAAGCTTGTCGGCTGTTTTTATACAAACCAACAATGCCAAAGTCGAATCCAAACCACCCGAAATGCCTATTACTAAATTCTCGGTATATGTGTGTGTCCAGCGTTTTGCCAAACCACCCATTTGTATCGAAAAAATCTCTTCGCAACTCGCTGTGCGATTTGCAATGGGTGGAACAAAAGGATGTTTATCAAATTTTCGTGTTAATAAAGTACTTTCAATTAAACTATCTTCAACTGATTTGCTGACGAACGAAACATTTTCAAACGTAATTTTTCGATACTTGATAGTTGATTTTTCATTCTGAAAATTTGTATTTCGGATACGTTCAGCCTGCAATTTTTCTACATCAATTTCGCTTATTATTAATTGTTTTTCAAATAAAAAGCGTTTGGAAGCCGCTATGATTTTTCCATTTTCAACAATCAGCGCATTTCCAGCATACACCACATCGGTGGTCGATTCGCCAGCGCCAGCCGAAGCATACACATAACCCGCATTTGTGCGAGCGGATTGTTGCTCAATGAGTTGACGCAAATATGCATGTTTGCCTATTAATTCGTTGGTAGCCGATAGGTTGAAAATTATTTCGGCTCCTTGCAGTGCCAGCTGCGAACTGGGTGGAATAGGCACCCAAAGATCTTCGCAAATTTCTATTCCAAAAGAGAATTTTTCGCTCGAAAATAAAATATCTGTGCCAAAAGGAATTGTTTCGCCACCCAGCGTTATTTCTTTTACATCGGCAGCATAAGCCGAAGCAAACCAGCGTTTTTCGTAAAATTCGTTGTTGTTCGGCAAATTAGTTTTGGGTACTACTCCCAATATTTTACCGCTTTGCATAGCCACTGCCACATTAAATAGCTGATTTTGAACCCGAATAGGCATTCCTACAATCAGTATTACTTTTGTATGGTATGTTTGCAATTGCAATTCGTGCAACGCTTTTTCGGCATCATGCAAAAGCTGTTGCTGAAAAAATAAATCGGCACAAGTATAGCTTGTAATGCTTAGCTCCGGAAAACAAATTACCTGAACTTGCTTACTATCAGCTTCTTTTGCCATTTCAGCCATTTCCGAAGCATTAAAAGCACAATCGGCAACTCGCAATTCGGGTATGGCGGCTGCCACGCGTATAAATCCGTAATCAACCCCTAACCCCTGAAGGGGAATTGGGTTAGTATTATTGTTTAATTTAGAGTACATTTTCTGTGTGTTGTTTTATGAAAATCTTACTCCCCTTTAGGGGTTGGGGGTTTCATATCTCCCAAATATAATTCCAACGATTTGGCCGAAATTCGTACCTCAGCTATCACCATGGTGAGCGAAATAATAAGTAGAAGCAATGCAACTCCAAAAATATAAGCCGATACAGTTTGCATACCAATATAAATAAAAAACATGGTAGCAACACAAAGTAATAGACTTCCAACGCCAGTTAATTGCATGTTTTTAGTCAAATAAAGCCGGCGTTTTAAGTTCATTATTTGAGCACGCGTAATTGCCGAATGATCTTGCATATATTTGTCTTTCAGGCTACGAACCAATTGTGCGTACGATAAAAAACGATTGGTATAGGCAAGCAACAACAATGAAATAGCCGAAAAAAGAAATGTAGGTGTAATTAATGTTAGTTCTCCCATAATTGTTGATTAGTTCATCTGTTGATTAGTTCATCTGTTGATTAGTTCATCTGTTGATTAGTTCATCTGTTGATTTGTTCATCTGTTGATTAGTTCATCTGTTGATCTGTTGATTGGTTCATCTGTTTATCTGTTGATTTGTTCATCTGTTCAACTTTATCTTACTTTTATGCTTTTCGTGATTGTTTTGATTATTTCTTTTTTGCAAAGATAGCTAAAAGTTTAATAATTAAGCATATCTAAATTAAATATCCGAACTGATTCTGACTCAATTCGGACATTTATATTTTTCATTACCAACCAATTAACAGATGAACCAATCAACCAATTAACCAATCAACCAATCAACCAATCAACCAATCAAAACCAATTAACCAATTAACCAATTAACCAATTAACCAATCAACCAATCAACCAATCAACCAATCAACCAATCAACCAATCAACCAATCAACCAATTAACCAATCAACCAATCAACCAATTAACCAATCAACCAATCAAAACCAATCAACCAATCAACCAATCACTAATTGAATCGTTCTACGTGAATTTGACCAACTTCTTTGCGGGTATGTTCTTTGAAGCCTTCTTTTTCAAGACATTCCACCATGCCATTTACCATATTTGGATTTCCACAAAGGAAAACGTGGGTGTTTTCGGCAGTTGGTTTAAAGCCCCAAAGTCTTTCGATGGCTCCTTCTTCCCATATTTCTTGTATAAATTGTGTGCGACCAGGCCAAGGCACATATTCGCGCTGAGGCATGGTGATAGTAGGAATGTATTTGAATTTTGGTGATAAAACCTGTAACAAGTTTAATTCAGATGAATAACCTAAATCCCACGAGTTGGCAGCACCATGAATAACCACAATGTTTCCTTTGCGGTGAAGTGCATCGGTACGCAACATACTCATATAAGGAGCCACACCTGTTCCGGTTCCGATTAATACGATATTTTGGTCTTCGGCTATTTGATCGAGGGTAAACATCCCCACAAATTTACCACCCATCCAAATTTTATCACCAATTTGTAGATTAAATAGGCGAGTAGTGAGTGCACCAGAGTGAACTAGGGTAATGTAAAACTCTACATAATCTTTCGATAAGTTAGACGAAGCTATCGAATAAGCTCTTTTGATAAGCTTTTCTTGATCGGGCTCTACGGGCTCTTCGGTTGCATCCGAGCATTTTTCGGCTGAGGGTGGCAAGCCAATGGCTACAAATTGTCCGGGTTTAAAATCAGGTAATTGCCAGCCGAGTGGTGCTATTCTGAATACTTTCATTATTGGCGAAACCTGCACTACTTGTTGCACAACGGCATTTAATTCTTCCATTTTCTTTCTGAATTTTAATATATTTATATTGAATATTATTCCACCTGACTGTAAATTCGCTAATCGGGTACAAATATACAAATTTCTACTAATTTGCTAAATAGGCTTTTGCATTTTATTAAAATAAATTTTTAAATTCGAAAATAAAACAGTATTTTTGCACATATAAACTATTTGTGTGCAAATAGTACAAAAGCAAAATCAACTCAATATTTCAATGAATCCAATTATTATCAACAATTTCGATGAATTTAATGCTTATGTCGGAAAAGAATTAGGCGTTTCCGATTACATACAGATTACACAACAACAAATAAATACCTTTGCCGATGCTACTCACGATCATCAGTGGATACATGTAGACGAAGAACGTTGCAAAACCGAAAGTCCGTTTAAAATGACCATAGCGCATGGATATTTGAATCTTTCGGTGTTGCCTCACTTGTGGGAGCAGGTGGTGGAAGTTCGCAATTCGCGCCTCACTGTTAATTACGGTATCGACAAACTGAAATTTATGCAAGCCGTAACGGTAGGAAGCCGCGTAAGGGTGCGAGCCAAGTTAAGCTCATTGATTAATTTGCGTGGCACCTCAAAAGCCGAAATTTATGCTGTTCTCGAAATTGAAGATAGCAAAAAACCTGCACTCGAAGCGCATATCATTTTTTTGTATCATTTTGTGTAATAAAGTAAGAAGTTAGAAGGCAGAAATTAGAAATTTAGCTTTTACATTTATAAGCTACCGAATTATAGCTATTTGAATCGATGAGTAGCGTTTTTAACTTGCAGTATCTTGCTCCCCTCTCCTCAAGGAGAGGGGCTGGGGGTGAGGTTGATAGGTGTTATACATAAAAAAACCGCGAAACAAAATAAATTGTTTCGCGGTTTTTTAATTCATATAAAATTGATTTTTTTACAATCTAATTTTCTGTGTCAATTTTCCTGAACGAACTACATACATGCCATTTTTAAGATTAGCAATGTTTATTTTTCCGTTTTCAACAGCTGCATTTAATACTTTGCTTCCAACTGCCGAGAAAATCTCTACTGCAGAACCTTCTGCTACATTTTTAACCAATAGGTTTTTTCCTGAA
>JAIFKX010000331.1 GCA_020049335.1 Paludibacter sp. | reverse complement strand
CGCGAAAGTGCCGAAATGAAATACAAACTCATGCCTTACGTTTACGCACAAGCTAAAAAATGCACCGAATCCGGTCTGCCCATGGTTCGTGCCCTTTGCATCGAATATCCCGACGATGCCGGAGCATGGCTCATTGACGACGAATACCTCTTCGGGCAGGACATACTTGTTGCGCCACTATTCGAAAAAGGCACTTCTCGCAATGTGTATTTGCCCGGCAAGGGTAAATGGATTGATTATCAAAGTGGTAAAACCTACAATGCCGGTTGGAACGTAATAGAAGCAGGTCAAATTCCTGCAATCATTTTAGTACGCGATGGAGCTGTGATTCCTCATATCGCTTTAGCTCAATCCACCGACAAAATGGACTGGTCGAAAATGGAGTTGAAGGTTTATTCTACAGTTAATGTTGCCGCCGGTTGGGTTTGTTTACCAACTGAGAATGTTAGCAAACTAATTCTTGTAACCAAAACCGGAGGAAAATTTGTACTGAAAAACAATCCATTAGAGGGGAAAGTTGGGTTTGTGGTAAAGTAGAAAAAGTAAGTATTTTTGCAAAATAAAGGAATTATATTAAATATATATTAACATTAAAAAACAGCCAATGAAAAAGAGAAAATTATTCTGGACTTCGGTAGGGTTACTTATTTTCGGATATGCCTCCCTACACTCGCAGTCAATTACTATTAACGAAAAAGGCGGAACTAAAACAAGTTACAAATTGAAAGAAATCAGAAAAATTACCTTTTCTGACAATGATTTAATTATCAATAAAAAGATTGGAACTTTACAAACTATTACTTCAGCAAATTTTTTATTTGCTGAATTCCAAGATATTAGCACAGGAATGAGTGCTGTAAAAAAAGAATCAGGAACTTTAATAAGTTATCCAAATCCGACCAGCAAATTATTGACAGTTGAAATACCAGCCACTCATAGTGCAAATGTGGAAATATCACTTTTAAGTTTAGAAGGTAAAGTTTTATATAATACAAAAATTATGAATGCTGTTGACAAAAAATCAATTATGATTGATATGGCCAAGTTTGCAAATGGTATATATCTCTGTAAGGTGCAAAGTGGAGGTATAATTAATACAAAAAAGATAGTTAAAAAATAATCTTATAAAACAGGAAATGATATGAAACGAACATGACAAAATTTAATCAATTTTGACCCATAGGGTGATGATTAAATTTTGTTTTGTAAGTTCCATCTGACTAATAATAAAACAAATATAAACAGATGAAAAAGATATTAATTGTATTGTATATACTGCTAAATTACAATGGTTTAATGGCTCAGGATACATTATACGTTCACAATAAAAATGCAACTGTAACAAAAATCCGTTTGGCAAAAACCGATAGTCTGAAAATTTTACCCGGATTTTTAGATTATACCGCTACTGAAATTGAACTAAATAAACAGAATTTCAGAAAATGGAATGGTGATACAACTATCCCTTATCAAGAATATAATGGTTCATTTGGTATAGACAAATTGTGGAACAATAAGTGGGGTGCTACTGTAGGGTCTAATGAATGCTATTCAGCAGCCTCCGGTGGAAATAAAACCCCTAGCATAACATTTGATTTGAATGGAACTGCCGATAATTCAACCGGAAAAGGTTGGGTAATACCTTCACGTATGAAAATTTATGCCCGTTCAGGGTATGATTATTCGTCACTTGGCAAAAACATACGTGTTTGGGGCTCTACAAGCCCAACTGTTTCAACAACCAATACAACTGGGCCGGATGCATGGGTGCTGTTAAGCCCCGAAGAAGGATTTTTACTTGCTCCTCCCTCAGGACAATCGGGATTGACACCAACTATTTTAGATAAAAAATACATAGAGGAAGATGGCTACGAATTATTTTTCAAAGCTAATGTACCTCCCATCCGATATATTCGTTTAGAGACTGTAAGTAAATGGAATACGGGCGCAACTCTCAATTCGTATACTTATGGAGAAGTTTCAGTTTGGGGAAAAGAAAAAAAGCAATACGACACATTGTGTATTGTTAAAAGTAAATACGAGTCAGTCAAAATTCCTATTAGTACAATTGATAGCGTTAAATTCGAAGGACCTTTATCGCCGGATTATGTGTATGATATTGATTTGAATCCCTATCGTACAGTTAAAATTGGAACACAAACATGGATGGTTGAAAATCTGAAAACCACCCGTTTCCGAAATGGTGAAGCCATACCTATTGCAACATCAAACTCTGCATGGGCAGGATTAACTTCAGCCGGTCGTTGTATTTATAACAACGACTCAACCAATATAGAAAAGTATGGATACCTATACAACTGGAAAGCGGTTAATGATAGTCGTAAATTAGCTCCTGCAGGGTGGCATGTGGCTACAGATAGCGATTGGTCGACACTGGTTTCCTATTTGGGCGAAAGTGATGCAGCCACAAAACTAAAAGACACAGGTTGGATAGTGGGGCAGAATTTAAATGCCGGAACTAATGAAACTGGTTTTACAGCACTTCAAGCTGGCAGTCGTAGCAATGATGGAACATTTAGTAATGTTGGAGTTTCAGGCAATTGGTGGTGTTCAAATTACGATGTTACGACAAGTAAACCCTGGTGGATTTTAATAAATGATACCAAAACTGTCAATAAACTGTTAGCTGATTATAATACAAATGGTTACTCCGTACGATGTGTACGCAATGAGTTACCAAAAGTGCTTACTGAAAAAATAGCTGAGTTAGGAAATAAAATTGTAATTGGTGGTAATATAACAAACACTGGGGGCGATGTAATTACCGAATGTGGTGTATGTTGGAGTACCAATCCTAATCCAACAATCAATAACAACAGAACAATAAATTATTCGGGAGGGCAATTTTCAAGCAATGTCATTGCTCCATTGCATTTAACCACCTATTATTTTCGTGCTTATGCCACCAATTCTGTAGGAATATCTTATGGCGATGAAGTGAGTTTTACTACACCCGATAACAGGGTTTACGATATTGATGGAAATACCTATCATGCAATTACTATTGGTACACAAACTTGGATGGTTGAAGATCTTAAAACTACTCGCTACCGAAACGGAGAGATAATTGAAAATGTTGAAGATAACTTTATCTGGACTTCATTAACTCGCTCTGCAATTTCCACAAATTCAGGCTACTTTTATAACTGGTATGCTGTTAATGACAGTCGCAAAATAGCTCCCGAAGGTTGGCATATTCCCTCGGATGCTGAGTGGGCAACTTTAACCACTTATTTGGGCCTAGCATCTGTAGCAGGAGGTAAGCTTAAATCTACTAATTCTCAGCATTGGTTTAATCCAAATACTGGAGCTACAAATGAATCAGGATTTTCAGCAATTGCAAATGGTATGAGGGACAATAGTTGTATAGCTAAACTGCTAGGCAGTAGTGTCTATTGGTGGAGTTCGAGTGAATATGGTACCGTTAATGCAGTATATAGGTCAATTTCGAATACTAGTTCATCCATATCAGATGGTTCAATAGCTAAACAAAACGGTTTAACAGTAAGATGCATTAAAGACTAATCTTTGCATATCAATTTTTTGCTTAATATTTGCCTTTAAGTAAAATTTATTACACTTCAGATTACATTTTTGACCTTTCAGATAAGTTTTGCAACTATTCATTTTGTTATCAGCCTAATTTTGTGGCTCAATTTCAAATATTCAATAGTAAACAATTCGTAAAGTAACAGAATCGCACTCCAATGTGTGATTCTGTTTCTTTACAACAAAACTTGTTCGTTTTATGAAAAAGCAGATCTTTTCGCTGTTATCAGTGCTAATATTTTTTGGTTTTGTTTGTGCACAGCCTCCACAAGGTGGTATGCGAGGTGGTGGAATGCAAGGTGGTTTTGGTGGTGGTCGCCCCGAAGGTGGTCGCCCGAGCGGACAAGGCAGAGGTCTCGGTGGTACTGGTGGTTCTGGCGGTAATATGGAGAAAGTATCAATTCAGCCTACTTTCGCCAATGTGGCTTATGCTACTATGTCCGAAGCTCAAAAGTTGGATATTTATCAGCCGAAAAAAATTAAAAAGAATTGTCCGGTAGTGGTTTATATACACGGTGGAGCTTTCAAATTTGGCGATAAAGCGGGATTTATGGATTTACCTTCTATAAAAAAAAATGTCGATGCAGGCTTTATAGTAGCAAGTATCAATTATCGATTGAGCAACGAAGTATGAAGATTCGAACCAACGACTCCAACTCTCCCGAATCGTTATTAATTTACAACATCTTACAATAAGAAAAAATATTTATATCAAGAAAAATGTAAATATCCTTGCATAATGGTCGAGAAAAGTGTACTTTAGCAGCGTTTTAAAGTCGAGAAAAATGTACAGAGATAAGATTAAAGAGCTGAATGAATGGAAATTAAGTGCATATCGCAAACCACTTATAATTTTAGGGGCGCGTCAAGTTGGAAAAACTTGGCTAATTCAGGAGTTTGGGAAGCAAGAATACAAGCAAATGGTGTATGTCAATTTCGAGAAAATGAAGGTTATCAGAAACCTTTTTGAAGCCGATTTTGACATACAACGCATTTTAGCATCCTTGTCGATTTTAGCCAAGACCGAGATAAATCCGGATGATACCTTAATCGTATTTGATGAGATTCAGACAGCTGAAGGCGGGCTTACTGCTTTGAAGTATTTTTGTGAAGATGCAGGGCAGTATCATGTTATTGCAGCTGGCTCGCTGTTGGGAATGAATTTACACCAAAACATATCGTTTCCAGTTGGAAAAGTTGATTTTTTGTATCTGAAGCCTTTATCGTTTCCTGAATTTTTGAAAGCGTTGGACGAAACACGTTTGGCAGATTTAATTGAAAATCGTGATTGGGAAATAATCAAAGTTTTTAAAGATAAACTTGTGAATTATTTGCGATATTACCTATTTGTTGGCGGAATGCCTGAGGTAGTTTCGCATTTCGCCGAACATAGAGATTTTCGATTTGTACGGCAAATACAGCAAAAAATTCTGACGTCATACCAAAATGATTTCTCAAAACATGCTCCGAAAGAAATTGTTCCACGTATCAATATGGTCTGGAAATCAATACCTTCACAGCTATCGAAAGAGAACAAGAAATTCGTTTATGGTGTGATAAAAGAAGGTGCCAGAGCTAAAGAATTTGAATTGGCAATTCAATGGTTAATTGATTGTGGGCTGCTACACCAATGTTGTCGAATTTCAAAACCCGATATGCCACTTGCTGCTTATCAGGATTTATCGGCATTTAAACTTTATCACAATGATGTAGGATTACTCGGGGCAATGGCAAAGTTACCTTTAAAAACAATTATCGACGGCAATGCTATTTTTAGTGAATTCAAAGGAGCATTAACGGAAAATTTTGTAATTCAACAACTTCTGCTCAATCAGGATAACGCTATTTATTATTGGACTAACGAAAACAGCACAGCAGAAGTTGATTTTGTCATTCAAAATGAAGAAGAGATTATTCCAATAGAAGTGAAATCAGGCACAAATATAAGAGCTTTAAGTTTTAAATTTTTCTGCGAAAAGTACAAACCAGTTAAAGCAATTCGGACATCGCTTACCGACTACCAACAGGAAGAATGGATGATAAATTTGCCACTATATGCTATAAATTCGATTTAGAATAAATGACTTAATTAATGAGAGTTGCATACCAATTTTAAAGTTTATTCTTCAAGAAATACTGCTACTGGTTTTGTGTGTTTACCTACCGAAATCATCAGCAGAGAAATTTCACTCGCCAAAACCGGAGGAAAATCTGGGTTGAAAAATAATCCGTTGGATGGGTAAGTTGGGTTTTCGGAGAAATAAAAGAGAACGGTTGCCTTTACATAAATTTATATTCAAGTCTAATATATTACAGTTCAGAATATATTTTTGCCCATTCGCATAAGTCTTGCAACTATTCATTTTGTCATTGAACTAAATTTGCAGCATAATTTCAAATAATCAATAGTAAAAAATTCGTAAATGAACATAATCGCGCAACAATGTGTGATTCTGTTTCTTTACAACAAAACTTGTTAGTTTTATGAAAAAGCAAATCTTTTCACTGTTATCAGTGCTATTATTTTTTAGTTTTGTTTGTGCACAGCCTCCACAAGGTGGTATGCGAGGTGGTGGAATGCAAGGTGGTTTTGGTGGTGGTCGCCCCGAAGGTGGCCGACCAGGTGGACAAGGCAGAGGTCCCGGTGGTACTGGTGGTTCTGGCGGCAATATGGAGAAAGTATCAATTCAGCCTACTTTCGCCAATGTGGCTTATGCTACTGTGTCCGAAGCTCAAAAGTTGGATATTTATCAGCCGAAAAAAATTAAAAAGAATTGTCCGGTAGTGGTGTATATTCACGGTGGAGCTTTTAAATTTGGCGATAAAGCGGGATTTATGGATCAATCAACAATTAAGAAAATAGTCGATGCAGGCTTTATAGTAGCAAGTATCAATTATCGATTGAGCAACGAAGCTATCTATCCGGCTCAAATACAAGATGTAAAAGCATCTATCCGTTTTTTGAGAGCAAATGCCGAAAAGTACAAAATCGACCCGGAGAAAGTTATTAGCTGGGGCGGTTCTGCCGGCGGATGTTTATCTGCTTTAGCAGCAACATCAGGCGATGTAGCCGAACTCGAAGGCGCTGAACTAGGTAATGCTACTTTTTCGTCGCGCGTAGTAGCTGCTATTGATTGGTTTGGGCCTATCGACTTTTTGTCGATGGACGAACAGGCACAAAAGCAAGGTATAAATATTCGAACAAACGATACCAACTCTCCCGAATCGTTATTAATTGGAGGGGCTGTACAACAAAATACTGATAAGTGTTTAATAACCAACGCAATGAATTATATCACGCCAGATGATGCTGCCATTTTTATACAATATGGCACTGCTGATAGAAATATTCCTGTTATGCAACACCACAACTTCTACAAAGCTTTGTCGGCTGTATTGGGAACAGAAAAGGTAAAATTAGATGTGATTGAAGGGGCAGGACATGGTGGAAGAGAATTTGATTCCGATGAAAATATTGCAAAATTAATTTCATTTCTAAAAAAACAAATTTAAAATTACTATCTTTGGGGTGTAAAAACGCTTATTATTTACGCATGAAACGAGCACTGGAAAAGAAGATGAATCAAAAATCTTTGTTCAATGCTCGTTTTATGCGTCGATTGTAAAATTAAAACAGATGAAATCAGCAGCAAAAATACTTTTACGTATGGGGCTTTCTTACGGCATTATGCGACGTGAGGAGTTTGAAGAGATGCTTACCAAAGCGCTCACCGACAAGTTTCAACATCCAGAGGCTATATCGGATTTGAATAACCTGCTTTTCAATCAGTTAGAGGAGTTGAAAGAGTATTTGTTGTTGGAAAATCTGTTTGAAAACGCCCACAAAAAAGAGAATGACGAACTCAGAGCCGAGATAAAAGACCTCAAGGCAACTCTCAATTTGCTTTCAGAAAAAATTGATTTACTTTCAAAAAAATAAACACCCATGTTTGGACTTAGAAGAATTTATATTGGCTATTTGCAGTTAAGAAGAGCATTGCAAATTATACTTGTGCTTATCAAACATGCTATGCGCAGTTGGGTGAACTCGAGCCATTTTTTACGCAAATTCACACGCCAGAAAACCGAAACACAGCGTCAGGTTTATTCAACACCCGAAAGAATACGTATAACGATTGAAGAGCTTGGTCCGACCTACATTAAATTTGGTCAAATTTTGGCTGACCGACCCGATGTTATTACCGAGCGATTTCGTAATGAGTTGAAAAAACTTCAATCGGGCGCACAACCATTCGACAATGATGTGGCTATTAGTATGATAAGGCATGAATTGGGCTTAGAAATTGACGAGATTTTTAGCGAATTTGATTATAAATGCCTCGCATCGGCTTCCATTGGTCAAGTATATAAAGCACGCCTTAAATCTGGTGAACAGGTAGTGGTGAAAATACAACGTCCTAATATAGAGAACCGTATAAAACTAGATTTGTATTTAATGCGCTATTTGGCAAAGCGCGCCATTAAAAGTTATCCCGATTTGGCCGTGCTCAATGTTGATGGATTGGTTGACGAGTTTGGTCAATCCATTATGAAAGAACTCGATTATTACAACGAGGCTTCGAACATGCTTCGGTTCAACGAGATGTTCAAAGATGATGAGCGGATTCACATACCTGTTGTGCATATTGAATATACCACAAAGCGCATTTTGGTGATGGAATTTATTGATGGCATTACGCCCGATTCACCTGAAGAGTTGCGTAAAAATGAACTCGACCCTCATATTATTGCTCAAAATGGTGCGGATATTATCCTCAAAATGGTGCTCGAACATGGCTTTTTTCATGCCGACCCACATCCCGGCAATATTTTTATAATGAAAAATAATGTCATTTCATTTATCGACTTTGGTATGGTGGCTACCTTAAAGCCAAGTCACCTTAACTTTCTGGCATCGTTTGCATTAAGCACTTACCGCAACGACCCCAAAGCACTTGCTAAGGCGCTTATTGCGTTAGCCGAAATTAAATTTTTCAAGGAAACCGACAACCTTGAATTTGAATTGGATCAGTTGCTCAAAAGCTATTCGTATTTACCATTTGATAAACTCGATTTTTCAAAAGTCATTCAAGATTGTATTAGTTTGATGATTAAATACAAACTGCAAATTCCGTCCAGCATTTATATGTTGGCCAAAACCTTGGCTACTATTCAAAAGTTTGCTGGCGACTTGCATCCTGACCTCAATCTTGGACCGGTAATTCTGCCTTATGCCAAAAAATTGCTAATGAAGCGTTTCGACCCGCGCAAAATAGCTGGCAATGTGTACGATACAATCACTCAATATATTAATATGGTGAGTGAATTGCCAGATCAAATAAATGAAGTGATGTACAATATGAAACAAGGCAAACTAAATATTGAAATGAATTTTAATGAGCAAGAGTCCTTCGGAAAGGTTGTTCGACACTTTGGACAAAGGTTGGCCGTGGCCATTTTACTTACATGTTTGGCTGTCATTTCTACCACTTTACTTATCCTCCGTCCCGATTATATGATTGGTCAATACGTATTTGATATAACCATTTTGCTTCTACTAATTGTGTTGATAAAATATATTTTTAGGTCTAAGTGAAATTTATAAATTCCTTTTAGACATGACTTGCTGTTTATTTTAAGTGCAGTTTATGTCAGTTCAATGTCCAATATTTACAATTCAACTATTTTTCCTTTAATAGCAGTAATTATTACTGCTATTTTTGCTGTGTATTTAATAATCACCTCGATATCAGGGCGAAAATTATTTGAAAATTTCTTATGGACTATTGCAAAAATGCCATTATAAAAAATTCAACCCAATTATAAATTATCAAAAACAAAGCATCATGAAAAAAAATGTTTTTACTCTCGTTGTATTATTAATGTCGGCAATTACTTTTGCACAACCTCCTGGAGGTGGTGGTGGCGGAACCACAACATCCGGAGCATCGGTTACTATCCCTTTTAAAACGGCCATTAATGGTAAATGGAAATTCAACTCCACTTCCAATGTGTATTACATGGTAGGCGTGTATTATTGCGGAACACCTGCTGCTGCTACTTACGAGCAAATGGGTATTTTTGTGCCAGGTGCATTTATGAATGCCACACTCAACTCAGATGGCGCTACTTATACCTGTACCATTAATCCAACAGCAACTGTAAATGGCTATACTGCTTCATCGGCACCAATTGTTATTCCGGTAAATACAGGCGGTTATGCTGCCATGTCGGCACCATCGGATTATACAGCCTCTGTGGCTACTTATACGGCAGCTGGTTATGTTTATTTGTGGCCTGGTTGTCGTGGTAGAACGCATGGCGCACCACTGGGCGTAACCGATTTGAAAGCTGCTACACGTTACTACCGCTATTTGCAAACAGAGCAAAATGCAGTGCCAGGCAATACCGACCGCATTTTCTCGTTCGGAATGAGTGGCGGTGGTGCGCAAAGTGCTATTTTTGGTGCATCTGGCAACAACAGTGGTTACGATGCATACCTCACAGCCATTGGCGCTGTAACTGGCTACAAAGATGATATTTGTGGTAGCATGTGCTGGTGTCCCGTAACAAGTTTAGAACAAGCCGATGCTGCTCACGAATGGAATATGGGATTGACTCGCACTGGGTTAGCAACTGCCGATGCTAATATCAGCAAAGCGCTTGCTGCCGAATTTGCTACCTACGTTAATGCAGTAGGTTTAAAACACCCAACAACGGGCAATGCGCTCACATTAACAGCCACCGACAATGGTTATTACCAAAGTGGTTCGTACTACGAGTATATAATGAGCGTTATCAATGAGTCAGTTACACATCACAACTCTATAAACAATGCCAGCGTAGCAACCTATTCAACTACAGATAATACGGCACTTTATTCATTTGCTTCCACCTACAAAAAAGCCACAAAAGGCTTAGGGGCGTTCGACAATTATGCTTCGAAGAGCGCTTTGGAAAATACACTTTTCGGAATTGCAGGTGTTGCAGGACATTTTGATAAATTTTTAGGAGAGGCCGTAAGTGCCAATGCATCAAGTTATTCTGCTTCATTTACAGCCGATTTGGCAAGTACTAATGTTGATGTTATGGGCAATAGTGTGGAGAAAAGATTAATGCTTTATTCGCCGCTATATTATTTAGTTAACAATACTACCTACTACAATAACGGAGGTACAACAAGCAGCGATGTGGCACCATTTTGGAGAATTCGTTCAGGTATTAATCAAAGCGATACACCCCTGAATACCGAAATAAACTTGGCTCTTTCACTCAAAAATGATGCGGCCGTTAAAGATGTGGATTTTGCAACCGTTTGGGGTCAAGCTCACGTATGGGCCGAAGATTTAGGCGAAGCTAACTCAACTCCAAATTTTATTGCTTGGGTTAAAAAATGCGTCCCAGCTTCATCTACGGGCTTAAATATCAATCCTGATAATGAAGTGAAAGCCTATTCGGTTGGTAAAGTAATTTATATCAATGGAAACATTGAAGGTGGCAAAGCATCGTTATTCAAAATAGATGGTACAAATGTGGGTAATTATACGCTTACAAACGCTGTATCAGCTACATTAAACCAATCTCAACAAACCGATGGTGTTTATATTCTACGTGTAAACAATGGCGAAAAGGTTTATTCTTTCAAAGTTGGTCTTCACAATTAAATTAATTAGTCTAGGTTTTTATAGGTATAAATTAGTTTTTGTTATTTTTTCAGACAGTAGTTGGTGTAAATTTATACCCAACTACTGTCTTTGCTTTTGTATCTTTGTGTGGTGTAAAAAACTATCTTTGCAATTGAAATTTACAGCCTAATTTTATAAAAAAAAATCAAAATTCAAAAATGAAAAAACTCCTTTTTTTAGCTACATTGCTTTTATTTGCATATCAATCAGCTTATTCGCAACAAAAAATGTATCAGCCTATTCCTTCCGATAAACCTTCGAAAGGACAATTGGAACAAATTAATCGAAAATATGGCATGTTTATCCATTTTGGAATTAATACTTTTCATAACGAAGAGTGGACAGACGGCTCGAAACCGGTAGAAAGCTACAAACCCGATACTATTAATGCCGACCAATGGGTGTTGACAGCTAAAAATGCAGGTATGAAATATGTAATTCTGGTTACTAAACACCATGAAGGTTTTTGCCTTTGGGACAGTAAATATACAACTTATGATGTAGCTTCGTCGCCCAATAAAACCAATGTGGTGGAAGCAGTGGCTAAAGCTTGTAAAAAGCACAAAATTGGACTAGGTTTGTATTATTCTTTATGGGATAGAAAAGAAAACGGGAATGTAAAAGACTCATTACAAGATGTTACTTACAATCAATACATGATTAATCAGCTCAAAGAGTTGTTTGCTATTACAAAGAAAATAACACCTGTAGTTGAATTTTGGTTCGATGGGAGTTGGGTAAAACAGAATTATCGTTGGAACGTGAATGAAATTTACCAAACCATAAAACAAGCTGAACCTGGCTGTCAAGTAGGTATAAACTGGTCGATTGGTTTCCCCTACAATATTGATAAAACAGCCCACCCTTATCATCAAAAAGCAGGATTCCCTATCCGCTATTTTCCAACCGATTTCCGCTTGGGTGATCCAGATCTGCCATCCAACCCCGACCCAAAAAACTTTACTCACGACGGTAAACAATACTATATGCCGTGGGAAACAACAGTTTGTATGAGCAACAAATGGTTCTATCATACGGAGGATACTACTTATAAATCGATAGATGAACTAGAGAAATTATACAATCGAGCCACGGCACAAGATAATATATTGATTATCAATTGTCCACCAAACCGAAAAGGTGTAATGCGCGACAGGGATGCGGCTTTACTGATTGAATTGCGTAAAAAATTGAATCTGAAATAGTTTTTTATAAGCTCTTTAAAAAGCCAAACATACATAAAATACTAATGATTTACAAGAAAGTAAGCAGCGGGAAAAATCAATTAAAAATACAATTTTGCGTATTCATTTTGGTGTGTGTATTATCCATACCCCAGCTTTTTTCGCAAAACAACCGTACTGTAAACCTAAATTACAACAACGAAAAA
Organism: Paludibacter sp.; assembly: GCA_020049335.1. Taxonomy (GTDB): domain Bacteria; phylum Bacteroidota; class Bacteroidia; order Bacteroidales; family Paludibacteraceae; genus Paludibacter. The sequence continues at coordinate 12,579 of JAIFKX010000331.1, read as the reverse complement.
GGCAAGCTAAACACTTTTTTCAACGAATGTGTAGGTGCAGGGCGTGCCAACGAAGGATTGCGTGCCGACTGGCAGGAGCAATTACGCTATGTAACCAAATCGTGCGGATTCAAATATATCCGTATGCATGGTCTGTTGAGCGACGATATGGGTGTTTATCGCGAAGTGGACGGAATGCCCGAATATAACTTCCAATATGTGGATGCACTTTTCGATGCATTGCAAAGTATTGGCATTAAGCCTTTTGTTGAACTTGGCTTTATGCCCGGAGGGCTGGCGAGTGGCAGTACTACTGTTTTTTGGTGGAAAGGAAATGGCACGCCACCCCGCGATTACCAAAAATGGGAAGGTCTGATTCGTGCTCTCACACAGCATTTTACCGAACGTTATGGCGAAACGGAAGTTAAAACCTGGTATTTTGAAGTATGGAACGAACCTAATCTCGATGGTTTTTGGCACGGCACACAAGTCGAATACTTCAAATTGTACAACCATTCGGTCAAAGCCATCAAAAGCGTGAATTCCGCTTATCGTGTGGGTGGTCCGGCTACTGCCGGTGCTGCTTGGGTGCCCGAAATGATAGCGTATTGCAAGGAGAATAATGTGCCTATCGACTTTATTAGCACTCATACTTATGGCGTAAAACAGGGATTTTTGGACGAATTTGGTCGAGGAGGAACGGTGCTTAGCAAAGATAAAAATGCAGTGAGCGGCGATGTCATCAATTCGCACAAGCAGATTGAAAGTTCCTTTAAACCCAATCTCGAATTGCATTATACCGAATGGAGCTCATCCTACACGCCTGCCGACCCGGTTCACGACAGTTACCATCAGGCTGCTTACATTCTTCAAAAATTAAAAGAAGTGGGCAATACTGCAAATTCCATGTCGTACTGGGTATTTACGGATATTTTCGAAGAAGCAGGTGTACGATTTGGAGCTTTCCATGGCGGTTTCGGATTGTTGACCATTCAGGGAATTAACAAACCGGCTTTTTACGCCTATCAGTTTCTCAACAAGCTTGGCAAAACAGAACTTGTAAATACCGATTCGGCATCGTGGGCTTGCAAAAACGAAAAAGGGATGCAATTGCTTTTGTGGGATTTTACAAACACGCACCCGGGCGATTCGGTTCATAACCAAAAGTACTATATTCAGGATCTTCCGGCCAAACCCAAAGGCAAAGTTACAGTTTCGGTTTCGGGAATGCCCAAAGGAACTTACAACCTGAAAATTTACCGTGTGGGTTATCGTTCCAACGATGCCTATACTAATTTTCTCGACATGAAAAAGCCCTTGAATTTGAACCGCGAACAAGTAGCTAAAATCAAAACCGACAACAGTGGTGCACCTTTATTCAATGTTATGGTGCAGGTAAAAGCGGATGGCAAGCTGACTAAAGAATTGTATATTAGCGAGAATGATGTTTTCTTGCTGGATTTTATCAGAAAGTAATCTAAAATTCACTAACAACATCAGAACCCGAATTGAAGAACATGATGTTATATATGGGCATATAAACGATGCCATTCTTTTGAATTACTTGTTGCTCGTTGGACAATACATAAGCACGATGAATGTTGTATTCTTTTATCTCCAAAAGCTTGTTCAGAGCACTATGGGTATAATAATCTTTGCCTGATTTTATTTCCAAAGGTATTACTGATAAACGATTAGCGTCGTCGATAAGATAATCAACTTCGCCATTTTTCTTATTGTCATAGTAATATAGGTTAAAGCCGTGGGCTTTAAGTTCTTGTGCCGCAACAGTCTCGTAAACAGATCCGAGATTGATGCTTTTTATATCCTGCATTATGGCCGTAATATTGTTTTTGAAAAATAAGCCGGTTAATAAGCCTACATCGTTGAGGTAAAGTTTAAGTAGATTTTTGCCACTATTTTCAATAAGAGGATAAGTTGGTGAGCTTATTGCTTTTACATCTAAAGCTACGCCGGCAGAAATCAGATAATCAAATTCATCTTCATAATCAGCCATTCTTTTACCTTTTTTCCCATCTATATCACTGACAACCATTCTCTTTTTTTTGTTTTCCAAATTAGAGGGAATCATTTTATAGATTCTTTGAATTTTTAGTTTGGAATGTGTTTTTTCATACTTAGCTACATCTATACCATATAATGAATAAATATCATCCTGTATTTTACGTATCAACATAACATTTTGCTGTTCAACAAATGTTTTTACCGCGTCGGGAAGTCCTCCTACAATCAAGTATTTTTTAAACAAATCTAGTATTCTGTTGTGTAATGTATCAGGCAGTGGTTTTAATTCGTCAAAGTATTTATGCATTGTTTCCAAAACGAGTTCGCCAATACCATTTGCTATCAGAAATTCTTCAAAATCAATGGGATACATGTGCTTTATTTCAATGCTTCCCAACGGAATAGATGAGGTATTTGCCAATGTTACTCCCAACAAGGAACCACTGGCAATGTAGGTATATTTATCATCTTCTTTTAAAAATTTCAATAAGGTAAGTAAATGATTGTACGCTTGTATTTCGTCGATGAAAATCAAAGTGTCCGATTTTGCTTTCATGCGGTTGCCTGCCACCACACTTAAAGCCAAATAAAAATCATTTACCGTTTTAACATCGGCAAATATTCTATTGCCCAGCTTATCTTCTTCCATATTAATTTCGATATAGTTTTTATAGAGTTTCTGTCCTATATGCCTAATGCTAAATGATTTTCCAATCTGACGTGCTCCATCCAATATTAAAATCTTTTTAGAGTTAGACTTTAGATGATTTTCTATATAATTTTCAATTTTGCGGAACAACATAGCTGTACATTTTTATGATTCAAGGTGCAAATATACACTTTTCCGTTAGAAATAAAAATTAATATTACACTTTTCCGATAAATTTAACTATCAATAAATACACTTTTCCTATAAATATAACTATCAAAATATACACTTTTCCGATGAATTTAACTATCGAAACATACACTTTTCCAATATTTACAAATAAATAAAACCTTATATCCAAAGATTGAATGGACTAAAAATGCCGTTTTTTAGGGTATTTGAACCAGATATTATGGTTTAAGGAAAGCTAATAACTGGAATTTGTTATTATTCCGTACACAAGAAAATATCATTATGTATGGTTGTAACTGGAATTATTTTAATATTTTTGTAAAATCAATATGTGTTTTTTTCAAATCTCATTAAAGGAGCAATTATTTTACACTATTTTTGCAGTCATTTACTCAGGGGTAAATAAATGATTCACTAATACCATGAAAACAAAACTAACTCTTCTCATTCTTTTTTTTCTGCAACTTTCTTATGCTAAAAACAATGCCCCATCCGGTTTAATTTGTCAGTTACTTTCGCATCCGGAACTTTCCGTTATTACCGAGCGCAATCCAGACTTTGGCTGGATTGTGAATTCTAATAAGCAGGGCGACATGCAAAAAGCCTATCAAATAATGGTGGCTTCGTCGGCAGAATTGCTCATGGCCAATAATCCCGATGTGTGGAATTGCGGCAAAGTGAAATCTTCGCAGTCCATCAATGTAAAGTATGCAGGGAAAGCTCTTCAATCCAATAAATCCTATTATTGGAAAGTAAAAACCTTCAACAAAAAAAGTGGTGAATGTGACTGGAGCCGACCACAACAATTCAATACAGGCGACTTCGACCGTACAAAAAAATGGCCAGGCGAAAGCAAATGGGTGCAGCTTGATTTGGGTAGCGGGCAAAAGCAATGGACGTTTGAAAACCGGCATCCGCTCACTTATTACCCCGTAAAACCCGTACGTAAAGCAATTCGTGCCAACGGCGTGCAATTTTTCGATTTCGGTCGCTCGGCTTTTGCTACGCTCGAAATGAAACTGACATGGAAACCAATAATTTCTACTGATAGCGTTTTTTTACTCAAAATTAATATTGGCGAAAAAGGGGTGGGGGATTCTATCGACCAAAAGCCAGGTGGAGGTGTAATTTTTCGTACGTACAGCCTGAAAATAAAACCCGGCACACATAATTATACGCTCGAAATTCCGCGTTTTGTACCAAAATATCCCCACAGTCAGGCCATGTCGCCTCAAATGCCCGAAGTGGCACCGTTCAGGTTTTGCGAGCTAGTATCTAACCTCGAAAATGTTGTGGTAGAAGATATTACCCACAAAACACTTTATATGCTTTACAACGAAAAAGCTGCCAATTTTAAAAGCAACAATGTAGATGTAAATGCCATTTACGACCTATGTAAATACTCCACCATTGCCAATACCTTCAACGGCGACTATGCCAACAGCGAACGAGAACGTATGATGTACGAAGCCGATTGCTACATTCAGCAAATGGGACATTACGCCATCGACCGCGAATTTGCCATTGCGCGTTACAGTACCGAAAATCTTATTTATCATGCCACATGGCCTACCGAGTGGATTTCGCACAGCATTTTTATGGCTTACGCGGATTATATGTATACCGGAAATACGGATTTAATAACCAATTATTACGACGACCTGAAAGCAAAAACCATGATGGCACTCGAAACCGATAAAGGGTTGATTAGCACGCGTACCGGATTGCAAACAAAAGACTTTCTGAAATCAATTCACTACAATGGTGGAGGGCTGAAGGATATTGTAGATTGGCCGCATGGCAATATGAGTACACTTAAAGGTGGCGAAACCGACGATTATGAATTTAAAACCTACAATACGGTTGTCAATGCGTTTTACTACAAATCGCTCATTTACATGATTGAAATTGCTAAAGTGCTTGGAAAAACCGATGAAGCGCAATTTCTGACATCAAAAGCCGATTCGGTGAAAGCTGCCTTCAATAAACATTTTTTCAATAACGAAACAGGTATTTATGTGGATGGTATCGATTCCAAACACAGCTCGCTCCATGCCAATATGTATCCACTTGCCTTTGGATTGGTGCCTTCCGAACATCAAAAAACGGTTATCTACTTTATTAAATCCAAACGCATGGCTTGTGGCGTTTACAGCAGTAATTACCTGCTCGAAGCCATGTTCGACAATGGTGAGGGCGATTATGCCATGAGTCTCATTACCGATGCCACTGACCGTAGTTGGTTGAATATGATACGGGTAGGTGCTACCATGACTACCGAAGCATGGGACAATAAATACAAAGTGAACAATGGTTGGAGCCATGCTTGGAGTGCTGCACCGGTGCATATTTTGCCCCGAAAATTGTTGGGCATTGAACCTGCCGAAGCGGGTTTTGGCAAAATCAATATCCGTCCGCAACCAGCAGGGATTTTACAGGCCGAAGCTAAAATTCCTACCATCCGGGGCTGTATTGAAGCTGCGTACACAATGAAGCCCTGCAAATCGTTCGAACTCAATGTAACCTTGCCTTCAAACACCGTTACAACCGTTTACATACCTACCATTGCTCCTGATTTCACATTGACCAATAACGGTAAAAAAGTAAAATATACGATAGAAAACGGATATGCTGTGGTGCGTAATGTGGGTTCGGGGAAATATTACTTTGTGTTAAATAGAATGTAAAATGTTAGAATTGAAATTGAAACAAATTAAATTGCTCTTGTTGACTGTTTTATTACTTTTGAATTTCACAGTCCTTACTTCACAAAATAAAGTAACTAAAACGGATAAGCTAAACTGGTGGCGTGATGCCCGTTTTGGGATGTTTATACATTGGGGGCCTGCATCGCTTACGGGACAGGAAATTAGTTGGTCGCGTGCCAATTATGGTGTGACAAAATACGATAGTTTGTACCTGCGGTTCAATCCCATTAAATTTAATGCACAGGAATGGATACAAATTGCAAAATCATCGGGCGTAAAATACATTGTTTGTGTGATGAAACATCATGATGGTTTTTGTTTGTGGAATACGCAAACCACGCCTCATAACATAATGAATACTCCTTTTGGTAGAGACGTGGCAAAAGAACTAACCGATGCCGCCAAAGAAGCAAATATGCCTTTTTGTTTCTATTTTTCGCCTGGCGATTGGAAAGATCCTGATTGCCGAAACCCGCAAACAAATGACGCTTTTGTCGAAAGAATGAATCGGCAGATAACCGAATTATTAACCAATTACGGTAAAATTCCACTAGTTTGGATTGATTATGATGGTCGCCCTAATCCCGCCTATCCAAAGCAAACTTACGAACTGATTAACAACTTGCAAAATGATGTTTTAATCAATAATCGGCTAGAGGCTTTGCATCCCGATGAGTCGCACGGCTTTATTGGTGAATGGGGCGATTATGCTACACCTGAGCAGTTTGTAGGAAGTTTTTGTAATTCGGCTCCGTGGGAAACTTGTATAACTTTGGGTAAAGGTTGGACATGTATAAACAACGATGAACCGAAATCTCTTAAATGGGCTCTTAGTACCTTGGCTAATACCATTGGGGGCGATGGAAATTTATTGTTGAATGTTGGTCCTCAGCCCACTGGCGAAATTTTGCCTGAATTCAGATTGCGTCTGAAAGAAATTGGAACATGGATTAATCGCCATGCCGAAGCGGTATACGGTACGCGTGGTGGTCCGTTTGTAGCAACAAATACTTTTGCAACCACTCGCAAAGAGAATGCCATATATGTGTATGCCACAAATTTAGAGAAATGCGATACCGTTTTTTTGCCTGCATTGTTACTGAAAATAAAAGCTGCCACTACTTTGTCAGGGAAGCGTATTCAGTTCCAGCAATCTCGAAATGGAATTCAACTTATTATTTCAAAGCAGCTTCAAGATACCGCAGTTAGCGTTGTTAAGCTCTCTTTCGATAAATCAGTCATGGATATTGCGCCCATTTATCCGCCTTCAACAACTAATTCATTGGCTTACAATATGCCTTCGAGTGCTTCTAGTTCGGTTGCTCCGGCATTTATGCACAATTCACAGGCTGCTTTCGACAATAACGAAACTACCTTTTGGAGTACAGGGCGCAATCAAGAAGGTGCTGATGCTATAATTGGCAAAAAATTCGATTCGCAACACTGGCCTGATAGCAAACTTTGGGCAAGAGGTGGATGGTTAGCGGTTGACTTTGGCAAACCACAATTAGTGAAATACGTTGTTGTAAAGGAATATATTTCGGCCAAACCATGGCGACCATATTCGCCTATTACTTCATTTAGTATCGAATACCTTCACAAAGGAATGTGGCTCAATGCGGCAAGCGGTGCGGTTATTGGTAAAAATAAAGAAATTGAATTCAAAAATCCAATTAAAGCTCGTCAATTCCGTATCAAGTTCGATGCCTTGGGTAGGGCTGCTATAGCAGAGTTTCAACTTTTTGCAGCACAAAAAAATGATACGATTTCTCAATTTCAAAATAAACAGTCAAATATTACAATCATTCGCGAAACTGTAAAAACCGTTGATAGTATCAACATTGACATTGAAGTAATGATGCCAAGCAAGAAAGGGAAGTTCCCTGTTTTGTTTTATGTACATGGTGGTGGTTGGGATCATGGTACTGCCAAAGTTACACCTGGTTCGCAAAATTTAAGTTCTGCTGATTTGCTTTGCGATGCGCTGGGAGTGGTTTTTGTGGGCGTCGACTACCGTTGCAAAAATCAAAATGGCGATTTCGATAAAGCATTGCAAGATGTGATGGATGTGTATAATTATGCGTATAAAAATGCAAAACGATTTAAATGTGATTTCCGTAAAGTGGGATTTTCTGGCGGTTCGGCAGGCACTCCGTTGTCGGCTGTAGCATCACAAAAAATTGAAGCTTGCAAAATCCTCCCGCCACTTTGCTTATTCATGGCGATGCCGACCCCACCATTGGTTACAAACAAAGTATTGCTTTTGCCGATTCCATTATGCAAAAAGGAGGCATAGCAAAAGCAATAATACTTCCCGACGTAAAGCACAGTTTCTTTTTTAAAGCAAATAAAAGCGATGCGTATGTTGTTGGTAATAAAGAGATTATGGAATTTTTAATTCAGTATTTTAAAATTAAAAATCCAAACAGACAAGCTATTATTGATGCTTTGGAGAAAATTAGTGAGTAATAAAGTAATTGTTTTAACACATATATACTTATGAAAGTAAAAAACCTTTGTTGTTTAGTGCTTATTATGTTGGTATCAAATTCTTTTGCTTTTGCGCAAAACAATGAATCGCTCAATTTTACAAAGTTGATTCCTGAACATCCCGAAAAGAACATTTTCAAGATGGACAATTTCAATGTGTGGTGTAACGGTGCTATTAAGGGGAGCGATGGAAAATACCATTTATTTTTCTCGCGTTGGCCAAAGTCAAGGGGTTTTGATGCTTGGTGTACACATTCGGAAGTGGCTCATGCAGTGTCCGACAAATTATTTGGCCCCTATAATTTTTCGGATGTAACCTTGCCAGCACGTGGAACTCAATTCTGGGACGGCGAAATGACTCACAATCCGCACGTTATCAAGCACAAAGGGAAATATTACCTTTACTACACCGCCAACACGGGCAGCGGATACTGGAAAACTACGGCCGACAGCGTGCGCCCTACCATGCGCGATGCCGAATGGTGGGTGAACCGCAATAACCAACGCGTAGGCGTGGCAGTGGCTTCAAGTCCTTACGGGCCGTGGAAACGTTTCGATAAACCGCTGTTGGATACCGTAGCTGGCCGAAAGACTATGGGAGTTCCTACCGTTTTTCGTCGCCCCGACGGGCAATTTTCCATTGCTTACAAATCGGTAATGGGCAATCAAAAAACGACCAAAACGGTAGTCAAGCATTTCATCGCATTATCAAAAAGTCCGCTGGGTTCGTTTAAAGATTATGACAAACCATTTATCACTTCACCCAAAACTGATTTTCCTATCGACGACCATGTGGAATGGTTTCAGGACGGAAAATATTATTGCATAGCCAAAGATCATGGCGATAAGATTACCGAACACGGCATTGCACTTTTGCTTTTTGAATCTCCCAACGGACTTGATTGGAATCTGTCCGAAAACTCATTGGTGCACAAGTTTAATATTACTTTTTCGAATGGCGAATCATTTGATTTCGAGCGCTTTGAAATGCCAAAAGTGTATCTCGAAAAAGGAAAAGTAGTGGCATTATTTCTGGCTGCTAAAGAAAAGGGAAAAGAACATTCGTTTTCGGTAGTATTACCGGTGGTTTATAAATAATAGTAAGATAAACATTGCATGCGCAAATTAGTAAAATATTAATCCAAATTCAATATGACAAAATCAAGATTCACACTTTTAGGCATTGTTTTAATTTTGTGCTTAATTCAGGCACAAGCCCAGTGGTCGCTCACCAACCGACCTGCCACACCCGCAGTTTCCGAACCTTACATAGTAAAACCTGCCGACCCTGTGGATTACAACGAAGTAAAAATGGATTTTCCCATCGCCGACGGAAAATATGCGCCACAATGGGATTCGATAAAAAACACCTACACAGGCACTCCAGCATGGTTTCGCGATGCTAAGTTTGGCGTGTTTATTCACTGGGGACCACAAGCTTCAGGCAAAAGTGGCGATTGGTATGCGCGCAATATGTACAAAGAAGGTTCAAAAGCATATAAAAATCATTTGAAAAATTTTAGCCATCCGAGTGAGTTTGGCTACAAAGATGTGCTCAATGCATGGAAAGCCCCAAAATGGGATGCAGGAGCACTTACGCAAGCTTTTTACGATGCCGGAGCACGTTTTGTAATGGCGGTGGGCGTGCATCACGATAATTTTGATATGTGGAATTCCGCCTATCAACCCTGGAATGTTACCAATATTGGCCCCAAAAAAGACATGATAGGCGCATGGAAAACCGAAGCACAAAAACGCGGCATGAAATTCGGCATTACCTTTCACCACGAATACACTTGGTGGTGGTGGCACAATGCTTTTGGAACTGATAAACTGGGCGAAAAAGTTGGCATTCCTTATGACGGACATTTAACCAAAGCCGATGGCAAAGGAAAATGGTGGGACGGACTCAATACAAAGATATCGACGTAATAGCTTTTGGCAATAAAGGCATTTTTCAGGATCATCAGGCTTATGCCCAATGGTATGCCGAGTGGTGGGCACGCCGCATAATGGATGCGGTGGATAAATACGACCCAGACCTCATTTATACCGATGGTAATGGCAAATGGCCTTTCAGCGGTACGCATAGCGCGTCGGGTTTCAAATGCGATGCGGCAGCTCGTGTTGTGGCCGATTTTTACAACAAAGCCGATAAGCGACACGGCAAAACCGACGTGCTCGCCTGTATTAAGTTTGCACCCAACAATCCCGCATTGGGCATTACCTACGAGGTCAATTTCCCCTCTAAAATCATGACCGAAAAAGGCGAAAACCCCGTGGGTGATTGGTATTATGCACCCGGTTACACCTACGAAGCATCGAGCATGGTATATAGCTTGCTCGAATATGCGTCGCGCGACGGGAATTATGCCTGTGCCGTGCCCATTACTCCCGATGGCGACCTCGAACCTGCTTGTATTACCATGCTCAAAGACATGGGCGAGTGGATGAAAATTAACGGCGAAGGCATCTACGGGAGCAAAGCGTGGAAAACTTGGGGCGAAGGTGAATTGATTTCCGACCCCAAAAAACCCGAAAAAGCGCCTACACTGCGCGTATTTCCAGGTGGCGCACTTTCAAAACACCATGCTGGTTTCAAATACGAAACTTCCGATTTCCGCTTTACCGAAGCTAAAAACGGACAGCTTTATGTCTGGATGCTCCGCATTCCCGAACAAAAAACCACACTCAAAATTAATAGTTTGGGCTCGCAAAGCGAATACTGCAAATCAAAAATCAAATCGGTTTCTTTGTTAGGTTACGCCAAAAAACTAAAATGGAAACAAAAATCCGATGGATTGTACGTCGACTTTCCCGCCGGTTTAAATTTAAAATACGCAGCAGGATTAAAAGTGGAGTTAAAGAAAAAATAAATACATTTGGGCGTGCCCCTTCGGCCTGCCTACCGCAGGCAGGGTTGGGCTGGAGTTTACCCCGATACTTACCGGGGCTCTTGTGCCGCCGAAATACGGCGATACGCTGCTTCTATCCATCAAGCATCGCAGCGCGAAGGGCTGCAGGCGAATCGCTGAACCCTGCTCCCCATAGCCTATTATCTTGCGATGTACACTGGGAGTACATCGCAAAACTACGACTGGTGGAGAGCAAGATTTCCGCTTTAAATATTACATTTGTTAAATTGCGATTTTACAAGCTACTGTGAGATAGGGTTGCTATCAACACTTTCAGAGGCTGAACATTAAAATCAAATCGGTTCGAAAGGTTTTTACATTCCCAATACTTTAAATTCCACCCTTCGATTTTCGGCTCTGCCTTCTTCAGTTAAGTTGCTGGCAATCCATTTAGTTTGTCCAAATCCAATGGCTTTCATTTGCTCGGGTTTTGCACCTTTGCTTAGCAGGTATTGATAATCGAAGGTTATAAGCCGGATTTCCCTGATTGTCGGTATGGCCTGATATTTCAATTTGCAATTTTGGATTTTCAATTAAAATAGCCGCAACCATATCGAGTATTTCCAACGATTCGGGTGTTAAGTCGGGCGTTCCGGTGTTGAAATTCACGTTTTTGAACTTAAATACGAGTCCTTTGGCAATTTTCACAACTGGGTCGAGCACGATTTCTTTTTTCACGCCGCGTGGCACATTGGTTAAATCAATGGTCTGACTTTGTGGCACATATCCCGCTGCCGAAACTTCTATTGTATAGATTTTTCCTTCGGGAATCACTACTTTTATCAGTCCGTTGTTGTTAGTTTGAACCGTTTTAATGGTTTCGCCGTTGTTTTTAATAAGCATTGTTGCATTCACTGGCAGCAATGTAACAGCTTCCACCACTTTGCATGTGAGTTCTACTCCTTCGATCTCCACCTTTTTAACAACAGGCTTCACAACCGTGTCTTTTTTGATAACCGGAATAATGGTATCTTTTTTAGCAGGCAAAACAACCGGCACTTCTTTTATTGGTGCAGGTTTCACTTTTTTAGCAATGCCAAACTGCACCCCGATTTCCAAGCCCAAACCGCGTGTTTGTAGTTCATCGGCTCGGTTAGCAAGCGTATTCATTGTAGTAGCACTTGTAGCCATAATAAATTCTGCAGGGTTACTTTTCACGTTTTGGAAGCCATGCATTAACTTAGCTCCTGCAAACAGCGCAATGGTGGGCGTAAGTTTGTATTTTGCGCCCAAAGCACCTTCGGCACTCAGGTTGGCTTGCTTTGCTATACTTCCACTACCTGTAACAGCTTTGTTAGTTGGATAAAAGTAAGGTGAACCATCTACATCTACATCAAAAAGCAGCGCATTGTAGTCGGGATAAAAACCTGTACGCGTTATGGTGGCTGTGGTGTTGTACTTAGCACTTAATGGCACGCCGTAAGCTATGCCAACAGTGGCATACGCACTTATTTTGGGGGTGAACGCATAATCAATCCCAAGTTTTACGGGAATATCCAGAAACATCATTTTTTGTTTTTCGTTGATATCAACTGCTGTTTCCGTTAAGTAAAAAGTTTGATTGGCGCTGATGGTAGATTCGTATTCCGAAGTCCAAAGTTCGTTTTTAAAATCTGTTTGG
>JAIFKX010000092.1 GCA_020049335.1 Paludibacter sp. | reverse complement strand
GGTTTTACCCAGAGTCACAATCTTAGCCAAAATCATACTCACTTGGTGAGGCGAATAAAATTCACCCGCCTTTTTACCTGCACCGCTGGCAAACTGTCCGATTAAATATTCGTAAGCATCACCCAGCACATCCGCTTGGGTATCTTCCAATTTAAAATCTATCTGGTCGAGGTGATACAGCACCTTCGAAATCAATTCATTTTTTGCCGATTCTGTACGCCCAAGTTTGGTGCTGGTCAAATCCAAATCTTCAAACAGGTTATCGAAATCGTCTTCGCTGGCAGTACCCATTGTACTTTGTTCGATGTTTGTAAGGATTTTGGCAAGGTCTTCTAATATAAAATTATTTTCTGTAGAGACGCCATGCATGTCGTCTCTACCAATTCCATTTCCACGTTTGGCAACTTCGCTAAATAGTTCGGACGGTTTCAAGAAATAACCTAATTTTTCAAGTGATTCTTCCCGAATAGCATCAATATACTCATTGCCAGTATGCATCCGTTCACTCAGGTACTTATAAAAAATAAATCCCAGAATATAATCCCGAAATTCATCTGCATCCATTTTACCCCGCAAGGTGTTGGCAATGTTCCAAAGTTGTTGTTCAAGTTGTTTTTTCTGGTCGTCGGACATGGTATGTTTATGTTATATTTTTATCCACAAAAATACACATTATATTTAACACTGTATTATAGTTTTGAAATAAAAAACAACTTAACAACTATAATCAAATCATTAAAGTTGTTTTTTAAAAACTTCATTTGGAAATAGATGAATTTACTTGTTGAATTAACCCCGTTTTACGTAACATTAAACTTGGAGCTCGGATGCTGGTCGTATGTCTCCAGACTACGACCGGGGGAGCTTCCCTGAACGACAATATTGTTAATGAATTAACTCTAGCATACATATTGCATTCATATCTAGATAGTTATATATGCCAACTGCAACGTAATAACATATTTGAAACAAACAAAACTCTACGATCTATAACCTATTGATTATCAGTTGCTATATGTTGTCAAGTTACTGTAAATTAATTTATTAATAACGTGCGAAAGTTTATTTAATGAATATAAATCCGGGAGCAACGATTGCATTTTTTGAAATATTTAATATAAAACAGTTGCTTATTCCAATTATTTTTCTGAATCTTTGTGATATCAAATTAATATCATATTAAATTTAGAAAAAATGAAGACAAAAGAAGAAATTTTTAGTGGAGTAAAACTTTCGGGCATACCAATGCTGATTTTTAATTTACTCTTTTTGATTGGAATAGTTGTACTTTTTATCTGGACGATGAATACAGACATTTCATCGGCACTTATTGCTACTTTTATTATTGCTGATGTATTGTTGCTAATTACTAATAGCATTATGTGGGGCGGTTTTATGCAAATTGAACCCAACGAAGCTCGTGTAATGATTTATTTCGGTGAGTACGAAGGCACAGTGAAAGACAATGGATTTTTTTGGGTAAATCCGTTTTACACCAAGAAAAAACTTACTCTCCGTGCTCGTAACCTCGATGCGGAACCGATAAAGGTAAATGACAAGACCGGTAATCCGGTAATGATTGGTCTGGTGGTGGTTTGGCGTGTAGCCGATACTTACAAAGCATCGTTTGATGTGGATAATGCATCGATGACAGTTTCTACTCCGGGTACACCAGCCGTAGATAATGTGGGGCAAAAAATGAAAGCCTACGAACATTTTGTGAAAATTCAAGCCGATTCAGCCTTGCGATATATAGCCGGACTGTATGCCTACGACCACACAGGTACAGCTGCCGAAAGCGAATTGACTTTACGCTCAGGCGGCGAAGAAGTTAATAATATACTCGAAGAACAAATCAACGAACGCTTAACCATTGCGGGAATTGAAGTAGTGGAAGCACGTATCAACTATTTAGCTTATGCGCCCGAAATTGCAGCTGTAATGCTTCGTCGCCAGCAAGCCGATGCGATTATTGCAGCGCGCGAAAAGATTGTGGAAGGAGCTGTAGGTATGGTAAAAATGGCGTTGAAAAAATTGGCCGACGAAAAAGTGGTCGATTTGGACGACGACAAAAAAGCAGCCATGGTGAGCAACTTAATGGTGGTACTTTGTAGCGAAGAAGGCACTCAACCCGTTATAAATGCCGGAACTTTACACCAATAAGAGTATTTACTATTTAATCATTAATCATTTACCATTCAATGTCGTTAAGTTAGTGGAATGCAATAAAGAATTTTTAATACCGCCCCAAACCCCTCCCGCCAATAGCGGGATAAATTGCGGGGCTTAAGACTGCAACTATATAGTGATTCTCTATTTTTAGGAGTATTTATAGATAGACGACAGTAATTTCTGTTCCCCTTTAGGGGTTAGGGGCGGATTTATTGGATCATTAATTCCCCGCAATTTTTCCCGTTTAAAACGGGAGGCTTAACTTAAAGACATTGATTTACCATTAATCATTTACCATTTATCATTAACCATTTCCCTTTCTGATTTTGGCAAAAGAAACAAAAAATAAAAGCTTTGTGTTGCGTATCGACTCCGATACCATGAACGCTATTGAGAAATGGGCTGCGGATGAATTTCGCAGCACCAACGGGCAAATCTTGTATTTACTAGACCAAATGCTAAAGAAAAGTGGACGAAAAAAATAATTTAAAAAAAATCAACTATATAGCGACAATCAATTCCACAAACAGCGAATTGAAAAGAATGCTTTCTGCAGAAACAATACCCGAGTTTTTTGCGATTCGAACGGGCTTTCAGTCGGCAGGAAAAGGGCAGATTGGAAATAGTTGGGAAGCGCAACGAGGAAAGAATTTGCTATTTAGCCTATTACTCAAACCACATCACATTGCCATATCCGAACAGTTTATATTATCACAAATCGTTTCGGTTGCAATTGTAAGAGTAATGCAGAATCATAAAATTGATTGCACCATTAAATGGCCAAACGATATTTATGTGGGTGATAAAAAATTGGGGGGTATACTTATTGAAAACAGTTTAAGAGGAAATAAGATTGATTATTCTATAATTGGTATAGGTCTAAATATTAATCAGAGTATATTTAAAAGTAATGCGCCAAATCCTATTTCTACATTTAATATACTATCAAAAAAAATAGATTTAAAAACGCTTTTTTTAGAAATAATTGAAGAAATAAAGCAGCTCTATTTGCATGATGATAGCAACGATATAAAATCAGAATATCAGCAATACTTATTTAGAAAGAATGGATTATTCAACTATAAATATCCTGATAATAAGTTATTCGAAGCTGAAATAAATGCTATTGGGAACGATGGAAAACTGTGGTTAAAAAAAAGGAATGGTGAAATCGAAAGTTTCTATTTCAAAGAAGTGGAATTTGTATTAACCTAAAAATAAAACCCATTGTAAGAAAAGACTTACAATGGGTTTTATTATACCATAAACTATTATTTGCCATTTATAATCTCCAAAGTATCGGATGCAATCATAAATTCTTCGTCGGTAGGTATTACAACTATTTTAACAGCCGAATTGGGTAAACTTAGTAATACTTCTTTGCCTCTTGAAGAAGCATTCAGCTCATTGTCAATTTTAACACCCATAAAAGCCAAGCTTTCGCACACACGTTGGCGCGTTCCCGTTTGATTTTCGCCAACGCCACCAGTGAATACAATTACATCGGCACCATTAAGCGCTGCCATATACGAACCTATATACTTTTTAATGCGATATTCGTACATTTTAAGTGCCAATGCAGCCCGCTCATTGCCTTCGCTAATAGCTTTATCAATCTCGCGCATATCCGACGAAATACCCGAAACACCAATAACACCACTATGCTTGTTGAAAAGAGTAGAAATGGCAGCAGAACCAATCATTTCCTTTTCCATAAGATAAGTAACCACTCCCAAATCGACATCTCCAGAGCGAGTTCCCATCATTAATCCTTCGATAGGGGTAAATCCCATTGAAGTATCAACAGATTTTCCGTTTTCAACCGCACAAACCGAACCACCATTACCTATATGAGCCGTAATTAGTTTTGTTTTCGAATAATCTAATCCCAAGAAATCACATGCACGTTTCGATACATAGCGGTGACTCGTACCATGAAAACCATAACGACGAATACCATATTTTTTGTATAATGAATATGGAATAGCATACATGTATGCAAAATCAGGCATAGTTTGATGGAAAGCAGTATCGAAAACAGCTACCTGCGGCACCTCAGGCAATAACTCATTGATAGCACGGATACCAGCCAAATTTGGTGGATTGTGTAACGGAGCCATGTCGATACACTCTTCAATCATCGAAATCACTTCTTCGTCGATTAACATACTAGCATTGAACTTTTCGCAGTACACCCAAAATATATTCGATAGCTATTTGGTGTTCAAGCACTTCTCCTTTGAGTGTTACCTTTACTCCATCTTGTCGTTTGTGTTTCAGGAACGAACCTTTCATCCCAATTTTTTCAACAACTCCAGAGCCAAGTTGCTCCTTTGTATCCATGTCGATTAAAATATATTTTACCGACGAACTACCACAGTTTAATACCAATATCTTCATTTTTCTACTCCTCCTTATTTTACGATATTTCCTTGTTCGTCATAACTATAAAAACCTTTACTTGTACTTACTCCAAAATGTCGAGCACGAAATAAACGCAATAACACTGGAGCAGGTTTATATTTAATATTTCCGTATTCATCATATAAATTTTCGAGCAATTTAACTACTTTCTCGATACCCATTTGATCTGCAGTGCGAAATACCCCTTGTCGGTGACCAAAACCAACAGTCATTACTTTATCAATATCTTCGACACTAGCAATGCCTTCCAATAAAATTCCACAAGCCTCGTTGAGTTGTATCAAAAAAAGACGAACGCTGATAAGTCCCGATGACTCCATAACAGGAACAAAATCGTGTGAAATGGCCTTGGCAAATTGGCAAACTTTATCAAAAGTATAATCCGAAGTATTCAACCCACGAACTATTTCAATAATGTTAGAATCTGGAGTGTTCGACATAAAATGCAACCCGATACAACGTTCTTGATGTTCGAGTTCCGAAGCAAGTTCGGTAACAACAACCGTTGAAACATTGGAAGCAATAATTGCCTTGTCGGAAAGTACGCTTTCAAGTTTTTTAAATACCTCTTTGCGCTGATCCACACTGCGCTCACCGTTCTTGTTATCGTAGCGGATAGCTTCGATAACAAAGTCGCAACCAGCAAAATTCTGATAATCAGAAGTTCCCTGAATTTTTGACAAAGTAGCCCTCTTTTCGTTTTGAGTTAAACCCCAATGTTCAATTTTTTTGTCTAATTTTTCTTCGATACGCGAGTAAGCATTGTTAATACTTGATTCGCAAGGTTCGAAAAACACAACTTCAATCCCTTTAAGCGCTGCGGTAGTGGCAATTACACTGCCTTCTTTTCCACAACCCACTACTCCGATACGCGAAAACAAAGTCCGGTTACGACTGCGCTTGCTAAGTCCGTACCGTTCAATTGCTTCAATAATTTCTTCTGTCATATTTTTGTTTTTTGTTGACTTGTTGATTGGTTAATTGGTTAATTGGTTGATTGGTTCATCTGTTGATTGGTTCATCTGTTGATTTAAAATAACAAATTAACCAATCCCAAATTAACTAATCTCTAATGAACTAATCTCTAATGAACTGATGAACAAATTAACCAATCCCTAATTAACTAGTTACTAAGAGACATAGCTTGATTAGCCGTAATTGTTATCATTCTTACGATATCATCGACCGAACAGCCGCGCGAAAGATCGTTAATTGGAGCCGCAATACCTTGCAAAATAGGACCAACTGCTTGTGCTCCCGAAAATCGCTCAACCATTTTGTATCCAATATTTCCAGACTGCAAATCGGGGAAAACCAATACATTTGCATGGCCAGCTATGGCACTTCCCGGCGCTTTACTTTGCCCAATGGCAGGCACTAAAGCAGCATCAGCTTGTAACTCACCTTCTATTTGTAAGTCTGGATTTATCTCACGAGCAATACGAGTAGCTTCAACCACTTTGTCGACCAATTCGTGTTTAGCACTTCCTTTTGTCGAAAAACTCAACATAGCTACTCGAGGTTCAAAACCAGCAACAGCTAAGGTAGTTTCGGCGGTAGAAACGGCAATTTCAGCTAATTCTCGTGCCGTTGGATTTGGATTAACAGCACAATCGGCAAACACCAATAGCCCATCTTCGCCAAATTGCGTAGCGGGAGTAAACATCAATATCGCTCCCGAAACAACACTTATTCCTGGTTTAGTTTTAATAATTTGAAAAGCAGGACGCAGTACATTTCCTGTGGTGTTTTGAGCGCCAGCTAATTCTCCATCTGCATCTCCATTTTTAATCAATAAACATCCCAAATACAAGGGGTCTTTTGCCAATTTTATCGCATCTTCTTTACTCAAACCTTTGCTTTTGCGTAAGTCGAAAAGCAAGTCTGAATAAATAACCATTTTGGGATCAGTTTCTGGATTTAATATGGTTGCTTCGTTGATGTTTTTTAAATTATTTTCGGCAGCTAAACGAAAAATTTCATTTTCATCGCCAATCAAAATCAATTTTGCGGCTTTTTCTTGTAAAATAATATCAGCTGCTTTCAATGTGCGGATTTCTGTTCCTTCTGGTAAAACGATGCGCTGTGGATTTGCTTTCGCTCGCGCCATGATTTGATCTAAAAGTTTCATTGTAAGTAATTTAAAGTATGTATTTGTTTGTTTAGAATGCAATTATAAACTATGCTGATTTGTGCTGCAAAGATAGTACAAATATTATAAATTGCAATGTGGACATTACAATTTAACGATAAAAATGCACTTATTGTCAAAAAATGTAGGTAATAGAGCAAAAATCAAGGTACAAAAAAACCGTCGAGTAGACGGTTTAAATGATAAAAAGAAAATGAAACAATTCAAACAATTTATCAATACAATTAAGAACAAATAAATTTATTTGCGATGCCCTTGTGGTCTATCTTGCCATTTATCCATTAATTCTTTACGGAATGACCTTTCGGCGCTGAAATACTTAAAAACACTTTCGGATGAAAGCTGCTTTTTTAATTTAGCATAATAAATTTTTAGCAAATGGGATTTCTGAATTTCAGCGTTAATATATCGCTCATTCATTTCGAGGTATTGTGCTTCGCTCCGGTTTTGTTTATTGCGATAAAAACCACGAAAAAACTCTCTATTTTCTTCCATTGTTTTCCAAACAGCATTTTCGTATTCCCAAAATAAGGGTTTTACACGAGCTGCCTCTTTGGTTGTAAGTTGGGATTTTTGGACAATAAACTCCCATTTTCGATTGTGCAACTCTTCAATTTTCGGTTGTTCAGACTCCTGGGCAATTAAAAGTCCAGAAATTGATAGCATAAAAAGTACTATAATTTGTTTCATCTGTTTTAATTTAGTGGTTTTTCGGATACTTCTGCATCAAAATAATCAAGACTTTCTACATCATCCACTTGTGTCATAACGTACAGTTCGTAATTTTCTGCATCTGCCATTTTATTGTCGGTATAAACAGTATAAACCATGCGACTCAAAAATAACACACCCAAAAACATGGCCGCCATATACATCCATGGTCGGAGCAATTTCAGTGGTGAAATTGGCCTTATAGCAATTTGTGTATCAAATTGACTTGCAAAATCTTCGAAATAATTAGTTGGTACAGAAAAGGGCTTTCTGTTTCCAATGTTGTTTAAATTCATATTTTCTTTCATAACATTTATTTTGACTGATAAAAACAATGTTCGTTTAATGGTTGTTTGTTAAATCGTTGATATTTAACATTAATCGTAAATTATTTCAGCTAATGTGCCTATTGTTGTTATTATAATTCTTTATTCCGATTCCAAAAACCTTTCAACTTTCTTGACTGCAAAATGATACGATGCTTTGAGCGCTCCTACCGAAGTTCCTAAAATTTTCTCCATTTCTTCGTAGGTTATATCTTCAAAATACTTCATATTAAATACCAATCGTTGCTTTTCGGGCAATGTTAGAATTGCTTCCTGCAATTTTTGCTCTGCATCGTTTCCATCGAAAAAACTATCCGCTTTTAAATTTTGAAACATTAAACTTTCCTCATCATCCATTAGTTGCAAATTCTTCATACGCTTACTTGTTAGGAAAGTTAACGTTTCGTTCGTCGCAATACGATATAACCATGTAGAAATCAATGAATCGCCTCTAAAATTCTCAATACCATTCCAAGCCTTCATAAAAGTATTTTGCATCACATCGTTCGAGTCTTCGTGCGAAAGAACCATTTTGCGTATATGCCAATAAATCCGTTCTTGATAGAGCCGAACAATGCTGCTAAAAGCTGCAGCCTTTTGGCGCGGTTCAGCAAGCATGGCAATTAGCTCGGCGTCTGTGGAATTCATTTATAAAGTATTATCGTTTTTATTGTTGTTTTTTTATAGACTAAACAGAAAGGAAAAGGTTTAAAAGTTTGCTTTCATAATTTATCTATTCCCATATAATCACTTGATTAAAAGCATATTAATTTTTTACAAAAAAACAACAATCAACTATTTCTACGGCAAAAAGTCATACCTGTTAGCTGTTATTTTTTCTAGTCGCTTTTATTCTATATAATTCACCTTTCGCATAACTTTAATCAATTAGTTTACTTTGAGTGGTTTAGATAATTCCTTACCATCAATTTTCGCAACTTTTACGATTGCTAATTGAGTTGAAATAATAAAAATATATGACTTAATATTTTCTTGGAAATCTGTTTTATCCTTTATAATCAGTCTTTTAATATTTTCCTTTCCATTGTTCCTTCTTTCGTTAAGATACGAATAATGTATATTCCTTTTGGAAAATTGCTCATAGTGACATTTTCATTTGCTTGAACCTGTTTGCGAAGTAACGCTTTACCATTAATGTCGTAAATAGAAATGGTAATTATCCCTTCAATTCCATGTATTCGAAATGATTCTGTAACCGGATCAAGATAAATGTTGATTTTCTCATCCAATAATGCAGGTATAGCTGTTGGCATTTCAATAATATTTTTGAAATCCTTCCAATATATTGCATTTTGATACGCCTTCTTACTTCCAATTGGAACATATAAGATACAAGTAGTTTTATCTACTCCCCAAAAACCATCACCAGCAAATGACATATCAACAGGAGTAATAGCATAAGAATATACTGAAGATAATGCTTTACATGATCCAAATGCTCCTACATCAATATCATTTACACTTGCTGGGATATTTACCGATTTTAAACTTGCACAAGAATTAAAAGCATTATTATCTATTGTTTTTACATTTGGTGGAATTACTATTGAGGTGAGATTATTACATGCCGAGAATGCCATATATCCAATACTTGTTAATGAATTTGGAAGTATAATTGTACTAAATCCACAACCTGAGAACCCGCTTATAGACTTTAAACCCGAATTAAGTGTAACTGAAGTTAGATTTTTACAATTTGGAAAACCTCCAAGATCAGTAATAAGTGGTGGGATAACTATAGATTTTAACGAATAACAATTCAGAAAGCAATATCCACCAATATTTTTAAGCGTGTTGGGTAAATTTATTTTGCTCAGATTTATACAATCGGAAAAGCAATAGTAATCTATTGATTCCAGATTTTCATTCAACGTAACCGAAGTTAATGATTCGCAGTACTCAAAAGCATAACCACCAATAGTAATCACTGATGCTGGAATAACGATGCTTGTTAACCCACGGCAGTTCAGAAAAGCCTTATAACCAATAGATTTTAGACTAGATGACAATTCAATTTTATTAAGTCCAGAACAATTGTAAAAGCTTCCTTCGCCCAATGTTTCAACAAGCGACGGAATAGTAATTGAAGTCAAACTTCTACAATTATAGAATGCATATTCGCCAATTGATTTTACGGTAGAAGGAATTGTGATTGTTGCCAAATTTGAACAATTTTCAAAAACTTTACTATCAATAATTGATAAGGTTGACGGTAGAGTTACAGAGTTTAATCCACTACAACCTGAAAATGCAGAATATCCTATCGATTTTACAGTAGATGGTATAACCAATGATGTTATTCCGGTACAATTATTAAATGCATTATAAGCTATTGTGGTTAAAGATGTTGGGAAAATAATTGATTTAATACCTGTACAGTTAGCATAGGCATTTGCTCCAATAGTGGTTACAGAGGCAGGAAGGTTAATACTAACTAAAGCCGTACAGCCAGTAAATGCATTATCACCAATAGCTTCTAAACCTGTTGGTAATACAATAGGATTTAAACTGCTACAACCAGAAAACAACCCGTTACTAATTTTCTTTGTTGTTGAAGGAATTGAAACGGTGTTAAGACTTATACAGCCCGAAAAAGCACTTTCGCCTATGTTGGTTAATGTGACCGGAATTACAATAGATTTTAGATTTGTTCCCGCAAATGAAGATGCTCCAATTGTTGTAAGCGAATCAGGGAATTCAATAGAAGTTAATCCAGAATAATTAAATGCGCCTTCCCCTATTGATTTTAGTGCCGATGGAAGTGTGATTGATTCCAATTTGAAGCAACTGGTAAATACATTTTTACCAATAGATGTCAGAGATGAAGGTAGATTAATAGTAGTTAATCCATTACAACCCGCAAATGCATTATCTCCAATTGATGTATTTGGCGAATCAATATTAAGTGAATTCAATTTGTAGCAACTATAAAATGCACTACCGCCGATTGAATCAACAGATGAAGGGATATTCAAATTTCCAAACAAACTACTGCAATTGGAAAAAGCCAAAGCACGTATTATTTTTAGTGAAGAAGGTATTCGTAATACACCTGACAAATTGGTACAACCATGAAAGGCATATTCACTTATAATTTGCAAAGAATCAGACAAACTGATAGAATTCAAATCAGTACAGACGCTAAAAGCATAAATTCCTATTGACTTAAGACTCTTGGAAAATGAAATTGAAGATAAAGAAGTTGAACCAAAAGCATATTCTCCAATAGAAGTTACTGTTTGTGGCATTATCATCGATTTTATTTTTTTTGACATATAAAATGCTTGACGCGGAATTTCGTTGGCAGCATATTTTTTTATGCTATTATCGCCCCAAGGGTCACAATTCGGGCCTTCGTAAGCAACAACATTTACTGCATTCAAATCAATATTGGCTAGTGCGGGCATATTATCACGCATGGTTTTAATATCGCGCGCATCAATTGTACCCATTAAAACTAAATCGGTAATCGTGCTTAACTCAGCAGCAGTAAGAATTGTTGAAAGCCCACCAGCTGTAACATTTCGGGGTGCTTCAGCCTGTGTTATATCTACAGTTTGCGATTCGTAACCATCTGCCGAAACAGTTAAAACAGCTTTTCGTTTTATATCTGACAGATTGGGTTCGGCTGTTAAAGTAATTATGCTGTCATTGCTACTTAAAGTTAGCCACGATTGATTCGACCGGGCTGTCCATACTATATTAGCTTTTACTGTTAATTCGCAACTAAAAATCCCTGAGCACTTTCTACTATATTTGTAAAATCTTTCCAAACTATGGCAGTGGAATAGTATGGTTTTGTAGCATAAGGAACATACAGAGAACATCCAGCTTTGTTTATTTTATAAAATGGATCGCCTACATTTGTAAAATCGATTGGATAAATTGAATTAATATAAATTGAAGTCAAACCAGTACAACTTTGAAAAGCAGATGAGCCTATCGAATTAACCGACGATGGTATTTTAATAGAAATCAAACTCGTTTTGGCTCTGTCATAACTATAAATGTAGAATGCACTAGGTGGTATTGCATTAGCCGAATAGCTTGTACTGAAATCATAAGTGCCTCCGGCGCCTGTATAAGCATCTATAGTTACAGCACTTAAATCAATTCTGGCCAATTCCGGCATAAGGTCACGCATGGTTTTGAAATCGCGTGCATCTATTGTTCCGGTAATAGTCAGATCTACCGTATTACTAAGTTCTTCTGCTGTTAATTTAGTTGAAAGACTTCCTGCTGTGATATTAATTGTTTTCGGAAAACCTGTCTGGGTAATTGTAACCACCTGATAACCAAATTCAGGCGAAGAAACTGTCAGTTGTGCATAACGATGAGATGTTGAATCATTTTGATCAACGATAAAAGTCAACTTTCCATCGCCCGATCCTGAAGCAGGGCTTACTGTAACCCATGTCTGGTTCGATGTAGCTGTCCAGTTTACATTAGCTGAAATGTCTATCGAACCTGTGGAACCTTTGGCATAAGCTAATTTTATTTTGTTTGAAGCCACCATTAACCCTTGCGTATTTTCTACTACATTATTAAAAGCATTCCATTGATAAGCAGTAGTATAAAATGATTTTGCTTTATAGGGCACATACAAGGTACAAGTAGTTTTATTTACATTATAAAACACACTATAGGAATTATTTAAATCTATGGGATAAGAAGAATTTGAATAGATTGATGTTAAACCGATACAACCATAAAAAGCATTGTTTCCTAATGAATTAATGGTTGAAGGAATAGAAAAAGAATTTATACCGGTACAATTTTGAAAAGCAGAATTATCAATAGCAGTAATTGTTGACGGTATTACAGCCGATTTTAAAATTGTTTTTCCATAAAATGCATATTGCGGAATAGTATTAGCCGGATAAATTGTTGAAATTGAAGACGGATATGTCCCATCTGTTCCCGTGTAAGCGAGGATTGAAGTGCCCGTAAAATCAATATCTGTCAACAAAGGCATTTTATCGCGTAAGGTTTTAAAATCACGTGCATCCAGTGTACCTGTTAAAGTTAGCGATGAAAGTGAACTGAGTTCATCAGTTGTGAGAGCGGTAGATAATCCTCCGGCAGTGATATCGATAGTTTTTGGGGCTATGCTTTGTGTAACTTCTACAATTTGAGAGATAAAATTGGGAGCTGATACAGTGATAATACCTTTTCTTGCAGTTGAAGTTGTATTCGTTTCAGCAGTGAGAGCCAGTGTGGAGTTCCCTGAGCCCGAACCAGGATTCACAGTAAGCCACGGTTGGTCAGAGTTGACTGTCCAAGCCACATTGGACTTTAAATCAACACTAACGCTGCTTCCTGCATTATGTGCTATTTTTAGTTTATTTGTACTTAATATAAAACCTGTTGCATTTTCCACTATGTTAGCAAAGTCTTTCCATTGTGTTGTTGCCGAATAAAGGGCTTTTGATCCATAAGGCACATTCAATGAACAAGTGGTTTTATTTATATTGTAAAACACATAATTAGAGCTGGTTAGATCAATAGGATAGCTTGAATTCACGATAATTGAAGCCAATCCTGTACAGTTGTAAAAAGCATAACTACCTATTGAAACCACTGTTGAAGGGATTGAAAAAGAAGTTAACCCACTACACTCTCCAAATGCATTAGTACCAATAGAGGTAATTGTTGATGGTAATTTAATGTTCTTCAAGCTTGTTTTCCCTCCTTTATTGCTATTATAAAAAGCATATATTGGAAAAATATTGGCAGAATAAGTTATCGAATTAAAATAAGTGCCATTGACTCCGGTATAAGCAGCAATTGAAACTCCGGATAAATCTAAATCGGTCAACTGAGGCATACTGTCACGCATTACTTTAAAATCACGTGCATCCATTGTGCCGGTAACTATAAGCGTTGAAAGCGAGTTCAATTCATCGTCTGTAAGAGCAGTTGAAAGTTCTCCTGCCGAAATATTCACTGTTTTTGGAGAAAGCTTTTGAGTTACTTCAACAGTCTGAGAAACAAAACCGGGAGCGGACAATGTAACTTTTGCATATCTGATTGTTGTTATCTGAGTGTTATCCGAAGTAAAA
>JAIFKX010000255.1 GCA_020049335.1 Paludibacter sp. | reverse complement strand
TGCGTAAAAAATAACTTATTTAGTAATGAAAAAATCACTGATATTTAGCTTGTTAGTACTTGTTTGCAGCCTTTCGGCGCAACAAACGACCTTAGAATCTCAATTTCTGAATCCATCTACCACAGCCAAACCGTATGTGTGGTGGCATTGGATGGGTTCCAACTTTTCGAAAGCGGGCATTACTAAAGATTTGGAAGCCATGAAAGCAATGGGAATTGGTGGTGCTACCATCTTTAATCTCTCGTCGGCAGTGCAGGAAAGTCATGCACCCACGCTGAATAATCCGTGGCCGGAGCAAACTTACCGCAGTCCGGCCTATTGGGATGCCATGAAACATGCTGCATCCGAAGCGCAACGATTGGGCTTGGAAATCGGGCTGCACAATACCGTAGGTTATTCCACTACCGGTGGACCATGGATTGATGAGCCACGCAGCATGCAGCAATTGGTGTGGAGCGATACTATTATTATTGGAACAGATAGTAAAAATCCCATTTTACTTGCTTCGCCAAAGCTTATTGCCAACGAAGGCTGGGGTGCAACGGGACGCAAAATTTCGTTTTACAAAGATGTGATGGTGTTGGCTATTCCGGCTGACAAATCGGATTTATCAATTGCAAATGTACTGAATCTTACTGATCAATACGACCCGTTGAAGGGACTGCAATGGAAAATACCAAAAGGCGAAAAATGGATTATTTATCGGATGGGGCATGCTTCAACCGGTCGTCCGCCACATCCTATTCCCGATGAATTGTTGGGCAAAACCCTCGAAGCTGATAAAATGAGTTTGGAGCAAACCGTTTATCATTGGAATGAAGTATTGGAACCTGTGAAAAAATACTTAGGCGAATATGTAGGCAAATCCTTCCGACACATGCTCATTGATAGTTACGAAGCCGGAAACCAAACCTGGACTCCCAACTTTACGGAAGAGTTTATCAAACTAAAAGGCTACGACCCAACGCCTTGGTTTCTCACTTTTGGTAAAACCATTACTTCGTTTACCAAGTCAACACAACCGCGAGTTTTGGGAAGTGCCGAGCTTACAAAACGCTTCGAATGGGATTACAACGACGTGATAAACACCTTGTTTATGAATAACGGATTCCGCACAGCAAAGAAAATGCTGAATGACAATAAGATGGAATTGCAATGGGAACCTTACGGCGGACCTTTTAATACACAGCAAGGTGTAGCTATGTCCGATTTGCCAATGGGTGAGTTTTGGACATTTCAAAATGGTATGATAAATGCAAATATTCCTGCAGCTGCTCGTGCCAATGGAAAAACCATAGTTGGTGCTGAGGCTTTTACAAGTACACCAACATCAAGTAAATACACCGAAGATCCTGCATTTTTAAAATATTCTTCGAATGGAGCTTATGCCGTGGGTGTAAATCGTTTGATTCTGCACCATTGGGTACATCAGCCTTTCGACGATAAATACCAACCCGGTATGGGCATGGGCTGGTGGGGAACGCATTTTGGGCGCTACCAAACTTGGGCTCAATCGGGTAAGGCATTTTTCGATTATTTGGGTCGTTGTCAGGTGCTTTTACAACAGGGCGAAGGAGTGACCGATTATCTTTGCGTGGAAAATCTAACAGGTTATGCTGATGTTATTTCAATGAATGACTTTTTGGAGCAAAAAATCGAAGTGAAAAACGGAAAGGTTGTATTGCCATCAGGTCGCATTTATCCGTTTATTGTATTCACCAACAGTGTAATGTTGCCCGAAGTAGCTCGAAAGATTAAATATTTAGTCGCTGCTGGCGCAACAATTGTATCGCTAAAACCAACTAAGTCACCAAGTTTGGTAAATTATCCGGTCTGCGATGACGTTTTAAAAGCATTATCAGAAGAAGTCTGGGGCAATAATAAATCAAATAATTATGGCAAAGGATTTATTTTCACTCAATTGGAAGATGCTAAAAAGAAATTTAATATTACACCGGACTATACAGTTGAAAAGGCTGAAAAAGTAGATGACATTAAGTTGAATCACCGCCGTGTCAATGGAAGTGATATTTATTACGTGGCAAATATGGGAAAAACACCGCAAAATATTGCCGTTTCGTTCCGCATTGCGGGCAAGCTACCGGAACTGTGGCAGGCCGAAGATGGTTCGATGCGTAAAGCGGCCGTTTGGAGTGAAAAGGCCGGACGAACCACTGTAAGTCTGAAACTACGTGGGTTGCAAACTGTTTTTGTAGTATTTCAAAAACCAACCGATGCTGCCGATCATTTGGTAGAAGTGAAAACCGAAAAGTCGTCAGCCAATTACTGTGTTACAACAGATAATAATGGAATAGCTTCATTTCGTTCAGCCGATACTATCAGTGCAACAGCTACTTATGTTTCGGGTAAACAAAAAGCAATCATTATTAAGCCAACAACAAGTAAAGTAATTGGTGGTGAATGGAATGTGTCGTTTGTGCCAAAATTGGGAACGCCATTTCAACTAAAATTCCCCGAATTAATCGATTTTAGCAAACATACCGATAAAGAAGTAATGTATTTTGCCGGAACTGCCACTTATGCGAAAACGGTGAAAATCAGCAAAAAAGAATTTACGAAAGGAAAACGAATAGTGCTCGATTTGGGTGAAATGAACGATTTGGCGCAAGTGAAGATTAACGGTGTGGATAAAGGAACGTTGTGGTATCCACCTTTTAAGGTGGACATTACCGATGCGCTTAAAAATGGCAATAATACGATTGAAATAGCCGTAACGAATAACTGGGCAAACCGCCTGATAGGCGACGAAAAAGAACCTGCCGACTTTGAATGGGGTACCGACCGTGGCGTAGAAAAAGGTCACGCCATGAAAGCCTATCCAGATTGGTTTTTGAAAAATGAGCCACGCCCATCGCAAGGCCGTAAAGCCTTTACCGTTTGGTATTATTACCGCGACAACAGCGCACTACAACCAGCAGGATTGGTTGGTCCGGTGAAATTGGTAAGTGTGGGTGAGGTCAGACTTTAATATGCTTTTTTAAATGTAATTCTATAATAACCAATTAATTAAAACTAAATTCAAAATGAAAAAACTAACAATTCTGTTTCTATGCTTTTTTGTACTTGCTGTTCAGGCTCGTGTTATCGAAAATCCAAAATACACATATCGAAAAACGAATGACATCCAGCTTATTAAACTGGAGTTATTGGATACTGCTACAATTTTGACTTTTAAGGTAAACAACCCTCAGAACGCTATGTTGGCAAAAAAATCGTATATTCATTTGTCGAATAGCAGTGTGGAGAAACTGCTTATTCGTTCAGTAGAGGGCTTACCGGCACCTATAGGAGTACGTTGGAATTTGAAAACTAACGATCCGGTTATATTTTCAGCAAATTTTCCTCCGATTGATTCTAAAACTGAGAAAATTGATTTTTCGGAACCTTTTACCAGCGAAGGACAACCCTGGCAGTTTTTTGGCATTAAAATAAACGAACATCAAAGAACTTCACCATTACCGGTTGAGCTCGAAGGGGCTTGGTTGAAAACGGATGGTAGCAATTTGTTACACTTGGCTCTCTATGAGAATAATGCAGTGTATAATGCACAAGTTTGGCAGTACGAAAAAATTCAGAATACGGTTAAATCTACTGATATAGTATTAAAGCGTAATGGTGAAACAGTTAAATTATCGGTTAATCTTTCGAAAAACAAACAGTTGAAAATTGTTGAATCAACTAAAAAAACAGAAATTCTTTGTTCATTAAGCAAAACCAAAAACGTTAATTATAAACCAACAGATAATCAGCCTTATGCCGAAAATATATTTCACACAGATACAGCCATTTATTGTGGTTATATACATGGATTTACGCCCAATATGCCTCGAAATTTTTCGTTTAAATACGAAAATATTATTAACGGTGAGGATTTTCAGCAACCGGTTTTTATCGACGAAAATGGCTATTTCGAATCAAAAGTAGTATTGAATTATCCAACAATGTTTACTTTTTATTTTAGTGGTATTGGTAACGAACGAATTTTGTTGGAACCGGGTAAACGTCTTTTTCAATTACTAACTCTTGATAAACGGGGTGCAAACGATTCTATTTATGGCAATCATAATTGTCATTTTATGGGCGATAATGCCGAGTTGAGCGAAGAAATACATGTGATTATTGGCAAAAGTGAAGAGCTGGAACGAAGACGGAATCTTATTCCAACTTTAACCATTGATTCGTTGTCAACCATTGCAAATGACGATTATAACGCCGATTTGAGATTGCTTGAAAGTTATAAAAATGAAAGAAATCTGAGTTCAAAAGCATTAGCTATTTTGAATGTCAATATTGGCATGAAGCGAGCGTCTTTACTTTCGGATTTTATAGAGTTAAAAGTGAAAGACTTAATGGCTAAAAAATCGCCTAATTTGATGAAGCAAATAAAAACAGCAATTAACAAACCATATATTGATTCTATCTCAGCTGTGTCGTTTGTCGAAACCACTAAACAACATCCATTGGCAATTCTCGATTACCGTTTTGCAGCAACATTTCGTAAAATATTTTCAAACAATTATTTTATTCCTTTGTCCACGATGAAAAACTTTCAGTGGACTATGTTTGAGGAAATAGGCAAAATGAATGTGCAATTATCAAAAGAAGATAAAGCATTGATTGATACCATTGCATCAATTCCTGAATCAAAAAGAGATACAATAACTTACAAACGTTTATTACCTAAAATTCTTCCGTTTTTTAATGCTCATGCTACCGAAATAAAAACATTTATGGATGAAATTGGGAATACAACTTTACTCAATTCAGTTCAGTCTGTATATGGTAACAATCCGTTAATGACTGAAATAATTCGCGCACACTTGGTAGTTAAAAAAATAAAGAAATTCACCTTTCTTACTGATGAACAACTAATTGCGCTCAATAAAGAAATTTCAAATCCGGTAATTTTAGCAAGTATAAAAAGCGAAAATAGCAAAATGATGGCTAAAATTGCTTCGAACAAAGAAAAACGCAATTACAAAGTTTTGCTTACTCCTAATGTTGATTCAGAAAGTATGCTACCCAAAATGCTTGAACCATTCAAAGGGAAAGTGGTATATTTTGATTTTTGGGCAACATGGTGCGGTCCATGTATGCGTAATATAGCCGAAATGAAGTCTTTAAAAGAAGAAATGAAAAGTCAGAATGTAGCTTTTGTGTATGTAACGGGCGAGTCATCGCCTCTTAAAACTTGGGAAAACGTGATTCCGGATATCGATGGAACGCATTACCGATTATCGGCAAAACAATGGGATGATGTATGTAAAAAATACAATGTGGCATCCATTCCGCATGCCATGATTTTCAATCAACAAGGCGAAATGGTTACACCAAAAATTCAGGGAATGCCAAATGAAGAAGTAAAAACGCTATTATCAGGTGCTTTGGGTGGCAAAAAAGTGCTTACAACCGAAAAATCGGTTGATGGCGAAAAGGTCTTTGCTGTAGTGGAAAAAATGCCTCAGTTTCCAGGTGGCGATAGTCAGCTTATGTCATTTATTAGCAGCAATCTACGTTATCCTGCACAAGCGCAGCGTTCAGGAATTCAAGGACGAGTATTGGTACAATTTGTAGTGAATAAAGACGGAAAAGTAAAAAATGCAAAAGTGCTAAGGTCAATAAATTTTGAAATGGATGAAGAAGCTTTGCGTGTGGTTGGATTAATGCCAAAGTGGACTCCGGGTGAGCAAAAAGGTGAAAAAGTAGCTGTTTCTTACGTTATTCCCATCAATTTTAAATTGCGATAGAACTATTTTTAAATCTGAATAAATCAATCATTTAAAATCAGTATATATATGAAATTCTTTTTTCGTTGTACTTTTCAATTGATAGTAATTTTATTATTTACTTTAAATGTTACAGCCCAGCACGATGGTAAACGTTGGGGCGATTTGGGTAATGGGCGTTACCGCAATGTTATACTTCCTGCCGATTACAGCGACCCCGAAGTATTGCGAGTGGGCAAAGATTATTACTTGATTTCATCTACATTTCAATTTTCACCGGGGATTGTGATTATGCACTCTCGTGACCTTGTGAATTGGAAAACAATTGGTTCGGTAATTAAAGATTTACCCAAAGAATTGAAGGATGATCGGTTTGATTGGCGCGTAATGGATCATTACGATAAAGGCGTTTATGCGGCTTCGCTTCGCTTCCACGAAGGTCAATTTTGGTGCTATTTTACAACTTACAACAAAGGTGGAATGTATTTGGCAACTGCCAAAAAGATAACAGGCCCGTGGAATGTGGAACTGATAAAGGACATGTACGGCAAAGAACTTTCGGGTATAAACTGGGATGATAATTGCCCACTTTGGGACGAAGATGGGAAAGCCTATATGATAGCAAGTAATCCGGGCGAAAACTGGTTTCCTATTTTGTTTCAAATGTCGTGGGATGGAAAAAAACTGCTCGATGGCGATTTGGAAAAGATGAAAATTAAAACCCTCGAACAGACCAATAGAGGCACTTATATTTTGCCTCATGCAACCTGGGGCGAAGGAAATAAAATTTTCAAACGCGGTGGCTATTATTATGTGTATCACAATCAATGTTTTCCGCCTGACTATGACCGACGTGCTACCATTGCCCGCTCCAAAAATATTTACGGAACAAAACCCGATGGCACACCCGGAAAAAAGCACGACCCGGGAAAATACGATGTTTCGCCGCAGGGTACAATCAGTTATTTGATGGTTCACCCCGACAGCACAGGCGGACGTTTTGATCAGGGTACAATTATCGATTCGCCCGACGGTAAAAAATGGTATTTCGTAACGCATCAAGGTGGTGGATATGAAAACGGCCGACCAATTAGCTTATTGCCCGTAACTTGGGTAGATGGCTGGCCAATGGCAGGAAAAGATTATGATAATGATAGAATAGGTGAACCAGTGTGGGAAGACGAAAAACCAGTGATGGGTCAAAAACGATCATTTCCGCAAGGTAGCGACGAATTCAATAAAAAGAAACTGAACCCGCAATGGATGTGGAACTATCAACCGCGTGATGATAAATGGTCGCTCACCGAACGTAAGGGTTATTTGCGTTTATATGCATTTAAACCGTTGAAAGAAAACACTTTTTTCAAAGCCGGTAATACAATTTGTCAACGTTACGTAAAAAGTAATGTTACTCAAGCGGATATTAAAATGGATATTTCGGGCATGGCATTAGGACAGGAGGCTGGATTGAGTCATTTTAATGGAGGTTCCAATTATTGCACCTTGAGTGTAAAAATGACTGATGCTGGTAAACGTATACAGTATAACGATAACGGAAAAATTAGCGAGGGCGAA
>JAIFKX010000043.1 GCA_020049335.1 Paludibacter sp. | reverse complement strand
GCAAAATTCAAATACACTTCTGTCGAACGGCGAAACTGATCTTCGGTATCGCGGCTTGCATCAATCAAAAGGAGATAACACATAATAATGTGTCCACCCATTTCAACCAATCTCCTACTTTGGAAATCTAAATACTCCTGATTTTTAGTTTCGTTTACACGCGTAACTGAATTTGCAAACAAATTAGTCATTATTTGCAAGCGTTTACGGAATGATGTAAACTCAGGTTTTATAAATTGGGCATCATATCCTTGAATCATTTTCAAGTAATTACCTGTGGTTACGTGGCGGATAGCAGCTACAACTTGCAATTGCGAAGTTCCTTCGTAGATAGTCATAATGCGTGCATCGCGGAAATGGCGTTCGCAGGCATAATCTTTCATAAAGCCCGAGCCACCATGAATCTGAATGGAATCGTAAGCATTTTGATTGGCATATTCGCTCGAAAACATTTTGAGCATTGGCGTTAATGCATCGGCCAATTTCAAATAATCTTTGTATTCCGCTTTTTCTTCGGGAGTAAGTTTACGTTCCGTTTCAATTCCTTCGTAAGCTTTGTAAATATCTACAAAACGAGTTGTTTCGTAAAGTAAAGCACGCGAAGCATCTAATTTTGCTTTAATTATCGAGAGCATTTCATACACTGCTGGAAATTCGATAATGGCTTTTCCAAACTGACGACGTTCGCGAGCATAATTCAATGCTTCGGTATAGGCAGCTGCCGATAATCCCGTTGATTGAGCTCCAATACCTAAACGAGCACCATTCATAAGCGACATCACGTATTTTATTAATCCCATGCGACGCGTACCAACCAATTGTGCTGGCGTATTATTGAATACCAATTCGCAAGTTGGAGAGCCTTTGATACCCAATTTATTTTCGATACGACGAACCAAAACCGTATGGTCGTGTTTATTATCGGCTACAAAATACGAAAGTCCACGACCATCGGTAGTTCCATCTTCCGAGCGTGCCAAAACTAATTTAATTTGGGCATCACCGTTGGTAATAAAACGTTTAACGCCATTCAAATACCATACGCCATCGTCTTCGTTATAAGTTGCCTTAAGCTGTACGGCTTGTAAATCAGAACCAGCGTCAGGCTCTGTTAAGTCCATTGAGCAAGTAGCACCCTCGCACACACGAGGAAGAAATTCGGCTTTAATTTCATCGGAAGCAAATTCCGAAATTGTTTCGGCACAATCTTGCAAGCCCCAGATATTAGCAAAACCAGCATCTGCACGCGATACCATTTCGCCCGACATAACATAAGCTACCATCGGAAAATTTAAACCACCATACTGACGTGGAAGCGTAATGCCATACACACCAGCTTGTTTGAGTGCATCGTGATTTTCTTGTGTGCCACGCGCATAAATTACGCGGCTGTTTACAACCTGCGGACCATCATGATCCACACTTTCGGCATTTGGAGCAATAATGTCGGAACAGATGCCACCAATAATTTCCAATACTTTTTCGTAGCTATCTACAGCATCTTCGAAATCGCTTGGAGCATAATCAAAATTATCTTTATCAGCAAAGTTACGCTCCTTGAGGGCAACAATTTTTGGCATCAATGGATGCGATAGCTGAAATTTTATAGCTGGATTATCGTTGAAAAAATTCATAATATTTTGTTTTTTGAAGTTAGAGTAGTTAAAGAAGTAAAGTTGAAGTTATGTTGGCAATTATTTAACGTTTTTGTCTATTAAAAGTTTTTCGCAATAATTGTTCAAAGACTTACTCGTTTCTTCCAATAGTTGATTCAATTTTTCAGAATCATTATTGTCAGTATATTTTAAATCTTTGGAAAGAATAATATAGTATCTACATTCCTCAAGACTAGCTTGTGCAATGTTGAAAAATCTTAATTTTTCAGTTTTGCTCAACCTCTTATATCCTTCCGCAATATTTGCAGGAATAGATATTGATGCTCTGCGAAATTGAGATACTAAGCTGAAAAGTTCATGTTTGGGATAGTTTGCGGTAAGATTGTACATCTCTAAAACAAAACGGTGTGCTTGTTGCCACATTCTTAAATCAACAAATGAACTTGTTGCCATAACTTCTATAATTTCTTAACTTCTTTTACTTCGAGTTTTTCTTATAATATTTAATCATTTTAGGCACTACCTCTTCAATGCTTCCCGTAATTATATAATCAGCAATTGCATTGATAGGTGCTTTTGGATCGTTATTTATCGATATAATCATCGCACTTTCTTGCATGCCTGCAATGTGCTGAATTTGACCCGAAATGCCACAAGCAATATACAATTTGGGGCGAACAGTTGTTCCCGTTTGACCAATCTGACGTTCGTGATCTGCAAAACCAGCATCCACAGCTGCACGCGAAGCTCCAACTTCGGCACCTAATGTATTGGCTAGTTCGAATAGTAATTTGAAATTCTCGGCACTCCCCACACCATAACCGCCAGCTACAATGATAGACGAATTTTTAATGTTGAGTTTCGACTTTTCGATATGACGTTCGATTACTTCCACCACAAAATCGGTATCGGGGATGTACTTCGAAACATCTAATTTAACTGTTTTACCTACCAATTTTGGGCTGCGAATTTCTTTTTTCATTACACCTTCGCGTACGGTTGCCATCTGAGGGCGGCAATCTGGATTTACAATGGTAGCTACAATGTTGCCACCAAAAGCAGGACGTATTTGGTACAATAAATTTTTGTAAACTTTACCCTGCTTTTTATCTTCGTAATCGCCAATTTCGAGCGAGGTACAGTCGGCTGTCAAACCACTAAATAAGGCCGATGATACACGTGGACCCAAATCGCGCCCTATGGAAGTGGCTCCCATAAATGCAATTTGCGGTTTTTCTTCTTTAAAAAGATTGACCAACAACGATGTGTGTGGCAAAGTAGTATATGGAGCCAAACGTTTGTCGTCGGCAATATAAAGCGTATCAACGCCATAAGGAAAAACACACTCACCAATTTTATCGAGCTGGTAACCAGCAGCTACCGCTTCGAGTTGGCATTTAAGCTGGTCGGCAAGGGTGCGTCCCTTGGTAAGTAATTCAAGACTAACATCGCTTACAATGCCGTCTTCTATTTCGAGATATACAAAAAGGTTATTCATATATTTAATGACCCCTGCCCCCTAAAGGGGAACATAAGAGTGTAGTTTTATAGTTTATTTAAAAATAAAGTTGGTTTATAATTCCCCATTAGAGTTTGTCCGTCCACTGACGGAGGTTAGGGGTCTATCCAATTGTATGGTTCGTAATTAATTCTTTCATCAAATCCTCCATCTCTTGGTCGGAAGCAGTGATGCGTTTACTTTCTTTAGCCGTAAATACAACGTTTTCAATCTGTTTCACTTTTGTTGGAGAGCCCGAAAGACCTAACCATTGAATGTCGTGTTCGATATCGGCAACACCCCATTCAGGAATATTAAGGTAAGGATAAACATTGTAAATATTAGTATAATCATCGCCTGCATCTTGTTTTTCGCTCAAGGTAGCAGCACGCTTATACTTCATGGTGAGTTTGGCATGACGTGGACGGCAATCGGGTGCCGAGCTGTTGACGGTAATTACCATTGGCAATGATCCCTTAACTATTTCCACACCACGTTCGAGGCGGCGTTTTACCGTAATTTTTTTGGCAGTACAATCAATTATTTCTTCGGCATACGTAATTTGAGGAAAACCCAATTTTTCGGCCACCTGTGGTCCAACTTGAGCAGTATCGCCATCAATAGCCTGACGGCCACAAACAATAACATCAATTTTGCCCATTTTCCGAAGGGCACAAGCAAGGGCATAAGACGTTGCGAGCGTATCGGACCCAGCAAACTCACGTCCGCTTAATAAAACACCACCATCGGCACCCCTATACATGCTTTCGCGGATAATTTCGGCTGCACGTGCTGGTCCCATAGTAAGTACATGTACTGTTGCACCTGCAATTTTCGATTTCAAGCGGATAGCTTGTTCCAATGCATTCAAATCCTCTGGATTGTAAATAGCTGCAAGCGCAGCGCGGTTTACTGTTCCATCGGCTTTCATGGCATCCTTTCCTACATTGCGCGTATCGGGCACTTGTTTGGCAAGAACTACAATTTTAAAACTCATTTCTATATTACTTTTTGGTTAATAATTTTTCAAAACAAAAAAAGAACAAAGATAAAAGATAAAAGATATAAGAATAAATAAGAATGATAAGAAACAAAGAACAAAGATAAAAAAAAAGTGCGAAACTTTTCACAAAGTCTCGCACTCGAATAGGTATTAGTTTTTTAAGGTATAAAAAAGATTGTGTTGTTTAGTTAACGATGGCAAAGAAACGGCCTTTTTTCGATGTCTACAATCGTAAAAATATGTTTTACAACCTATTTTTACGTTCTTTTTAATCTCTAAAACAACCTCAATTTTCATATAAACCTATATATCAACATAATAACAATTATTACAATTTTATGAATAAAATTGAACTTCAAAAATAATCTCAAAAATAAAATTATTTTCTGTTCAATTTTTTATTAAAACGCAGATCTATGTATTGAAATTTATTGATATAAAATATTATAATGATGAAGGTAATTACATAAAACAGATTGTTCGACATATTGTGATAATCTTCAATTAAATGCTGAGGAATTTTATTTTGCGAAATATAGAGTAAAATACCTACAATACGAGCAGCATTCATACCTATTAATATTATAAACCCGAGCACTATAAATACCAATCTATTAACAAAAGGACTCCGAATAGCCAATATCAAACTGGCGAAAACAACCATTAATCCCACGCCCAAACAATTAGTGCCCAAATACAACCAATAATTATCCAATAATATATATTTGTCGTAAATGTATGCCTCACCAAAACCCAATAACCAAAGCATTGCATTGCTCACCCAAAGAATTAAATAGGAAAATGCGTCTACAAATACATTCCAGTCGGCAATCAAAAACCAGTCGAAAAAGCCAGCAATAGCCGGAATCAATGTTATAATAATTAATAATTTATGAAACGAAATATGGAAGGTGGATTGTACTTTGACATCAATTTTATCGAAGTATTTTGTTAATACAGTGTGCAACCCAATTTTATATTTTAGTACAAAATAAACCGTCAGATACCGAAGACTTATAATAACTGTAAACAAAAAACTGCTCAAGCTGGCAGGAGTAAATACATCGTTTGCATAACGAAGCAACGCTACTAAATAAAATACAAAGGATGCAATTATAAAAACGAGTATGGTATTAATTGTTTTTCGTGGAAAAATAAAAAGGATAGCAAAAGCTATGGCGTAAAATTTTACAGCTAAACTACTAACTGCATTGATAGTTATTTGCTTATAAATTATATTTCCAGTACTAACATCGAACTGAAAACTGCCAAACAAAAAATGTAATGTAGCAGCAATGCTCTGTGCATAAACTTTCAAAAGGCTTCTAAAGAAATCAGTTTCGTGCAAAGTGATTTTTGTAAGCCAATAAAGCAAAGCTAAACCAGCAATATAGAGCAGAATTTTAACTCCAGTAGTAAGGTTAAATTTCAGAAATTTCGACATAGGATATATTTATTTCACACTTTAACTTCCATAAACACAAAAGTCTGACCTGTGATTTTAATACACATATCAGACATTGTTTTTTTGGATTATTACCTTTAGATAAAGGACTTTAGCCCCAATATTATTTTTCTTTTTTCTTGCTTTTTGCGAATAAAGAAGCACCTACACTGCCAGCAGCCAAAAGCGCTAAAAGAATTCCGCCATCTAATGGTACAGACCCGCCAGTTGCACCTGGAAAAGCAGGTTCTGCTGGTAAAATTTGACCAAAAACTTGTGCGACCGAAAATAACACAACTATAAGAAAAACTATGATTCTACTATTTTTCATTTTTTGTATAAAATAATTTTATCGAACAAACGATTTAATTTGTATTGTTTTTTCGGGAGTTGCAATTTCGAAAATATACAAACCCTTGTTTTCGAACCTTATAGGTTCATTATTTTTCACTAAGCCACTAAAAACTGTTTTTCCAGTAGTGTCGAATACTCTTACTTGCGTGGCATCAATTAAACCCAAAATGATTGCTTCATTTTGTTGCGTAGCTATACGGATACTTTGATCATCGGAAAGACTTACTCCAGTTGTAATTTTTGGAGCTAATTGCACTTTGAAGCGATTTACTGTTCCAGCAGCAGTTACTTTAAAATCGTAGTTGCCAACTGCCAACAAATCGGTACGCTTGCCTGTTGTTTTATCAATCAAGATTACTGCCGAATAGCTCTGTACATTTTCGATATCCGAAATAGATATACTGTAATTTCCAGCAGCAGCAAATTTTGTTGTCAATTCTACTTCAGATATTGTTTTTGGTAATGTATTGATAGCTAAACTTGCATTATTTAATTTGGTGTAGATATATGATATTTTTGGATTCTGTCCCAACATTTTAGCAGCGTCAGTACCAATTTCGTAAGCAGCATTAGCACCTTCTTGCATACGAATACGGGTCAAGTCATTGTAAGTGGCATTTCCATTACTTAAAGTAAGGCGAATATCATCTACACTTGCTTGTTCATTGCTTGTTGCAGCAACCATTCTCCGTCCTGCATTAGCAAAACTAATGGAAGTGGAAGAGGCTTGCAAGAAAAACGAAGAAAAAGGTTGCACATTTAAAAACTCGCCTGATAAGGCTGGTAAATAATTATAACCATTATAAGTG
Organism: Paludibacter sp.; assembly: GCA_020049335.1. Taxonomy (GTDB): domain Bacteria; phylum Bacteroidota; class Bacteroidia; order Bacteroidales; family Paludibacteraceae; genus Paludibacter. The sequence continues at coordinate 2,202 of JAIFKX010000043.1, read as the reverse complement.
TAATAAGTAGCTCCGGGGCTCGTAGAGCCTAAGTTGAATATGCTCGACAAAGGCGTAGAAATCAAATTCCAATACGAATGTTCGGGCATCGATGATTCATTTCTTGTTGCACTTACCGTAGCCCCACTCGTACTAAAGAAAGTTCCTATATTACTACCACGCGTTGTGAAATCAATAACTTCTGTAGTATTGTTCCAAATGATATATCCTTTTTTAGCAGTAAATTCTCTTGTTGGCACATTTGCCCAATGTAGCCCTTGCCCTTCGTCAGTATTATAATTGGCAGTTGCAGCACTTGCACGACCTGCACCATCGTATTGTTGTACAACATAATTGGCACCCGAATTTATATCGCCCCAAGTAAGTGAAGTACCATCCGAAGCTTTAAATACATTCGAAGAAGTTACAGTAAACGGAAAGCCCATAAATGCCCATTGACCTGAAGCAAATGTTTTTCGAACAGTAATTTTGGCATTACTACCAATAATAACTACGTGAATAATCAATTCGTTTGTTACAAATATTTTTTGATCTGTAGTAAGTTTACCGCCAGATTCAATGATTAATTTGTTTGTAACAACTGAATCTCTAGTAGTATTTAATACAATTGGATGACGTACTGTGATACTATTTGCTATATTTACATTATTTAGAAGTCCATCATTCCATTTAGAGTCATCATCCCAGTTTCCGTCTCCAGTTGTAACATAATCATTACCAGTTGTTATAGCTGATGAAGCGTTGTATGAGCTAGAATTTCCAGTATTAGTAGCATAAACCCTATAAAAATAAATAGTATTAGGGGTTAATCCTGTTAAACTTCTATTTTTGGGTAATGCACTCGTCAATGTAGTTGGAGATGAAAAATTATTATTATCAGCATATTGAAAAATATATGATGTTGAAGCATCTGTCAGACCATTATCAGCTGTCCAATTTGCTGTAAATGTAGTTGTAGAAATACCAGTTGCAACCGATGAGATTGGAATCTTAGGCTTAACGTTTAATGGTTTAGTTTGATTAGCAGCAGCAGTATAGTTTGCATTACCAGCTTGAGATGCAGTAATAAAGGAACGTCCTGGCCCCTTTATCGTTACAGTAGAACCTGATACTGTGGCAACATTAGTATTGCTACTTGTATAAGTTATTGGTAAACCGCTCGATGCAGAAGCAGTAAGACTAAAAGTGGCATCGCCATAGTTCTTTGTTGGAAGATTATCAAACGTTATATCTTGTGTAGCTCTTGCAGTTACAGACAGGTCATCAATAGATAATAAATGATTAGTTAACCCATCTGTTTTTTCCCAAACAACCATAATTTCACTATTTGGTGCTATTGTAACAGCTATATTACTAGTATAAGTAACTTTATTCAAATCATTGTTTCCATCTAAATTTCCAGATGCATCAATAATGGGAGACTCAAACGAATAAGCTGTTGATTGCAATGAACCAACATTTATAGAAGTTATTGGGCTCTCAGAAAGTTGATAATACAAAGATAAGTATTGAGCACTATAATCATTCGAACTCCATTGTTCACCTGTCCAAGTAACATTTATCGATTGTATCGTTTGGCCAGTTGTATTTTTCAGTCTCCATCCAATATACATTGTGCTTTCAAAAACAACACCTGCTGGCGCAAAGCCTAAAGAACGGTCAACAGGACTATCAACACTACCAAATGATACCAGCCCAGTAGTTGGAGATTCACCATCGTTTAATGTATAAGCTGTATATGGAATTCCTGAAGCGTTCAACGAATACCAACCTTCGAGTGTTGAATTGTTAACCCAAGAAGACCCTGTTAAAGAATTAAAGTTTTGAAGATAAGAAGTCCCAACAACAGATATTGATGTTTGCGCTGAAACGTTAGAAATATAAATGCTTAATGCTGCAAGTATACCAACTGTAATAAATTTTAAATTGCTGTAAAAAGGTTTCATAATGGTGAATTGTAATTATTCCAAAAAACTAATAACCTATAATTATAAAAACAAACCTGCCTGCTCATTGTTCAGCTTCTGAGCGTATTCGCTACATTAAAAAGCAATAAATCATAAAATATAGCCAATTTGTAGCAATAAGTATTACAAATAGAGCTTAAATAAACCCGTTGCAATTATTTATAAATGAACAGTTTGCAAATATACTACTATATGAAATGCCAGCCAATAGCATTTAGCATTAATTAAGAATTTT
>JAIFKX010000054.1 GCA_020049335.1 Paludibacter sp. | reverse complement strand
ATTTGAAAAATACAGAGTAGTGCAAGACCAACTTTTTGAATCAGATTTTGACAAACATATAAGAAAAGAACTGGGCGAGATGCCAGAAGAGCAAATATAATTCAGCCGAACAGCAATCATTTCAGCTACACGACTTTAAGACAGGAAAACAAGAGAAACATAACAGTTTGAACCTCTACTGACAACTTGGAAAACTTAACACGAGAAACAAAAACAAATTCTTTACAACCAAAGGCCAGCAGGTAATACACAGGACTTCACGCGGTCGGTACAACCCAGCGAGGAAGTCCAAGTTGCACTACAAGCCAATCGGTTGGACAGCCCGAGTTGTGAAAAGTGATGGTAATCAAGTGAAATCTGTTATGGAGGTAGTATTTTCGGTTCCAATCGGCTTATTTTAAGCTCTTTTGTCACTTCTGATTTTTTCAACTCCGAATTTCGGCAATAAAATTTAATTGAAATTTATGCACCTACGAAAGCCTACCAACCGAAATTTTGACTATTTTTGGAAAAAAATTTGAGTAGATGAATCAATGTCGAATTGCTGGGAATTTATGATTCTGTAAATCCGCCCCTAACCCCTAAAGGGGAACAGAAATTACTGTCGTCTATCTATAAATGCTCCTAAAATAGAGAACCACTATATAGTTGCAGTATTAAGCTCCGCAATTTATCCCGCTATTGGCGGGAGGGGTTTGGGGCAGTATTAAAAATTCTTTATTGCATTCCACTAACTAAACGACATTGGTAGATGAATAATAAAATGGGATATATTATAATTGATATTGGATTAGCAAACTAAAAAAAACAGTATAGAGCTACGGCCAACGTCCGAACTACAGCCATCCGACATTGAAGCAATTATAAATAACCATAAAAACAGTACTACTTGTGATTTTTGATTGTAAATCCAATTAAAAATAGTAAATTTGCACTACGAATTAGAAGATGTAAGTAAACACATTAAAACATTCACATACAGCTACTTAAAACTTTTAATTCGAAAGACAATCTCATTTTACGAACAAAGTCAGTATGAGTCAAACCGAAAAACAATTCGATCAGGTAGCCGCACTTTGCCGCGATATTTTTACAAAAAAAATGAAGGATTATGGTGCTTCGTGGCGTATTCTTCGACCAGAATCGGTAACCGACCAAATATTTATCAAAGCCAATCGCATTCGTAGCATCGAAATTAAAGGAGTAAGCAAAGTAGATGAAGGAATTCGTTCGGAGCTAATTGCTATCGTTAATTACGGAATTATCGGGTTAATTCAGTTGGAGTTAGGATTTTCTGACTCCGACGATTTGTCATTCGATAAAGGCATGACGCTTTACGATAAGTATTTACTTGAAGCCAAAGATTTGATGCTGGCCAAAAACCACGATTACGACGAAGCTTGGCGCACTATGCGCATGCAATCGTATACCGATTTGATTTTACAAAAAATTTACCGCACAAAACAAATTGAAGATAATAAAGGTGTTACACTTGCCTCCGAGGGCATTGACGCAAACTATTTCGATATGATTAATTATGCGGCTTTTGGGCTGATAAAGATTGATGAGATGATGTGATGATGTGCCCCGATAGCTATCGGGAGTGGTGTTGGGATGATGAAATGACCAAGCACTTTATAAACCTTACAAACTTTACGAACTTTACGTACTTTATAAACTAACTCAATGTCAAAAACAAATTCAAAAGTAAACAATATTATGCTGCATGCAAGTCGTGTAGTTTTCGGACTTGTTTTTATTTTTTCGGGAGTTGTGAAGGCTGTTGATCCTCTTGGTTCTACCTACAAATTTCAGGACTATTTTACGGCTTTTGGTGGTATGTTTACTAGCATTTCGGACAATGCTTTTGTGTTGGCAATAGCACTTTCGACCATCGAATTATTTATTGGACTTAATTTATTGTTCGCTATACAAGTAAGGCGTACCGCATTTTTAGGTTTGCTTTTTATGCTGGTAATGACTCCGTTGACGCTCTATATTGCGCTCGAAAATCCGGTTTCGGACTGTGGTTGTTTTGGCGAGGCGCTAATTATAACCAACTGGGCAACCTTTTGGAAAAATATTGTACTTTTAGCCCTTATTCTTACTGTTTTATTCACTACTCGTCCACATCAATCATTTTTTGTGCTTTGGATAGAATGGTTTGCAATGGCGGCTTTTATTGGTTTTGGCATTGGCATTTCGCTTTACGCCTATAATCATTTACCGCAAATCGACTTTATGCCTTATAAAAAAGGTGTAAACCTTGCCGAAGCAATGAAGATTCCTGAAAATGCACCACAGGATGAATATGCAACAACATTTATATACGAAAAAGAGGGTACTCAAAAGGAGTTTTCACTCGAAAATTATCCTAAAGATGATTCTACTTGGGTGTTTGTTGACCAAAAAACAACATTAATAAAAGAAGGTTATAAACCACCAATTCACGATTTCAGAATTTTCAATAGCATGGACGAAGATATAGTTCCTGAGCTACTCGAATACAATGGATATACTTATTTATTAGTGCTTTACGATGTAAACAAAACATCCGATAAAGGTGCAATACAAGCTGAAAAAATTTATAATAAATATAAAAATTCGTCGGTACGTTTTTATGCCATTACAGCTTCTACGAACGAAGACTTAGCCGTTTTTGTATCCAAAAACAAACTTTCATTTCCATTCTATAAAGCTGATCCAATAACACTTAAAACCGTTGTTCGGGCAAATCCTGGATTGGTTCTGATAAAAAAAGGAACTATTATGGGTAAATGGCATTGGAAAGATTTTTAAAATTACGAATTTTGAATTACGAATACAATTAACAAACTAAATAAAAAATAGAAAAAATGAGAAAAAACATTGTTGCAGGAAACTGGAAAATGAACAAAACCCTTCAAGAAGGGTTGGCGTTGGCTACTGAATTGAATGACGCATTAGCTGGAGTGTCGTTAAATTGCGAAGTGGTAATTGGAACTCCATTTATTCACTTAGCAGGCGCAGCTGCTGCCGTTGATGCTACCAAAATTGGTGTTGCTGCTCAAAACTGTGCTTCTAAAGAATCTGGAGCTTACACGGGCGAAATAAGCGCTGCTATGGTAAAATCAACTGGTGCCGAATATGTTATTTTAGGACACTCTGAACGTCGTGAGTATTACGGTGAAACAAGTGCCACTTTAAACGAAAAAGTAGCTTTAGCATTAGCAAATAACTTAATTCCAATCTATTGCTGTGGTGAAGCATTGGATATTCGTAACGCTAACACACAAAATGCGTATGTTCAAAATCAGTTGGAAGAAACAGTTTTCAACTTAACTGCTGACGAATTTAACAAAATTGTAATTGCTTACGAACCAATCTGGGCAATTGGCACAGGTGTAACTGCTTCGACCGAACAAGCACAAGATATGTTGGCATTTATCCGTTCGATTATTACCGAAAAATTCGGTCAAGAAATTGCCCAAAACACTTCTATTCTTTACGGTGGTAGCTGCAATGCCAAAAATGCTCCAGAATTGTTTGCTCAACCCGATATTGATGGTGGCCTTATTGGTGGTGCTTCGCTTAAAGTAGCCGATTTCAAAGCTATTATCGATGCTTTTTGATTGAATTAATTCAGTTAAATTCATATAAAGCTGTTCCTGATTTTATCAGTAACAGCTTTTTTTAAAATTAAATCTTAAAGGATTTTTTTTATTGAGAATAAATTCGTTTTTTTGTAAGTAGAATTATAAACCGTTTTTTATTATAACTAAATAAACAACAATATTGTATGAAAACTATTAAAGGAACAAAAACCGAACAGCATTTATTAATGTCGTTTGCTGGTGAGAGTCAGGCACGTATGCGCTACACCATGTTTGCATCGAAAGCAAAAAAAGAAGGCTTTGAGCAAATTGCAGCTATTTTCGAAGAAACAGCCAACCAAGAAATGGAACATGCTAAAAAATTCTTCAGCTATCTCGAAGGCGGTATGGTAGAAATTACAGCCGCTTACCCCGCTGGCATTGTTGGCACTACTGCCGAAAACCTGAAAGCCGCAGCCGAAGGTGAAAACGAAGAATGGACAGACCTATATCCTAGTTTTGCAGATATAGCCGACGCCGAAGGATTCCCTGTTATTGCAGCTACTTTCCGCAAAATTGCTAAAGTAGAAGCCGAACACGAAAAACGCTATTTGCGCTTAATGGAAAGAGTAGTAGCTGAAACTGTATTTGCACGTGAAGAAGAAACTATTTGGCAGTGTCGTAATTGTGGACATGTACACACTGGCAAAGAAGCACCAAAAGCTTGCCCAACCTGCGCGCACCCTCAAGCATATTTCGAAGAAGAAAAACAGAATTATTAATTCTCCATAGAGACGGTGCGTGCACCGTCTCTATATTTTAATCCTGCACGTCTCTATATATTTAACTATATTTTTTCGTTACCGCATCGTAAATTGGGACCAAAAAACCATTTTGATAACCACAAACCAAGCAAATATTACCCACAGGCACAGCACTTATCCAAGTCAAATCTAGTTTATTGTTATCATACATCATTTCCGTAACAAAATCTTTTGCCGATTTAAAAAGCAATTCATAATCTTGCGTCCTAAATTTCAACTTTGCAATATCGAAATTTTCGATTTCCGTTTCTACGCTATAAACAGCATTTTCGACACATTCGGTACGGAGGTAAATTGCATTAGTTACCATATTTGGCAAAAAACTTTTTTCACGATCAAACTGACTAGCAGGTATTTTACCTTTGTACAATTGCTTTTCGTCTTTTACAATCTCAATTTCAGAGATGTAATCAGCTATGAGCTGTGTAACATGCAACACATTGTTGTAATGAAAAAACTCTTCCCAGTTTTCAAAAATAGTTTTATCGGAAGGTAAGTAATTACCCAAAACTAACTCAGCAGCGATTCCTTTTATTGTAATTCGAATTTTACTCATTTATTTTGGTTAATGGGTGATTGGTTCATCGGTTGATTGGTTGATTGGTTGATTGGTTGATTGGTTCATCGGTTGATTGGTTCATCGGTTGATTGGTTCATCGGTTGATTGGTTGATTGGTTGATTGGTTGATTGGTTGATTGGTTGATTGGTTCATCGGTTGATTGGTTGATTGGTTGATTGGTTGATTGGTTCATCGGTTAATTGGTTCATCGATTGATTGGTTAGTTGATTTTTATCTACTAAAGCAACGACCCAATATTGCTCGTAAAAAGCTTAACTGCAATGGCTAAAAGGATAATACCGAAGAATTTACGAAGTATATAAATTCCACCTTCGCCAATAAATTTTTCAATTTTCGAAGTTGATTTTAATACAAAATAAACGATTAACAAGTTGAGCACAAGTGCAATAATAATATTAATCGTATCGTATTCAGCCCTAAGCGAAAGTAAGGTAGTAAAGGAACCTGGACCAGCAATGAGCGGAAAAGCCAAAGGCACTATGGACGAACTTCCCTCGGGACCTTTGTTGCGAAAAATTTCTATATCGAGTATCATTTCAATGGCAAAAATAAAAATAACCAAAGCGCCAGCTATTGCAAACGACTGAATATCAACGTTAAACAACTTTAAAATACCTTCACCAGTAAATAAAAATGCTATTAAAATAACAAATGCTATGGCGCTAGCCTTGAAAGCATATACCACATTTGCTTTTTTCTTAATATCCAAAATCAAAGGGATAGAACCCAAAATGTCAATAATTGCAAAAAGTACCATAAAGGCACTTGTAAGCTCTATAAAGCTGAAATTCATATCAATACTTTTTACAAATATAATTACTAATTTTCTTTATCGTGTTTTATAAACCCTATTGGATTTCGATTTTTTAAATCTTTTGATTTTGTACTTAATTCATTCAATACAAAATAAATATCATCAACTTCAGACCTAATATCTTCGCTTAAATCATTTACGGCTTTTAAAGAGTCTTCACCAATCTCTTCGATTTTGTCAAAAAGATGCTTTGTGTCTATCTCAATACGATTTATTTTATTTTTAAGTCCTTCAATTTCTAATGAAAGTGCATTGTTGTTCTGAATTATTTTTCGAACAGCTACAAATGCCCTCATTACAGAAATATTTACTTTTATTGCTATTTCACTTCTTAAAACCGAAGATAACATTGCAACTCCTTGTTCGGTGAACGCATAAGGTAAATAAGCACTAAAATTATATTGGGGTGTGCCAATTTGGAATACCCCACTGAATACCAAACCATTAGCCTCTTCTTTAGATAGTTGAAACATAAAATCATCAGGGAATCGTTCGATATTTCTTCTAACAGCACGCTTAAGTATACTTGTTTCAGTTTGATACAATTTAGCTAAATCAACATCAAGAATAACCTCCTGCCCTCTAATTTCAAAAATCCTATTTTTTATTTGATCAATTATCATATTATAATGTAAAATTTCACATTAAAAATCTATTTACTTTTCTTCTTTCCGTATCAAAAAACCAGCCCCATTTATTAAAATACTTAATCATGTTGGTGATATGAATCCAAAGCATGCGGTAATTTTTATACGAACTTTGTGCGTGATGATGCACTACCGAAACTTCGGGATAAAAAACCGTTCGGTATTTTTGATGCATGCGCCGCGTTAAATCGATATCCTCAGGATACATAAAAAATCGTTCGTCGAAAAGCCCAATTTCTTTTAATGCACTCACCCTTAAAAACATAAAACAACCCGAAAGGTAAGGAACATCCATTAGTTGGCTGTAACCCGAATCGCGCATTTCGAATTTATGAGCTCGTTTTTCAGTCAAGCGTGATGGCAAAAATCGCCTAAAAATTAAATCGAAAGGCGTGGGTAATAATTTACAAAGATACTGTATTTGTCCGTTGGGATAAAATACCTTCGGCATTAAATGACCAATTGTTGCATTATTATTCATAAATGCAGCAATTTTATCTAAAATATGAGGTTCAAAAGTAATATCAGGATTAACTACCAAATGATAATCAACTTGATTTTCGAGACTTCTTCGTAAGGCAATATTGTGAGCAGCACCATAACCAATATTTTTTGCATTAAAAATATAATCAGCTTTTAGACTTTTAAACAATGCGTTAGTCTGTGGCGAATTGTCGATAAGATAAATGTTTTGCACACTTTCAGATTTTCGAAGCGTGCTAACTAAGCGTTCAATTTCGTGGAAACTGTTATTAAAAAGAACAATAGAAACATGTATCATAACAGTTACAATATTTATATTTATGCATTTTTGTGCTTAATGATTACATCACACACCAAACTTTGAACTTTTAAGTAAAAAAAAGCCCGATATATAATCGGGCTTTCAATATATTTTGAATAAAAGAAATTATTCAGCCACTTCGGCAGGTGCTTCGGCAGGTGCATTAGCAGCAGCAGCGGCTTCGGCAGCAGCAGTAATAGCATCTGATTTTTTCTTAGCAAGTTCGGCAGCTTTTGCTTTGTTTACATCAGCTTCGGCAGCAAAACGGGCTTTCAAGTCAGCAGCTTTTTCGGCAGCTAATTGTTCTTTTGTCTTACTTAATTTCGATTCTTTTGAAAGTTTCCATGCTTCGAAACGTTTTTCAGCTTCGTCGGCATCAAAAGCTCCTTTTTTCACACCTTCTAACAAGTGTTTTTTCATTAACACGCCTTCGTCCGAAAGAATGTTACGAGTAGTGTCAGTAGGCTGAGCACCAGTAGTTAACCAATACAAAGCACGTTCGAACTTCAAGTCGATAGTTGCTGGGTTGGTGTTTGGATTGTACGAACCGATACGTTCGATAAATTTGCCATCTCGTGGCGCGCGACTGTCGGCAATAACGATATGATAATAAGCATATCCTTTACGACCATGACGTTGCAATCTAATTTTTGCGGGCATTTTCT
>JAIFKX010000182.1 GCA_020049335.1 Paludibacter sp. | reverse complement strand
ATATCAATATATTAGCATATCTCATAACGGATTATTTTTTTAGTTATTAGAATAAATTCTTTATTTCAAAATTACTTTACACACTTTAGAATTCTGACCATCAAACCGAATAAAGTAAACACCAGAATTTAACGCGGACAAATTCAACTCATTTTGTGTTTCAATTCTATTGAAATTCTGCGAAAACACATTCATTCCGCTAACATTGTATACTGCCACTTTCAACGGAAGTTTATCAATGACTTTTGAGTATTTAAATCTAACTATCTTTTTATCAATTGGATAAACAATATGTAGTTCTGATTCATCAGCTATTTGTTCATTCAGTGCTGTTGGGGTATTTTGATAAACACGGACGTAATCCACTTCGAATTCTAATGGGAAAACGGTTTTTGAAGGATCACCTCCACCTGAGCCAAGTGCCAAATTCAGCATAAAATATTGTGGCTGCAAAAATGGATTTGAACCATCAGCATTTATTGTCTGGCTCAGTAAAGTCATATTATATGGCTCATTATCAACATATAACTTTATTGACTCATTTGTCCAATCCATTCGCCAAACATGGTATTTTTCGGGCCATTTGTCATCTTGCGCAAGCAATTGGCTCAATGGTCGTGTGTACGAATCCCACTTTGCTTGCCAAGCAGTTGCCGTTCCCCATGCAAAGTTAGCTAAAAGTGTGGGAATATTATTAATTCTGTAGAATTCCATAATATCTATTTCGCCACACGAAGGCCAGTCTTTACTATTGCCCAAAGTCCAGATGGCAGGCCAAGCTCCTTTTGAGGTATCAATTCGAGCACGAATTTCGAAGCGTCCAAACAACCACGATTTTTTACCCCGCGAGTGAATACACGAAGAAGTATAATTCACTGTTTGACGGTTCGTTCGCCAGTCGGTGCTACCCGCTACATATTTGGGATTTGGAAAATTTGCCCTACGACCTTCAATTAACAAACGACCACCAGAGCAATTTGCGTTATCGCTCTGGTACCATTGCAATTCATTGTTGCGCACAAATCCACCTTCGTAACTCCAGTTAGCCGGATTTGGCTTGCCTGTGTTATTAAACTCTTCATTAAAAACAAGCGTCATTCCACTTATTTTCTGTGTTGATAAGGTATCAGGCAAATATGGATTAACGGTTTGGGCTGATAAGACTATTTCAGCTAAACTGAATAATAATATGAGTGATTTTTTCATTTCAAACCAGATTAATAAATTAGGAAACTATTTAATAAGAACCCATTCACACGTATCTACCAGTTTTTTCTTTCCCGAAATAGCTTTTACTTCAATCTTATTTTTGCCCGGTATTAGTTGCACGTTTTTCCAAAGGCAAATTTTGATACTGTCAGGAGCAATTTTTCCGTACGATTTTCCATTCACTCTCAGTTCTACTTGCCCGATATTTGAAAAGACTTTAATATCAGTTAGTTGCTGCTTTCTTTGGGTAGCTCTGCGCGAACTAATATATACCATTGGTTCCGGATTCCAGTTGGCTTTGTAAAAATAAAAAGCATCCTTTTTAATTTTGCGGTCGTGCGTAATCAGCCCTTTTGTGTTAATGGCCGGCATACTTCCTTCGTTACGGTTAGCCGCAGCAAAATCGTTGATTGCCCACAAAAATGAGCCCCACATTTTCGGGTTATCTTTAATAACAGCCCAGTCTTTTTCGTGCACGAATGTTTGCCATTCTTCGGGATGAAAGGGTCCACCATGAGCAGGATTAGGTTTTTTTGGCTGACCTTCGATGTGATGTTTTACGTCGCCACCAGCACCATATTCGGCAAAAGCAATCCGTTTTCCAAGTTCACGAGAACGGTCATTCACGTATTTTTCGAAGTAATTATTCTCTGGTGTATTTCCATCTTCTTTGTCCCAATCGCCAAAATACCAGCCAGGATAGATATTGAAACCGATTTGATCAGGAATTGTATTGAATTTTCGACCATATTGATTAGTAGCGCCAACTACAATGCGCGACGAGTCTATCGACTTGGCAATATCCCTTAAAACTGCCAGTTGTGGGTCGGCAGGAGGTGTGGGCGCATTGCCCAGTTCATTGAAAATGCCCCACCAAACCACACTTGGATGGTTATAAAGTTGATAGCACAATTCGCGCAACTGCTCGTTGGTATTTTCCCAAAACGCTCTAGTAGTGCGGGTTTCGTTTACAACGGTTACTTCGTCCCACATTAAAAGTCCGGCGCTGTCGGCCAGATTGTGCCACGACTGGCTTTGCGGATAATGGGCATTACGAACGGCTGTAGCTCCAATTTCCAAGATGTTTTTATTGTCCTGAATTTCGTCATCGGCATTGATAGCCCAACCTTTATCGCGCTTGTCCTGATGGCGGCAAACCCCATAAACCGGATAAACCTCGCCGTTGAGCAAAAATCCTTTTTCCTGCGTAATGGCGGTTGTGCGCAATCCCAGCGGTTGAGTAATTTCGTCTATCAGTTCTCCATTTTTCAATACTCTCACTTTTGCATGATACAAATACGCATCCTTTCTGCCTTGCCAACGATGTGGATTTGGGATTGTTACTGTTTGAACGAGTGTATTGGTGGTTTCAAAATCTACCGCAGTCTCGTTTTGAGCTGTTGCCACTGTTTTTCCGTCTTTGTCGATAATTTGAGTTTCAACTATCACTTTTTCGGAATAATTTTTTGCTCCTTTGGGTTTTCGTCCATTCGAAATATATGATTTCACATCAACCACCGCCTTGTTATTATCCAGCGATTTAGTGGTAAGAAATACACCCGAAGTAGAAAAATAAAGCGGTGAAACACAAACAACATCGGTCACAATGAGTTCCACCGGACGATAAATGCCACCCCACATATTGAAATCACCCGAAAGTGGTGCCATGTCCTGCCGTTGCGAATTATCCACTTCCAACCGCAATTCGTTGGGTTGTCCGTAATTCAAAAAATCAGTTAATTCATAGGTAAAAGCAGTAAATGCACCCCTGTGTTCGCCCAATAAATTTTTATTGATAAAGGTTTTAGCCACCTGACTTGCAGCCTGAAACCGAACAAAAACACGTTTCTTACCCTTCCAATCGGAAGGAATATCCAGATTTCGGGCATACCAACACGTACCACGATAATAGCCTGATTTCATGCGTACATCGTCCGATTGGGTTTGTTGGTTTCTTGACAATTTCTGAGCTTCGGCTGCCTGCACTGGGTTTTGGTATGCGTCCAACACCGGGCCTCCACCAGCCTGACCATCAATGGCATTCCATGTATGCGGAACGGTAACATCCTCCCATTTTTCAGTAGAGGACATTACATCCACATTTTGTTTAATAAACTTCCAACCATTGCTTAGAATAGTGGTTTGACGCTGCGCGAAAGCATTGTTTGTTGCAAAAAATGCAAATAGAATTGAAAAATAAATTAAGGATAACCTTCTCATTGAAATTTGAACTTCCATTATTTTAATTCAACTTAATGATTTTAGTTTTAAACGTATTTTTGACAGTTCTTACTAAAACGAAATATACGCCCACCGACATATTATCTCCAATTTGAATCTCGCTACTATTTATGCTTTTAATTTCGGAAATAACGGCACCAGATATATTGGAAATTGTTATCGACTGTATCAATTCGTTGTTCGTTAATTTCAACAAGGTATTTGAGGCAAAAGGCTGTGGATAAATCAGTAAATTTGAGTTATTACCGTTAATTTCATCTATTCCTGTTGCCGCCTCACTTACATAACCTACTGGCTTAGTACACGATAACAAAGTCACATTCGGATCACCTTTTCCGTCACCATCTTCATCTTTGTACCAGGTTGTTGGTGCAGTTACAGTTACTTTAATTTCAGTTTTCGGACTTTCGATAAAATTTACCGTTTGACTTACAAAGTACGACTTTGTGCCTACAGTAGCTGTGGAAGGTGTAGGTGCTGTAAAAGTATAAACAGTTGCATTTATATCGTTAAACCACTTCAATCGAGTACCGGTTGCCACAAGTGGTGTAGCTGTTTCACCCTGACAATAAGTGAGTTCGGGTGTAGCAGTGTATGGCAGAGGAGTTTGTGGAAATGGCAAAACGGCTGCAAAAGCTTTTCGTTTGGCTGTAATAGTCGGATTTGCAGTTTTCATGGCATCGACAAGCGCTTTGTAAATTGCCGGTTTTTTTTGAAAAGTAGTGTCCCAAACTAAACAACCACAATCGCTTCCCATCCACGAATTTTTATCGTCGATACCCCAAGTAACAAACGATGTGCAATTAAAATTATCGACACAAGCTTTCATCAAGTTATACCAATTTATTGGGATATTCGTCGTGTTCATCATGTCCAGTTCGGTAATTGAAACACGTAAACCCAAATCGCCCAAACGTTTCATATTGGCACTAATAGTCCCTGCGTTTATGTAGTTTCCAAAATGTCCTTCGAAGCCGACACCATGAATTGGCACCCCTTTTTCCTTAATCATTTTCACGTATTTGTACAGCGAATCACTTTTTGCTTTTTCGGACGAGGAAGCCATTTCGGCACCATATTCGTTGAGGTAAAGATAGGCCGAAGGATCGGCACGATGTGCCCACACAAAGGCAGAATCAATATAATCAGGCCCGATAATATCATAGAACATACTATTTCGAAGTCCGTATGGTTTATTGTAGCCAATATTAAAAGGCTCATTCACAACGTCGTACTCGTGAATTTTTCCTTTGTAATGTCCAATAACCGTATTGATATGATTTTTGAGAACGGCCATTAATTCCGTACGTGTCCATTTGTTTGCACCCGAAGCTCTTGAAGTGAGCCAATAAGGTAAATTTGTGTGCCAAATCATAAAATGTCCGCGCGATTTCATACCGTTGGCTTGTGCAAAAGCAATAACCTGATCGGGATAAGTGAAGTTGAAAACTCCTTGCGAAGGCTCAATTGCATCCCATTTTATTTCGTTTTCGGGGAAAGCCATGTTTAACTCCGTCCGGAGTGTTTGCCTGTAAACAGCTGAATCGGCAGTGCTAATAAATTGTGCTTTGTGAACCATAGAGCCGTAGTTAAGCCCCGCAGCAGCAGCCCAATCTTTTAGTCCCTGCGCTGTAATTCCTGAAAATCCGGCCAGATTTAAAATGAAAAACGCGAGAAGTATTCTAATTTTTTGCTTATTTTTTGTTCTCCAATTGATTGCTCGTTTCATGATGTATTGATTTTTTATTTTTAATTAGATTATTTGATTAATTTATCAGTAAAGTTACCATATTTCACTACATAAAATCCATGTTTTAAACCACTTACATCTATTTCATCGCAGTAATTACAGCCAATGACTTCTTGTCCTCCCGAACTAAATATTTTTATATTCGAAAAGCCATTTGTTCCATTTACGAATAATTTTTTCAATGCTTTATTGTAGTGTAAAGATATTGATTTTGATTCAGATATGGATGTTTTATCAGTTAAACTCATTGGTTTCCGACTGAATTTAACGGTAGAACCACTAAAATTGCCACCTGGTAGTTTCACATCCACCAATTCGCGCTGCGTGGAATTGTAAACAATTTGAAAAGTGGCAATTTCGGAATTTTGAGACGGGTCCGAAACATACATTATCAGCGAATCGGAACTTGCATCAACCAATAAAGCACATGGTTGAAATGCTTTAATGATAATTCCGTTTTCGAGAATAACCTGACCACCAGCATGAAACACAGCTCCGGTAAGTTTTTTAGCAGTATGTGTTGCAGCTTGCACTGTAAGCGTGTTTTTAAGTATTTTGACAGTACTATTCGTTGTATATGATGTTAGTTTTTGCAAACTTGTTTTGGGTAAAATAATGTACGCATAGGTTGAATCGACTGGTTTTATACCATGCGTTAACCACACCGAAAAAACCGAATCCTTTACAACCAAATCGGGTTGCGAATTATTAATCTGATACCAGTTACCCGATTTTAACGTGTTGGTAATTGACACTTTAGAGGCTAAAGGGAAATAATAAGCCGTAGAATCGTTATAAACGGTGGAAACGTTACTGTATTCGATTTTCTCTCCCGATTTAACTACTACACCATTTACAAAAACTTTTCCTACCATTTTATTTTGAGCCAGCGAAGTGGTGATTGGTTTTGTATTGGTAGATGTTATTCCTGCTCCGAGAGCCACAATTTCGTCCTCAAAAACAAACCACGACTTACGAGCTATGGTACTTTGTTTGTTAAGTTGCATGGAGCAAATACCAATTTTTCCGTTCGACACACCACCCACAAACTCCGAAGGTTGATTTATAGACCAACCAAACGAAGGTACTTCTTCGGGACAAGTTACGCCCGGCACTTTTGTCCAGTCCCACAACGGGAAAGTGGTTTTAAATTCATTGCCCGATTTCAGTAAGCAGTTTGCACCAAATGGCAACCAAAATCCTTTCAGATTTTCGCCGTTGCCACTTTCGGTTCCACTTGTGCGCGACGAACACATTTTAACCGAAAAATAAAAAGTTGGATTGCGCTGCACCATACAATCTGCCCTATAAAAATGGCGGTTGCCATTTAATGTATCGTGTTTGTTTTGTTCAATGTTGGCTATCATTAATTTATAAGCATCAGCGTTTAACGAATCAATTCCGGCCAACCGTTTCAGGGTTGGTAAAATAGCAGACGTGCGCGTTCCGTTTTGTTGCGACATACGCCGACCGACTGTTCCAAAATCGGCAATATCGCCGTAATAAAACCATCTGTCTGACTCCAGAATTGCGTTTCTTATTCCATTTTGGATTTGCTGCGGTAATTCGAATGACAAACCATTGGTCATATCGAGCCAAAAAGCAGCTCCGCGCATGATACTTACATTGTACAAAGTCGAAAACAATTGCAAGCCATGAAAAAGAAACGAATTGTCAGCCTGGATTCCATCTTTCCCTTTGTCGACGGGTACTATTACCGTTTTAATGAGATCAAGCGAAATTCGAATCATATCTGAATTGTTTTGTAAAACGCCCCTCACAGCAGTTGATGTGGCCATTTCCAATAAATTTGCTCCTGTATTATTTGCGTTGGCAATTACGCAATAATTGCAAATTTCGTTTATTGTTGCAACAGGCAAATAATCGCGCATAAGAATCATAATTTGAATAAATTCGAGCTGCTTGCCAATGTCATTGTAAAACCAATTATCCGAAACCGGCTTTTTTAATTGCCAATAAGCAATTCCCGCTTTTATTCCTGTCAGTAATTTAACCGCTAAAGTTGAATTTTTATCCTGCTGATTACAAAATAATCCGGCCATTCGGTGCAATCGATACAAATGCTGCATGGGTGGCCAAAATGTGACTACCCTGCTTGTGTAATTTATGTCAGTCCAGCTACCATTACTCAGTTGTGTTTTATAATTCAGAGTATCGGTTTCTGTAGCCTGTAAATAGTCGGAGTACAGCCGTTTATACA